>NZ_ATTI01000001.1:190000-490000 GCF_000419605.1 Sphingomonas phyllosphaerae 5.2 | reverse complement strand
GGTGTCGCAAACGGCGCGTAAAATCGCGTTCCGGTCCGCGTCGGTGAGCTCCAGACTGTCTTTTCGGAGCAGTTCGTGCACCCGAAACGGCATGGCGACCCGCGCGGTCTTCAGCAGCCGGTCGACCACGCTGTCACCGATCTGATATTCGCTGAGCGCATCGAAATAGAGCTTGTCGATCGTGCCACCGGTGGTGAGGATCAGGATGCTCACCGCGCCTCCTCCAACAGGCCGTGGCGCACCAGCATCGCGGTGGGATCCGCATCGCGGCCGCGGAACGCGCGGAAGCTGTCCGCCGCCGGGCGGGTCGCGCCGCGCGCCAGCACCTCATCGCGCAGCGCGGTGCCGGTGGCGCGATCGATCAGCCCGTTTTCGGCAAAGCGCCCGAAGCCGTCCGCCGCCAGCACCTCGGCCCAGAGATAGCTGTAATAGCCCGACGCGTAACCGCCCGCGAAGACATGGCTGAACGCGTGCGGGAAGCGGTGCCATTCGGGCGGGCGGATCACCGCCACCTCGTTGCGCACCGCGCCGATCACCTCCATCGGATCGCTGCCCATCGTGCCGAGATGGAGCAGCAGGTCGAACAGCGCGAATTCGAGCTGGCGGACGATGAACATCCCCGACTGGAAACGTCGCGCCGCGACCATGCGGTCGAACAGTTCCGGCGGCAACGGCGCGCCCGTTTCATGATGCCCCGACATCGCGGTCAGCACCGCGCGGTCCCAGGCGAAATCCTCCATCAGCTGGCTGGGCAGCTCCACCGCGTCCCACTCGAACCCGCTGGTCCCCGCGATCGACGGGCGATCGACGCGCGTGAACAGATGATGGAGGCAATGGCCGGTTTCGTGGAGCAACGTCACGACATCGCTGTGGCTCAGCAGCGACGGCTGGTGGTCGCCGCGCGGCGCGAAGTTGCAGACGAGATAGGCGACCGGCACGCGGACGTTGTTGCCGTCGCGCAGCCGCGGCCGCGCCTGCGCCATCCACGCGCCGCCGCGCTTGCCGGGCCGGGCATGGAGATCGAGGTACAGCCCCGCGAACACCTCCCCGCCATCGTCGGCGACATCGTAGTAATGCGCATCCGCGTGGTAGAGCGGCACGTCGTCCCGCCGCGTGAGCGTCAGCCCGAACAACTGCCCGAGCAGCGCCTGCCAGCCGGCCGTGACGCGCTCGACCGGGAAATAGCCGCGCACCTCCTGCTCATCGACGGAATAGCGCGCCTGCCGCAGCCGGTTGGCGGCGAAGCCGGCGTCCCACGGCTGCAGGTCGGCGATCGCGAGTTCGGCGGCGGCGAAGGCGCGCAATCCCGCCAGATCGCGTTCGGCCGCGGGGCGCGCGCGGTGGCCGAGATCGCGCAGGAAGGCGAGCACCTCGCCGGCGTTGGGCGCCATCTTCGTTTCGAGCGACAGCGCGACCGGATCGGTGAAACCGAGCAGCTGCGCCGCCTCCCGCCGCAGCGCCAGAATGCGCGCGATCCGCGGGCCGTTGTCGTAGGTGCCGGCGTTCGGCCCCTGATCCGAGGCGCGCGTGCCATAAGCGCGATAGACATCGGCGCGCAGCTCGCGGTCCTCCGCAAAGGTCAGCACCGCGCTGACGCTCGGCTGCTGGAGCGTGACCAGCCAGCCATCCAGCCCCTTGGCGTGCGCCGCGGCGGCGAACATCGCCTTGTCGGGCGCGGAGATGCCGGCCAGCCGCGCCTCGTCCGCTATGTGGCACGTCCAGGCATCGGTCGCGTCGAGCACCGCGCTGCCGAATTCGGTCGACAATGCCGACAGCTCGACCGAGATCGCCGCGAAGCGCGCGCGATCGTCGTCGTCGAGCGCGACGCCGGCGAGCCGGAAATCGCGCACCGCATGTTCGACCGCGACACGGTCGGCCTGTGGCAGATCGGCGAAGGCGGGCGCGGCTTCCAGCGCGGTCAGCACATCGTAGAGGTCACGATCCTGCGCGACCGCCATGAAATGCTGCACGAGCTTCTCCTGCCCGGCGGCGTGCGCGGCGCGCAGCTCGGGCGTGTCGGCGACGCCGCGCAGGTGCGACACCGCCGACCACAATGCGTCGACCGCCGCCTCGGCGCGCTCGAGCGGGAGCCATGCCTGATCGAAGGTGGTCGGACGGTCGCGGGTGACGCTCGCCACCGCCTCGGCATGGCGCGCGATCGCGGCGTCGAGCGCGGGCGCGATCGCCTCGGGAGCGAGCGCCGGAAAGTCGGGAAGGACGAGCGGATCGAGCAGCGTATCGGTCATGCGCGGGGATGTAGCGCTGCGAAGCCCGCAGGAAAACCTCCGTCACCGCCTTTGGAGGGAGAAGACGTACCGACCGTCGTGGCGCACACAGCGAGGCGATCGGGGGCTGGACCAGGACGGCCCGGACCGCATCCCCACGCTCGCAGCGACGGCGCGGGCCGGACGAGGCCCGCCACCTGACCATTATGGGTCCCTGCCTTCGCAGGGACGCCGGCGGTCAGTGCCCCCTCAATCCTCGCTGATGAGGCTGTCGCGCCCGGTGTCGCGCATCCGCAGGTATACGATCAGCGAGATGCCGATCATCACCGTGACGTACCAGTAGAAGCCCTGCTCCCAGCCGCCCTTCTTGAAGCGCAGCGCGACATATTCGGCGGTGCCGCCGAAGATCGTGTTGGCCAGCGCATAGGGCAGCGCGACACCCAGCGCGCGGATGTGCGCGGGGAACAGCTCGGCCTTCACCACCGCGTTGATCGAGGTGTAGCCCGTGACGATGATCAGCGCCGCCATCACGAGCAGCCCGGCGGTCGTGGCATCGCGGGTATGCTCCAGCGCCGAGAAGATCGGGTAGGTGAACAGCACGCCCGCCACGCCGAAGGCGATCATCAACGGCTTGCGCCCGATCCTGTCCGACAGGCCGCCCGCGACCGGCTGCAACAGCATGAAGATGAACAGGGTCACCGCGTTGATCTGCGTCGCGACTTCCTTCGAGAAGCCGGACGTGTTGACCAGGAACTTCTGCATGTAGATCGAATAGGCATAGAAGGCGAGCGTGCCGCCGGCGGTGAGCAGCATCACCAGCGCCGTTTCGCGCGGGTGATGCTTCAGGAGCATCAGGAAGCCCGACTTCGGCGCATCACCGGCATGCGCGTTCTTGAAGCTGTTCGTCTCGGCCAGCCCGCGGCGCAGGTAGAAGACCACCACCGCCAGCAACGCGCCGATCACGAACGGAATGCGCCAGCCCCATTCCTCCAGCGCGGGCTTGTCCATCACCGATTGCAGGATCAGCAGCAGCATGATCGCGAGCAACTGGCCGGAGATCAAGGTGACGTACTGAAACGCGGAGAAGAAGCCGCGTCGCGACTTGCCGGCCATCTCGGAGAGGTACGTCGCGCTGGCGCCATATTCGCCGCCGACCGACAGGCCCTGCATCAACCGCGCGAGCACCAGCAATGCCGGTGCGAAGATGCCGATCGTCGCGTAGCTGGGCGTGCAGGCGATGATGAGCGAACCGAGGCACATCAGCGTCACCGACAAGGTCAGCCCCGCCTTGCGGCCCTTGCGATCGGCGTAGATGCCCATGATCCATGCGCCGATCGGCCGCATGACGAAGCCGACCGCGAAGACCGCCGCGGCGCTGAGCAGCTGCGCGGTCGGATCATCGGACGGGAAGAAGTGCGGTGCGAAATACAGCGTGAACGCCGAGTAGACGTACCAGTCGAACCATTCGACCAAATTGCCGGTCGAGCCACCGATGATGGACTTCAACCGGCTCCCGTTGTCGGGCGCACTCGCCATGTATCTCTCCCTTGCTTCATGTTCCTAGAATCTCAGGCTGATCCAGCCCGCCAGGAAATCCGAGTTCTTGTAGCCGGCGTTCGACAGCGCGTCCTTCACCATCATGTGTTCGTAACGCCCGGTCAACGAGATCCGCGGCGTCACCGACCAGATCGCCTGCGCGCGGATCAGGTCCGCGACGTGCTTGCCGCCCACGTTCTGCGTCCCCGCAAAGGGAGCGCCGGAGGCACGATAGACCGCCTCGCCCACGTTCGGGCGCCACGCCATCGTGTATTCGCCGGTGACGCGCAGGTTCTTGACCGGTTGCACCGTGACGTTGGGCGAGATCGCCATCAGGTTGGTCGGCGTCAGGAAGCCCTGATAGCTGTAATAGATGTTGTTGCCGTACAACCCGCTCGCCGTGCGCACCGAACCCTGCCCGCTGGCAGCGCCGCCGCCGCTGCCATAATCGACGTGGACGCCGACGCGCGGCGCGCCGGCCGATTTGGCGATGCGCCATGTCTGCGCCAGGAACGCCTGCCACGCGCTGATCTTGCGATCGCCGAAGTCGCCGGCCTGATAGTTGACGGTCCAGTCGATCGTCGCGCGATCGACGTCGCCGTACAGGTGCAGGCCGTAGAACATCCGCTCCTCGCGCGCGGTCTGCCGCCCCCAGGCCGCGGCCCGGTTGCGCAGCCGCCAGACGAACGGATCGAAGAACAGCTTCGACGTGCCGAGGAAGTCGTTGGGCACGACATAGCCGAACGTCACGCCGCTGAACCGCCGCGCGCCGTCCGTACGGTCGTCGCCCAGCCCCTCACGGCCGTAATTCACGAAGTTGAGGTCGAACACGTCGGCACGCAGGCGCTTGCCGCGGACATAGCCACGCACGCCGTCGAGGACGAAGTGCAGCGTGGGGTCGTCGCGCACCGCCATCAACAGATTGGGACCGTCGGTGAATTCCTGCCGGCCGCCGCGGACGCCGATTTCGGCGCCGCCGATTTGCCCCTTCACCTCGCCGAAGCCCTGTTGCAGCGTCAGCGTGTTGCGCAAATTGGCGCCCGGTGCGCCGAGATTGACGCCGGACAAGCCGGCATGTGCCAGCTCGCCGTAGAAGCGGACGTGCTCGCCGAGATGCAGATCGGCGCCCGCGAAGATCCGCGTCCGCTCCTGCCGCTGCGCGGCGCGGTCGCGCAGGTCCGGGTTGGTGGTTTCCTGCACGCGATAGCGAAATTCGCCCGACAGCGTCAGGTACACGTCGCCTTCCTGCGTCAGCGGCAGGTATTTCAGCCGGTCGAGCGGATCGTCGCGCCTGGCCGGATCGCGCATCGCGCGCCAGTCCTCGGCCCAGCGCGAGACATTGTACTTGCCCGACAGGGTCCCCTCGCCGTTGCCGATCGCGGGATAGCCGACGACGGACGGCGTGGCCGGAGCCTCCTTCGTCCCGGTCATCTGCGGGGCGACAGGATCAAGCGGCGCAGCAAGCGCCGGCACCGCGACGAGCAGCGAGCCGCCCAGCAGCAGCGCGCGAACGGCGATGGTGCGCCCGGCTGCCTTGGCGCCGCGCGCCGCGTTGAAATCCTTGTACATTCAGTCCTCTCTTGCCGTGTCTCTCGGCTTGTCCGCAGCATGACGCGGACGGGCGCGATCGCAAAAAGTCGCTGTGCCGATAGGGTAAAACGATGAATCAACTCGAAACTCTATAGGCGGTTCTGCTGTGGATCAGTTCGGCGGTCGCGAAATCCTGCGTGACTTCGCAGCCGCGGGTGCGATATTCCGCACGCATGTCGCTGCTTCGTCGCCACGCCCGGCTGTTGACGCCGCTGGCGATCGTGGCGATCGCGACGCTCTTCTATCTCGCGGCCGCGTCGTGGACGGTCCGTCACGCCCGCGAGGAGGCACGCGGCACCGCACTGCGTACCGCGCAGCAACAGGCGCGGCTGCTCGACAGCGAACTGGCCAAATACCGGCTGCTGCCGATCGTGCTGAGCGAATATGGCGACCTGCGCGATGCGCTGACCGGCGGCACCGATGCGGGCGCGGCGCGGCGGCTCGACCGGAAGCTGGCGCCGCTTGCCGCGCGGACCGGCGCGGCGGTGATCTATGCGATCGACGCGCGCGGGCTGACCGTCGCGGCATCGAACGCGGCAACGCCGAACAGCTTCGTCGGGCACGACTATCGTTTTCGTCCCTATTTCCGGATGGCGATGCGCAACGCGGCGTCGGAATATTTCGCGCTGGGCAACGTCAGCGGCCGGCCCGGGCTGTTCATGGCGCGGCGGATCGACGGCTCGCGCGGGCCGCTCGGCGTGGTGGTGGTAAAGGTGGAGTTCGAGGCGGTGGCGCGCGCCTGGGCCAACGATCCCGGCGTTACGTTGCTGAGCGATGCGCGCGGCATCGTGCTGGCCACGACCGACCGGCGCGAGCGGTTGCGCACGCTCTACCCGCTGTCGCCCGCGACGCGCGCCGCGATCCGGGCCAGCGGGCAGTTCGGCGACGAACCGCTGCCGCCGACGTCTTTCCGGCCGGGCGCCGATCCGACCCTGTTGATGGTCGCGACAACGCTCGACGTACCCGGCTGGCGACTGGTGCGCACGGTGTCGATCGCACGTGCGCTGCGCGAGGCGACCGGGCTGGCGCGGCTGGCCACCGCGACGCTGGTGCTGGTGCTGGTGCTGCTGGCCGCGTTGCTGGTGTGGCGCGCGAGCCGCGCGGCGCGCGGCGCGGCGGTGCGCGAGGAACTGAAGGAAGCGGTCGCCGAGCGCACTGCCGAGCTCAGCGCCGAGATGGAGCGCCGCGCCGACGCCGACCGGCGCTTCCGTGCCGCGCGCGAGGAACTGGCGCAGGCGAACCGGCTCGCGTCGCTGGGATCGATCACCGCCGGGCTGGCGCACGAGATCAACCAGCCGGTCGCGACGATCCGCACGCTGGCCGAGAATGCGCAGCATCACCTGGATCATGGCCGGCTCGATCGCGTGCGCGCGACGCTGGAAAGCGCGGTCGGGCTGACCGCGCGGATCGGGTCGATCACGCAGGAGATGCGCCGCTTCGCACGCCGCGGCACCGGACGGATCGAGCCGGTGGCGCTCGACGAGGTGCTGGAGGGTACGCTGCTGCTGGTCGGCGACCGGCTGCGCGGCGCGAACGTCGCGCTGGATTGGCCGGCGCGCGGGCAACCCGCGGTGATCGCGGGGCGCGTGCGGCTGGAACAGGTGCTGGTCAACCTGCTCAACAACGCGCTGGACGCAGTCGCCGGGCGCGACGATCCACGCATCGCACTGCTGGTGGATGAGGAAGGGACATGGGTGAGCGTGACCGTGGCGGATAACGGCGGGGGCATCGACCCGGCGCTGGGCGAGGACGTGTTCAGCCCGTTCGTGACCGGCAAGCCCGACGGACTGGGACTCGGCCTGGGGATCGCACGCGACATCATGGTGCAGTTCGAGGGCAGCCTGCAGATCGTCGCGTCGCCGCTGGGGGGCACGGCGTTCGTGGCGACGGTGCGACGCGCATGAACGACACACCCACCGCTCCGCCCGCCTTGCGCGTCGTGCTGATCGACGACGACGACGGGCTGCGTCATGCGCTGGCCGACAGCTTCGCGATCGCGGGCATCGACGTCGAGCCGTTCGCCGACCCGCGCGCGGCGCTGGCGCTGCTCGGCGCCGACTTTCCCGGCGTGGTGGTCAGCGACATCCGCATGCCGAAGATGGACGGCCACGCCGTCGCCGAGGCGGTGGCGGCGCGCGACCCCGAACTGCCGGTGATCCTGATGACCGGGCACGGCGACATCGCCACCGCGGTCGCCGCGCTGAAGAAGGGCGCGTGGGACTTCATCGCCAAGCCGTTCGCGGCCGACCACCTGATCGCCAGCGTGCGCCGCGCGCTCGACGTGCGGCGGCTGGTGCTGGAGAACCGCCGGCTGCGCGTCGCCGTCGAGGAGGCGGAGACGCATTACCCGCTGATCGGCGAGACGCCGGTGATGGTGCGGCTGCGCGAGACGATCCGCCAGCTCGCCGACATCGACGTCGACGTGCTGGTGGAAGGCGAGACGGGAACCGGCAAGGAGCTGGTCGCACTGCTGCTTCACCGCTGGAGCCACCGGCGTACGCGGCAGTTCGTCGCGGTCGACTGCGCCGCCCTGCCCGATGCGATCGCCGACGAGGCACTGTTCGGCAGCCGCGCGCATCCCGGGCGGATCGCCGATGCCGATCGCGGCACGTTGTTCCTGGACGAGATCGACAGCATGTCGCCGGCCCTGCAGGGCAAGCTGCTGCGCGTCGTCGAGGAGCGCGAGCTGCCGCAGCCGGGCGCCGCGCCGCGCATCGTGAACCTGCGCGTGGTGGCTGCCGCCAAGACCGATCTGTCCGCAGCGGCGTCCGACGGACGGTTCCGCGCGGACCTGCTCTACCGGCTGGAGACGGTGCGGCTGCGCATCCCGCCGCTACGCGAGCGCCGCGCCGACGTGCCGCTGCTGTTCGCCTTCTTCCTGGGCGAGGCCGCCGAGCGCTTCGGGCGACCGCGCCCGATGATCGACGCCGCGGTGGAGGCGCGGCTGGTGAGCGACGACTGGACCGGCAACGTACGCGAGCTGCGCAACTACGCGACGCGCGTGGTGCTGGGGCTGGGCGGCGGCGATGCCACTGCCGCGGACCAGCTGCCGCTGTCCGAGCGCGTCGATCGTTTCGAGGCGGCGACGATCCGCGCCACGCTGGAGCGGGTCCGCGGCGACGTCGGTGCGGCGGCGGCAGAGTTGCAATTGCCGCGCCGCAGCCTCTACGACCGGATGCAGCGCCACGGGATCGAGCCTGCCGCGTTCCGCCCCGCCGCCAACAAGCCCGAGTGATGCGTATGTTCCTTCGACTGTCCGCCGTCCTGCTCGCGTTCGCCGCGCTCCCGGCGCACGCCGCACCGAGCCTGCTGGAGGTCGACCAGCGACTGGCGGCGATCGCGTGGCGGCTGACCACCGCCAACGCCACCCTGTGCCGCGAGCAGCAGCCGGTGATCGGCGCCACCCTGCATGCCGCGGACCAATATCCGCGCGAACTGCGCGACGGCTTCGCGACGCCCGTCGCGGTCGAGCTGGTGGTGCCGGGCGCACCCGCGGCGCTCGCCGGGGTGGCGGCGGACGACGGAGTGGTAGCGGTGGACGGGCGACCGCTGCCCGCGCCGCAGCCGAGCGACACCCCGACCAGCGCGACCCGCGACGCGGCGCAGGCGCGGATCGCCGCGCTTCCCGTCGCCGCACCGATCCCGCTGCTGCTGCGCCACGCCGGCGCGGAGCGACGGGTGACGGTGCTGCCGCGCGCCGGGTGCCGCGTCGAGTTCGAGGTGCTGACCGGCAGCAAGCTGGGCGCATCGTCGGACGGCAAGGTCGTGCAGGTCGGCGGCGCGCTGTTCGAGAAGTTCGGCGACGACCAGATCGCGGTCGTGGTCGCGCACGAGCTGGCGCATGCGATCCTGCGCCACCGCGTCCGGCTCGAGGCGGCGGGGGTCAAATGGGGGCTGCTGTCTGAGTTCGGCCGCAACGCGCGGCTGTTTCGCCGGACCGAGACCGAGGCCGACCTGCTGGGCGCCTACCTGTTGCGCAACGCCGGCTGGGACCCCCAACTGGCGGTGCGCTTCTGGCGCGAATATGGCAGCGGCATCGACGGCGGCATGTTCCACAGCCGCACGCATCCGTCGTCCCGGGACCGCGCCGATGCGATCGCGGCGGAGCTGGCGACGATGCCGAAGGAGGCAGCGTTGCCGTACCTGCCGCCGATGCTCGCACTGCGCGACGAACCATTGAAGTAGGTCTGGCGCTTCGGGGCGAGCGTGGCGCACGCGCTCGGCGGGTCTGCGGCGAATGAGGAAGGGCCCGCGCCGATCCCAGGCGGGATCGACATTCGACGCCTCCCGAATGGCGGGCTGTTCGGCAACGAAGATTATCCATCCGTCAGGGCGCACCGCGCTCGCACGATCGGCAGATCTGCTCGCTCCGCTCGTCGTTGCGGGCGCAGCGAAGCAGTCCATTGTCCCGCGCGACGCCCTGGATTGCTTCGCTACGCTCGCAACGACGGCGCTTGCGGGGACGCTGGCGGAACGTCGATCGGCCCTAGCTCCGCTGGCTATGCCATCAGCCCTACCCATCCGTGGTCGGAAGAGCGCGCAGATGCGCTTGCGGCGCAGCTGGTCCACATGCCGAGGATGAGCCGCTGGCATACATGCCGGCGCCGTTCGCGCTTCGGCAATTACGCACTGAAGAAGGATCGCCTATTTGGGCGGGGCGTATCGGAGCACGCGGGCCTGGCGTTCGACGAACGCAGAGCGACCGGTAAGAGGATATTTAACACGCCGCCATCGCCTTGGCGGGATCGGCCTCCAGCGCCCCGCGGGTGCCGAATTGCTCACCGACAAGGACGATCGATCTGTTCGTGCGAACCGCGTTTCCACGATCAGGCAGATTTGCTCCCTTCAGCCGTCATTGCGAGCGTAGCGTAGCGTAGCGTAGCGTAGCGAGCCGGCGTGTCCCGGTCCGGCTCTGGATTGCGTCGCTACGCTCGCAACGACGGAGCTTGCAGGGAAACCGGCGGAATGTTGATCGGCCCTGTCATGCCGCCAGCCGCACTTAGCGCTCGTCGAGGACCGTTCGCGGTGGGTCGGAGCGGTACTGAACAAGCGATGCTATCGCCTTGCCGCTGCCCGCGTCGCCCATCATGCGCCTGTCGCTGAATCGCGTTCGGTTATGTAGGATCGGATTGGCCCTGACAGCGATCGCTTCCGTCGGTCTGGTGCGAAGTCGCCCTTCGCCGTGCGCAGGATGAAGGCGGCTTTGTGTGGCGGTGGCGCAGATCCCGTGGGGATCACGCCGCCAGCCGCAGCTCCAGCCGATCCCAGATCTCGACCAGCGCGCCGACCAGCTCGCGCATCATCGCCTCGCTGTGCGCCGGCCCCGGCGTGAAGCGCAGCCGCTCCGCTCCGCGCGGCACCGTCGGGTAATTGATCGGCTGCACGTACACGCCATATTCGGCCAGCAGGATATCGCTGATCTTCTTGGCCTTCACGGGGTCACCGACCATCACGGGCACGATATGCGTCTCGCCCGCCATCACCGGCAGGCCGGCATCGTGCAGCATCGCCTTCAGCGCCGCCGCCGCCGCTTGCTGCCCGTCGCGCTCGGCGCTGGATTGCTTCAGGTGGCGCACGCTGGCCAACACGCCCGCGACCAGCACCGGCGACAGCGAGGTCGTGAAGATGAAGCCGGGTGCGTAGGAGCGGATCACGTCGATGATCGTGCGATCGGCGGCGATATAGCCCCCCATCACCCCGAACGCCTTGCCGAGCGTGCCCTCGATGATCGTCAGCCGATCGGCGACGCCGTCACGCTCCGAGATGCCGCCGCCGCGCGCGCCGTACATGCCCACCGCATGAACCTCGTCCAGATACGTCAGCGCGTTATACTTGTCAGCGAGGTCGCAGATCGCTGCGATCGGGGCGATGTCGCCCTCCATCGAATAGACGCTCTCGAAGGCGATCAGCTTGGGCACTGCGGCGTCGTCAGCGGCGAGCAGTTCCTCGAGATGCGCGAGGTCGTTGTGGCGGAACACGCGCTTTTCGCAGCCGGAATTGCGGATGCCGGCGATCATCGAGGCGTGGTTCAGCGCGTCGGAATAGATGATGCAGCCCGGCAGCACACGCGCCAGCGTCGACAGCGTCGCCTCGTTCGAGACATAGCCGGACGTGAACAGCAATGCCGCCTGCTTGCCGTGCAGGTCGGCCAGTTCGTGCTCGAGATCGACGTGATAATGGGTGTTGCCGCCGATGTTGCGCGTGCCGCCGGAGCCCGCGCCGACATCGTGCAGCGCCTCTTCCATCGCGGCGATCACCTTCGGATGCTGACCCATCGCGAGGTAATCGTTCGAGCACCAGACGGTGATCGGCTTCGGCCCGTTGTGTCCGGCGAAGCAGCGCGCATTGGGGAACATCCCCTTGTTGCGGAGAATGTCGATGAACACGCGATACCGACCTTCGGCGTGCAGCCGGTCGATCGCCTGGGTGAACACGCGCGAGTAATCCACGCCGCGCGCCTCGATGCTCTCCGTCCTCATGGTGCCCGCGATTACTCCCTGCCGAGCGCGATAGCCAGCGCAGAACAGCATTCTGTGTAATCGGAAAGCGTGGACAAATTGCCCTACCCCCCGTGCCTAACGGCGTTTGCGGCCGCTACAGCGCCTCGACGTGGGCGGAGTGGAGCGCCGCCGCGAGCCGACGCTCGCGCTCGCCCAGCCGCGTGAACACCAAGGTGTCGCCGCCCGGCACGGCCGGCCATTCCTGCCCCGCGGTGAGACAGGCGATTCGGCGCGCGATGCCCGGGCCGCCATCGACGAAGCGCATGCCGGGCGGCGCGACGGCCGCCATGTCCGCCTCCAGCAACGGGAAGTGCGTGCAGGCGTTGACGATCACGTCGATCCGGTCCCCGCCGGGCTGCCCGAACAACCCGTCCAGCGCGCGGCGCACCCCTGCGGGATCAGGCGCCTCGCCGGCCAGCTTCGCCTCGGCGAGCTCCACCAGCGCCGCCGACCCGTGGCGCAGGACCGTGCAATCGGCCGCGAAGCGCGCCGCGAGATCGTCGACATACGGCTGGCGCACCGTCGCCTCGGTGCCAAGCACGCCGATGACACGCGTGATGCTCATCGCCGCGGCCGGTTTGATCGCGGGGACGGTGCCGACCACTGCGACGTCCAGCGCCGCGCGCACCACCGGCAGCGCGATCGTCGAGGCGGTGTTGCAGGCGATCACCACCAGCCGCGGGCGATAGCGCTCCACCAGCCGCCCGAGCAGCGCCGGCACGCGCGCCGCAATCTCCGCCTCGGTGCGTGTTCCGTAGGGGAAGCCCGCCGAATCCGCGGCATAGACGATCGGCGCGGTGGGCAGCAGCGCGCGGGTGGGCGCGACCACCGACAGGCCGCCCACCCCGGAATCGAAGAACAGGATCGGTGCCGCCTCTGTCACCCGCCGCGCTTAGTCCGGAACGGTGGCGGCCGGCAACGCTCTCGCGGTGGCGTACCCGAAACGTTTCGGCTAAGCCGGGCGCACCAAGGGGGATCGAACGCTGCCAACCGAGATCATCTGGATGGCGCCGCTGTCGGCGTTGCTGATCGGATACCTGCTGGGGTCGATCCCCTTCGGGGTGATTTTGACGCGCATGACCGGTGCGGGCGACCTGCGGCAAATCGGCTCGGGCAACATCGGCGCCACCAACGTGCTGCGTACCGGGCGCAAGGGGCTGGCGGCGGCGACGTTGCTGCTCGACCTCGCCAAGGGGCTGGCCGCGGTGCTGCTGGTGGCGTGGATCTGGCCGGGCGATCAACCGCTGGCAGCGGCGGGCGCGTTGATCGGGCATTGCTATCCGGTGTGGCTGCGCCTTCGCGGCGGCAAGGGGGTGGCGACGCTGATGGGGATCGCGCTGGGGCTCGGCTGGCCGATCGGGCTGGTGTTCGCGATCGTGTGGCTGGGATTGCTGGCGGCGACGCGGCTGTCGTCGCTGGCCGGGATGGCGGCGGCGATCAGCACGCCGGTGACCGCCGCGATCCTCGGCGATTTCGACGTGGTGCCGTTGTTGATGGCGCTGGCCGCGATCGTGCTCTGGAAGCATCGCGCCAATATCGCGCGGCTGGTCGACGGCACCGAACCGCGCGTCGGCGCGTCGAAGCAGCATGCGGCCGGCGGCGGCGGCGGTGATGACAGCGGTGGTGGCGACATCGGCGACGCTGGTTGCGGCGATGGCGGCGGTGGCGGCGGTGGTTGCGACGGCGGCGGCGGCGGCGACTGATGACGACGGCTGCGGACGAGGTGGCGGCGCGGCTGCGGCTGATCCGCACGCCGTCGATCGGCCCGGTCAGCTATCGGCAATTGCTGGCACGCTTCGGCTCGGCGGCGGCGGCGCTGGACGCATTGCCGGAGCTGGCGCGGCGTGGCGGCGGGCGCGTGCCGGAGCCTCCCTCTACCGCGGCGATCGAACGCGAGCAGCAGCTGATCGAGAAGCTCGGCGCACGGCTGCTGTTCCTGGGCGATAGCGATTACCCGGCGTTGCTGGCGGAGATCGACAATGCGCCGGCGGTGCTGACGGTGCGAGGCGACCTGTCGCTGGTGACGCGCACGCCGGTGGCGCTGGTCGGCGCACGCAACGCGTCGGCCGCGGCGTGCCGCTTCGCGCGCACGCTGGCGCACGATCTGGCGGCGGAGCGGGCGAGCGTCGTCTCCGGGCTGGCGCGCGGGATCGACACCGCGGCGCACGAGGGCGCCGGCCACGCGACGATCGCGGTGATCGCGGGCGGGATCGATGTCGCCTACCCGCCCGAGAACGCCGCGCTCCAGGAGCGGATCGCGCAGGAAGCGCTGCTGATCGCCGAGATGCCGCCCGGCACCGAGCCGCGCGCGCGGCACTTCCCGCACCGCAATCGCATCATCGCCGGGCTGGCGCTGGGCACGCTGGTGGTGGAGGCGGCGCCGCGCTCCGGCTCGCTCATCACCGCGCGGCTGGCGGGGGAGCAGGGCCGCGAGGTGATGGCAGTGCCGGGTCATCCGTCCGATCCGCGCGCGCAGGGCTGCAACACGCTGATCCGTGACGGCGCGACGCTGGTGCAGAATGCCGCCGACGTGCTGGAACAGCTGCGCCCGATCGACGCGCGCGCGGCGGTGCGCGCGCCGGCCCGCGGCTGGGGCGCGCCGCCGCCTGCCGACGCCAGCGATGCCGAGCGGCAGCGGATCGATTCGCTGCTCGGCCCGGTGCCGGTCGCGGTCGACGAACTGGTGCGGCAGTCCGGATGCGCGCCTGCGGTGGTGCAGATGGTGCTGCTGGAGATCGAGCTGGCCGGTCGCCTGGAGCGGCACGCCGGCGGACGGGTGAGCCTTTTGTGACGTGCTCCCGCTACCCAAGATCACGCCGACGCTGGCGGCTTGACGCCCCCCGTCGACAGCCCTCACCCTCGCACGTACGTGTGAGGCTCCCTAGTTAGGCACCAATGCAGCTCGTCATCGTCGAATCGCCGGCCAAGGCCAAAACCATCGAGAAGTACCTCGGTTCGGACTATCGCGTCCTCGCCAGCTACGGTCACGTCCGCGACCTGCCGCCGCGCGACGGGTCCGTGAATCCCGACGAGGGGTTCGCGATGGAGTGGGAAAACTACGCCGACAAGGCCAAGCAGCTGAAGGCGATCGCCGATCTCGCCAAGACCGCCGACCGCCTGATCCTGGCAACCGATCCCGATCGCGAGGGTGAGGCGATCAGCTGGCACGTGCAGGAGGTGCTCGCCAAGCGCAAGGCGCTGCCCAAGGACGTGCAGCGCGTGACGTTCAACGCGATCACCAAGCAGGCGGTGACGGAGGCGATGCAGGCGCCGCGCGAGCTGGATACCGACCTGATCGACGCCTATCGCGCGCGGCGGGCGCTGGACTATCTCGTCGGCTTCACGCTGTCGCCGGTGCTGTGGCGCAAGCTGCCGGGCGCCAAGTCGGCGGGCCGCGTACAGTCCGTCGCGCTGCGCCTGATCGTCAGCCGCGAGCGCGAGATCGAGGCGTTCCGTGCGCAGGAATATTGGTCGGTCATCGCGCAGCTGGAGCAGGACGGCACGCCGTTCGCGGCCCGGCTGGTGCAATGGGACGGCAAGAAGCTCGACCGGCTGTCGATCGGCAACGAGGGCGACGCGCTGAAGGCCAAGGCGGCGGTCGAGGACGGTCGCTTCGTGGTCCAGTCGGTCGAGACGAAGCCGGCGACGCGCAACCCGCCACCGCCGTTCACGACCTCGACGTTGCAGCAGGAGGCGGCGCGCAAGCTCGGCTTCTCCGCCGACCACACGATGCGGATCGCGCAGCAGCTCTACGAGGACGGCGCGATCACCTACATGCGGACCGACGGCGTGCAGATGGACCACAGCGCCATCTCCGCCGCCCGCGTCGCGATCGTCGATCGCTACGACGGCGGCTATGTGCCCGACAAGCCGCGCCAGTACCAGACCAAGGCGAAGAACGCGCAGGAAGCGCACGAGGCGATCCGCCCGACCGACTTCGCGAGGGACCGCGTCGGCAGCGGCGACCATGCGCGGCTCTACGACCTCGTCTGGAAGCGCGCGCTGGCGTCGCAGATGGCGTCGGCGCGGATGGAGCGCACGACCGTGGAACTGGCCGACGGCACCGGGCGCAACGTGTTGCGCGCGACCGGGCAGGTGGTGCTGTTCCCCGGCTACCTCGCGCTCTACGAGGAAGGGCAGGACGACAGCCAGGACGAGGACGCCAAGCGCCTGCCGCGGCTGCGCGAGGGCGACGCCCCGGCCAAGAAGGGCGTCGACGCCGAGCAGCATTTCACCCAGCCACCGCCGCGCTTCTCCGAAGCGTCGCTGGTCAAGCGCATGGAAGAACTGGGGATCGGTCGCCCGTCGACCTATGCCTCGATCATCAAGACACTGAAGGACCGCGCCTATGTGCGCGTCGAGAAGAACCGCTTCTTCGCCGAGGAGAGCGGACGACTGGTAACGGCCTTCCTCGAGCGCTTCTTCGAACGCTATGTCGGCTATGATTTCACCGCCGGGCTGGAAGAGGAGCTGGACGACGTGTCCGGCGGACGCGCGCAATGGCAGGCGGTGCTGGAAGCGTTCTGGCGCGACTTCAAGCCGCGGACCGCCGAGGTGATGGAGCAGAAGCCGAGCGAGGTGACCGCCGCGCTCGACCAGTTCCTGGCGCCCTATCTTTTCCCCGACAAGGCCGACGGCGGCGATCCGCGGCTGTGCCCGGCATGCCAGGCCGGGCAACTGGCGCTGCGCGGCGGCAAGTTCGGCGCGTTCATCGCATGCAGCAACTATCCGGACTGCAAGTTCACGCGTCGCTTCGCGCAGGGCGGCGATGCGGCGGCCGAGGACGCGACGCCGGAACAGCTTGGCCACGATCCCGAGACCGGCCTGCCGGTCGAGCGCAAGAGCGGGCGGTTCGGCCCGTACATCCAGCTGGGCGAGGGCAAGGAAGCCAAGCGCGCGTCGATCCCGAAGGACATCGGCGAGCTGGATCTGGAAATGGCGCTCAAGCTGCTGAACCTGCCGCGCGTCGTCGGGCAGCATCCGGAGACGGGCAAGGACATCGCCGCCAGCATCGGGCGCTATGGCCCGTATCTGGTCCACGAGGGCAAATACGCGCGGTTGCAGTCGACCGCCGAGGTCTTCGAGACCGGCATGAACGCCGCGGTGGTCAAGCTGGCCGAGGCGGCGGCGAGCGGCGGTCGGCCGGCACGCGGCGCGGCGCGGGAGCCATTGAAGGTGCTTGGCGCACACCCCCGCACCGAGGCGGAGCTGAAGCTGATGGAGGGCCGCTACGGCCCGTACGTCACCGACGGCACGACCAATGCGACGCTGCCGAAGACGATCGCGCCGGACCAGCTGACGCTGGAGGAAGCCGCGCAACTGATCGACGACCGCGCGGCGGCAGCGCCGGCGGGGAAGACGAAGAAGAAGGCGCCGGCGAAAAAGGCCGCTGTGAAGAAGCCGGCGGCGGGCGCGGCGAAAAAGGTGCCCGCGAAGAAGGCGCCTGCGAAGAAGGCGCCTGCGAAGAAGGCTGCGGCGAAGGAGTGACCTGACGCCGCGCACGCCTTCGCCCGACTGCCGGCGAAGGCAGGCGTCGGGCCGGCGAGGCGGATAGGGTGGACCGCTGCGTTCACCACGGCTGCGCACCCTTCACGACGCCGTCTTGGCGGACACGAGGAAGCGATCCAGAGCCGGACCAGTACGCCGCGGATTGCCTCGCTCCGCTCGCAAGGACGGAGTGCCGGGCAAGCCGCAGCAGTTCAACACGATCGACGTTCACCGAGCATCGACACCTGATCTTCGCCGTCACATCAATCAGACGCCCGCGAGCTCATGAGGCGGCATCAAGGCCGGCCCACGTCGATTGTGTCGTAAATATCGTGAGGCAGGCAGATTCGACTTCGGACTTGAGTGACGATCCGTCGCAGGACCGAGCCGGCAGTGTCTCGCGGCACCCCGGCGAACGCCGAGGCCCGGTTGCAACGGACGATGTGCAAGCACGCTGCGCGTGGTCAGGTCTTTTCCTGGGCAGCCGTACTGCAGCCCGCCTTTGTCGCGAGCATGACGCGGTGAAGCCGACTTGTAAGCGCCGCCACGCGGTCCCGACTCGCGCAGTGAAACCGGTAAAAGCGCGGGAACGCCCGGTGATGATATCGCCGTCGCGTTCTGCCTCGGGCAACGCTCGATCACCGGTTGGCAGTAGCGGACAGTAGCGCGAGATCACCGTCAGGCGGAGCATGGCGGGGAAGAAGTCAGCGCGGCCGAGGTCGTGACGGGCGAGCCGGCTGGGGCTCGCTGAACGGCGACATAGCAGTGGTGACAGGCGGCCTGGCGGTACGGCAGCAGGACAATCGGCGGTCCCTTGAGTTCGCGTGCCCAGCCGGAGCGGCACGTCACCGCCGCGTCGATATGCCGTGCCAGCGCAGCGCTGGTCGAACAGGCTGCACGATCTGCGGCCGTCGCAGGAAAGCCGCTGGACTGGATGAGCCGTCGCGGCCTGCGCTGACGTCGTTGAGCGTTGTCACAGGCGGTCACGACATCCCGGGTCGCCCGGCGTGCAAGAACGCCGCAAGAACCCGCCAATCGCGCCGCCGGCGTGACGTCGAACAAAAGCGACGGTGCTGCCCCGCCGGCCGGACCTGTCACCGCGCGACCGTCGGCCGCGCGGCGCCGCGGACGGTGCCGCGGCTGCGACCGGTCACATCTTCGCCAGCAGTTCCTTGATCGAGACGAATGCGAAGCCGACCGAGCTGTCCGCGATCCCGTACGGCATGAACAGCTTGTCGCCATGTTTCATCGCACCGCAGGTGTAGACCACGTTGGGCACATAGCCCTCGCGGTCCTGATCCGCCGCAGCGAGGATCGGCGAACGCGTGCGGCCGATCACGCGCGCGGGGTTTTCCTTGTCGAGCAGCGCCGCGCCAATCGAATACTTCCGCATCGCGCCGACGCCGTGCGTCAGCAACAACCAGCCCTCGTCGATCTCGATCGGCGGACCGCAATTGCCGATCTGCACGAACTCCCACGGAAAGATCGGCTTCAGGATCAGCTCGCCGTCATCCCAGTGCGTCAGGTCGTCGGTGCGCAGCAGGTAAAGGTTTTCGCCGTCCTGCCGCCCGATCGACAGATATTCGCCGCCCACCTTGCGCGGGAACAGCGCGATGCCCTTGTTGCGCGCCGCGCTGCCGGTCATCGGGATCAGGTCGAACGCGCGGAAATCGCGGGTGCGCATCAGCTCCGACTGGATCGTCGCGCCATTATAGGCGGTATAGGTGCCCAGCCATTCGTAGCTGCCGTCTCCGTGCTGGAAGTGCACGAGCCGCAGATCCTCCAGCCCCTTGGACTGCGCATCGGTGATCGGGAAGATCACCGTGCCCGACAGCGTGCTGTCGCGGTGGCGGTGGACCGTCACCGGCCCGCTGGGCGGTGCTTCCTCATCGGTGCCGGTCGCATCGGTGGCGGTGGCGAACGGCGGCTCGGGTGCAAGCTTGAGCTCGTTCTCGCTGGTGATGATACCTTCGCGGAACGCCACCGAGGAGATGTGCCCCTCGCCCACCGCGCGCAGGCTCATGACGATCCGCTGCGCACCGTCCTCCATCCCGGACTGATCGGGATGCGGCACCGCGCTGGGGTTCATCAGCGCGGCGGCGGCATAGCTGTATTCGTGGCAGAAATACGCGCCGATCAACTGCCGCTTCTCGTCGGAGATCAGACTGGCATCCAGCCCGTGCGCCGTGGCGATCTCGTCATAGCGGGTCATGAACACGCGGCGCGTCTGCCAGTGCCGTGCCTCGAAATCCTTGAGCACCAGCTCCAGTTGGTCACGCGCCTCTTGCGGCGACATGTCCATGACTTCGCTGATCAGCCGCTGCGAACGGCTGACGCCCTTCGCATTGGCGATCCAGCCGATGTGGAACGGGCGAACCACCACGCGCGAGGGATCGGCGTGGAGACGTAGCCGATGGTTGAAAAGCTCCAAGGACCAGCCTCGTGAATTGTGACGTCGGGACGCGCGCGACGCTGCCGTCAGGCAGTGACGCGCGTCGTCCCTGCCACGCTTCCCACGCGCTTTGATAGCCCTGAAATCGCGCAAGATGCCATTTGCAGCGCGAGAATGGACTCTGCACCCTGATTACGGTTGAGCCCGGTCGGCATCAGGCCGTCGAAACAGCCGCCGTCGCGATAGGTCGCGAGCGGCAGGTCGAGGTCGTTGACGCCCAGATACCAGTCGTAGGCGCGCTTCGCCTCGTCATACCAGCGCACATCGCCGGTCGCGTCGAACGCCGCCGCGCACGCATCGATCGTCGCCTGTGCCTCCAGCGGCTGCTGGTCGAACGGCAACGGCTCGGCATAGACGCGTCCGAAGCTCTCCGAGCCGACTGCGCGGAAATGTCCCTCGGGCGCGGTTTGGCGCGAGACGATCCAGTCGAGCGTGTCGAGACCGCACGCGATCAGGTCGGCACGGTCGAGCGCAAGGCCGGCGCGCAGCATCGCCTCGGGCAGACGCGCATTATCGTACGCGAGCACGATCTCGAACCAGCCCCATTCCGGACGACGCGCCTCATCAAGCAGCGCGAGATGCTGGTCGGGGAAGCGGCGCAGGATGCGAAGCGCCAGGTCGTGCCCCGGCGATGCCTCGAGCATCGCCGCCGCACCGAGCATCGCGAACGCCTGCGCTCGCGGGCTGCCGAGTTCGAGCGCGAGGCTGGCGGTGTTGTCGAACATCGCCTTCGCCCAGTCGCGGTGCTTGGCCTCCCGCGCATCGCGCGCGGTCACACCCAGCGACCAGAGCGCACGCCCGTTCGAGTCCTCGGACCCGACATCTTCACACCACGTGCGGTCGAAGTTCATGAAATTGCGGAAGCGCCGCGCGTCGGGGTTCCACGCATATTGGACGAACGAGGCGTAGATCGTCATCCACTTGTCGCGGACGACCGGGTCGAGATCTTCGATTCCGCTCATCAACATCAACGCGCGGGCATTGTCGTCGATGCAATAACCGTGGCGCCGGTCGGGTACCGAAAAGATCGAGTGCTGGAGCATCCCGGTCGCATCGCTCATTCGTTCGACGGCCGCGATATCGGGAGCCAACACCTGTTTGTCGGCATTGCCCGGGTGCGGCAGCCGCTGCGTCCGGGTCGCGAGGCTGGCCATCAGTTCGTCCATTGCCTTCTCCACTACGCGCGGCCAGATCATCGTCCGGCCCCGCGCATATGCCCGGGCCGACAGACGCGCGAGGTTTCGCGCGCTGCCGAGCAGGTCGTTGATCTCACGCGCGAACGCGGCCGGGTCGCGGAAATCGACCAGAACGCCGTGTCCGTCGGCAAGGATTTCGGTGGCATGGACATAGGGGGTCGAGACGACCGCCTTGCCGACGCCGACGGCGTAGCTGAGCGTGCCGCTCGTAATTTGCGCCGGGTTCAGATACGGCGTCGCATAGATGTCGGCGGCCTGCAGATAATCGATCAGGTCGTCGTGGTCGACGAACGCGTCGATGAACGCGACGTTCGCGCCTACACCCAGTTCGTCCGCCCGCGAACGCAGCGAATCGCGATACTTCTCGCCTTCATGCGCAACGAGGTTCGGATGCGTGGCGCCCAGCACCACATACATCGCCTCCGGATGGCGCTCGACCACCGCCGGCATCGCCTCGATGATCGTCTCGATCCCCTTGCCGGGCGCGAGCAGCCCGAACGTGAGGATCACGCGCCGCCCGCTCCAGCCGAACCGGCCCTTGAACGCTTCCGGCTCGGCGAACGGACGGTCGGGCACGCCGTGCGGAATGGTCGCGATCTGCTTCGGGTTCGCGCCGTAGACGCGCTCGAGGATCTCGCGCCCGCGCTCGGCCATGACGATGACCTTCGCCGCGCGACGCAGCAATCCTTCAAGCACGGTGCGCTCGGCAGCGCTGGGCTTCTCGAGGATGGTGTGCAGCGTGACGATCAGCGGGATCGACACCCGGTCGAGCAGCGCAAGGATGTGTGCCCCCGCCTCGCCGCCATAGATGCCGTATTCATGCTGGAGCCAAAGCACCTGCGCGCCGCTGGTCTCGATCGCACGCGCCGTCGCGATATAGGCATCGCGGTCGTTCTGCGGGATCGTTCCAGTCACCGCCGCGGGATAATCGTAACGGCCGGGATGATCGTCCATCGCGTAGACGTCGACCTGCATATCGGGAAAGCGCGCACGCAACGCCTGGTAGGTATCGGTCGTGAAGGTCGCGATCCCGCACTTGCGCGGCAGGAAATTACCGATCAGCGCAATATGCCCGACGTCCTGCGCTCCGGTCGACTGCTTCATCCCCAAGCCTTTACAGATGGGCACGGCGCCCGTTGCGCGCGTGTTCGCAAAGATGAACCGTTCTTACGACAAAAGGTTGCGGACTTTCCGCACCGCAGCATCAATAGAAGCCCCTGACATCGATCAATCATCCGCGTCCGCGATAAGGCGCGACCCCCTGCTCGGGCAACCACAACCCTTGCGGCACCTCGCCTGATTGCCAGAAGACGTCGATCGGCATCCCGCCGCGCGGGTACCAATAGCCGCCGATTCGCAACCAGCGCGGCTGCATCTCGCGGAACAAGCGCTCGCCGATCCCGACCGTGCAATCCTCGTGGAAGGCGGCATGGTTGCGAAACGCGCCGAGGAACAGCTTCAGCGACTTGGATTCGACGATCGTCTCGCCCGGCGCATAATCGATAACGAGATGCGCGAAGTCGGGCTGCCCCGTGACCGGGCAGAGCGAGGTGAATTCCGGCTGGGTGAAGCGCACCAGATAGGTCTGCGCCGGGCGTGGATTCGGGACGTAATCAAGCACCGCCGCTTCGGGCGAAGCGGGGAGCGTGCTGGACTGGCCAAGATGCATCGGAGTCATGCGCGCGCACATAGGACAGGTGCCGCGCAATTGCGACCTGTTCCCCCGCCCCGCGCTGCGGCTATGGAGACGGGATGCACGCTCTCGTCCCCACCGAATGGCTCGCCGCGAACCTTGCCGCGCCCGGCCTGCGCATCCTCGATGCCAGCTACCACGTCGGCTTGCCCGGCGAACCGCCGCGCGACGCCGCAGCCGAGTTCGCCGCCGGCCACATTCCGGGCGCGACCTTCATGAATCTCGCCGCCTTTGCCGAACCCGGTGCCGAGCTGCCATCGACGATGCCCGGCGCGACGCATTTCGCGACATGCGCAGGGCGACTGGGGCTGCGCGCCGACGACCACATCCTGCTCTACGACGACGCACCGCATCGCACCGCGGCGCGCGCCTGGGTGATGCTGCGCGCCTTCGGGTTCACGCAGGTTTCGCTGCTGGACGGCGGGCTGGCGAAGTGGAAGGCGGAGGGGCGGCCGCTGGAACAGGGCGACGCCGGCCATGCGCCGGGCACCGTCGACATCACGAGCGCGGGCGTCGGGCTGCGTGACCTCGCGGCGATGCGGGCGATCCAGCGCGACGGCAGCGAGCAGATCGTCGACGCGCGCTCGGCGGTGCGCTTCACCGGTGCCGAGCCCGATCCGCGGCCCGGCGTCGCGCCCGGCCACATGCCCGGCGCGCGCAACCTTCCGTACACGCAGCTGTTCGAGGCGGACGGGACGTGGAAGCAGGGCGAGGCGCTGGCAGACGCGTTCGCCGCGGCCGGGGTCTCCACCGATCGGCCGATGGCAATGACGTGTGGTTCGGGCATCACCGCCAGCGTGCTGGCGTTCGGCGCGCACCTGCTCGGCAGCGACGCCGCGGTCTACGACGGCAGCTGGACCGAATGGGGCGGCGATCCCACCACCCCGAAAGCGACGGGTGACGCATGAGCGATCGTGACGACACGATCCGCCCGGCGACGCGGCTGGTCACCGGCGGGCGGCGCAAGGAATGGACGGCGGGCGTGGTCAACACGCCGGTGTGGCGCGCATCGACGATCCTCTACGACGATGTCGCGCAACTGCGCGCGACCGGCGCGCGCGATACCCACCACCGCCTGTTCTACGGCCGGCGCGGCACGCCGACGCAATGGAGCCTCGCCGATGCGCTGACCGAGCTGGAGCCGGGCGCCGAGGGGACGTTCCTCTATCCCTCCGGCGTCGCCGCAGTATCGGCGTGCCTGCTCACCCTGCTGTCGCCGGGTGACGAACTGCTGCTCGTCGACAGCGCCTATGATCCGACGCGCAGCCTTGCCGACAAGCTGCTGGCGCGCATGGGCGTCACCACCCGCTATTACGATCCGCTGGTCGGCGCCGGCATCGCCGACCTGATCGGCGAACGGACGCGCGTGATCTTTATGGAAAGCCCGGGCAGCCTGACCTTCGAGGTGCAGGACGTGCCGGCGATCGTCGCCGCCGCCAGGGCGCGCGGGGTGGCGACCGTCATCGACAATACCTGGGCGACGCCGCTGCTGCTCCCCGTGATCGAGCGCGGCGTCGACTATTCGATCCTTGCCTGCACCAAGTACATCGGCGGCCATTCCGACGTGATGATGGGTTCGGTGACCGCCGGGCCGGGACGCTTCGCCGCGCTTCGCGACACGAGCTTCCAGCTCGGGCAAGTGGTAAGCGCCGACGACGCCTATCTCGCCAGCCGCGGGCTGCGCACGATGGGTGTCCGGCTGGACAGGCATGAGGCGAGCGCGCTCCGCATCGCGCAGTGGCTGGCGGCACGCCTGGAGGTGGCGCGGGTGCTGCACCCCGCGCTGCCCTCCTGCCCCGGCCACGACATCTGGCGGCGTGACTTCCGCGGCGCGGCGGGGCTGTTCTCGTTCGTGCTGGCGGGAGGCGACGACGCGGCCCGTACTGCCTTCATCGACACGCTGGTGCATTTCGGGATCGGCTATAGCTGGGGTGGCTTCGAAAGCCTGGCGGTTCCCGTCGACCCGCAGCGTCACCGTTCCGCCACCACCCCGGATTTCGCCGGGCCGCTGGTGCGGCTACAGATCGGGCTGGAGGATGCGGACGATCTGATCGCGGATCTCGAACGCGGGCTGGACGCGTGGCGGGCGGCGCAGGCGTGAACGATCTCACCGCATTGTTCGAGATGGTGCCGGCGCAGGCCGACCTGGTCGAACTGGCGGTGGCGGGGACACTGACGCTGATCGCGCTGGCCGCGGGCGTCGCGGCGCAGCGGATCGCCGGTGCGCGGGTCGCGCAATGGTGGCGCGACCGCGTCGGCGCGCATGTCGAGGGATTGCGCCCGCGCATCGCCACGATCGTGCGGCACGGCGTCGCCGCATTGCTGCTCGCGTTCGTCTATGTCGTGTGGGGATGGGGTCCGCTGGCCGCGGCGGCGATCGGCTTCGCGATGGCGGCGGCGGCGACGCTGACCGCGCACCAGTTGATGCGCGGCGTCGGCATCCCGCGCTGGGCGGCGGCGGTGGTCGAGGTGGTGGTGTTCACCGCCTTGTTCAGCCACGCGGTCGGCGGGCTGGAGCCGATCACCTCCACGCTGGACGCGATCGGCGTGACGGTGGGGACCAGGCGGCTGTCGCTGCTGGCGCTGGTCGGCGCCTTGGTGACGCTGGTGGTGTTGATGGCGATGGTGCGGCTCGCCAACCGCATTACCGCGCACACCATCTCACATGCGCGCGCGTTCGACCCCACGCAGAAGGTGCTGGCGCAGAAGATCGCCGGGATCGCGATCGTCGTTTTCGCCTTCCTGTTCGGGATCGACCTGCTGGGTATCGACCTGACCGCGTTCGCCGTCTTTTCCGGCGCGTTCGGGCTGGCGGTCGGCTTCGGCATGCAGAAGACGATCGGCAACCTGATCGCGGGAATCATCCTGCTGCTGGATCGCTCGATCAAGCCGGGCGACGTCATCGCGGTCGGCACCAGCTTTGGCTGGGTCAACAAGATCGGGGTCCGCGCGGTGTCGGTGGTGACGCGCGACGGCAAGGAATATCTGATCCCGAACGAGGATCTGATGACCCGCGAGGTCGAGAACTGGTCCTATTCCGACCGCAACGTCCGGGTGCGGATTTCCGTCCGCGTCCCCTATGATTGCGACCTCACGCTGGCGCAGGAACTGATGCTGCGCGCGGCGCGCGAATCGCCGCGCGTGCTCGACAGCCCGAAACCCAACGTCTGGCTGACGGCGTTCGGGACGGACGGGGTGGAGCACGAGATCCTCGCGTGGATCAGCGATCCGGAGAGCGGGGTCGGCAACGTGCGCTCGGACGTGCTCAACCGGCTGTGGGTGATGTTCCGTGACGCCGGGATCGGAATGCCGTTCGCGCAGCGGGATATCTATGTGCGGAGCATGCCGGAGACGCCACCTCCACCGGCCCCGTAAGCCGTCCGCTCCTGCCGCAGCCGCGGCGTCATGCCTGTCGCATGAGCGCGTACAGCGGGATCAGATCCGTCGTCGCGCGCGGCTTCAGCGCCGGATCAGACGCCCTGGAGTGCTTCACTCGTTCGCGATGACGGAGAAAGGATCGATCCGCCTTTATCCTGCGCGGACAACACGATCACGTCGCATCATCTCTCGAGCGTCGCGCGGGACGACATCGCGATCGCCCCCGCCTGCGCAGAAGCGAAGGCGGTTCATCGACGCCCCACCCCGACCGGGACGCGGACCCAAGACTCTCCCGATCGAGGCCGAAGGCCCTTGAGGTGACGGTGCGTCCCGGCGCGCGCTTCCCGCACCCGCCGGGACGACGTCAGTTCTTCGGCGTCGGCGCCGGGCTGGCCGGGGCGGCAGGCGGCGTAGCCGACGCGCCACCCGCGGCGGCGCGTGCATCCTGTCCGTCACCCTGCGGGGCGGCGACGATATCGCTGGTGGTCTGGCCCTTGTCGACGACGTTGGTTTTCGGATCACCCACGCCCGAGCGGATGCCCGGCGTCGCCGCGGTCGCGCCGCCGGCCTGGTCGATCACGCCCGTCTCGCCGGCGCTGCGCGCGGCCGGGCCGCCGAACAGCGCGTCGATCGCCTGCGCCTGCGGGTTGTTGCCCTGCGTGCGCGCGGCACCGGGCTGTGGCGGAACCAGCGCGAAATCGGGCGGGATGATGAGCGGCGCCTGCCGCGCAACCGCGAACTCGTCGGGGCGCGCGCGATCGTAGCCGCGCTTGCCGCAGCCGCCGAGCAGCCCCAGCGCCGCCATACCGGCCACCACCACCACAGACTTACGCATGGACATTCTCCGAAACATCGTCGCGCTTCTCGCGGATCAGGAGCGCGCGCACCAGCAGAATCAGCACGCCGATCGAGATCGCGGCATCGGCGACGTTGAAGACCAGGAAGGGACGCCACTCGCCAAAATGCAGGTCGGCGAAATCGACCACATATCCCAGCCGGATACGGTCGAGGATATTGCCGATCGCGCCGCCGAGCACGAGCCCGAGCGCGAGCTGGTCCGCGCGCTTCTTCTCCCGGAACATCCAGACCGCCACCGCGACCGCGATCGCGGCGGTGAACACGACCAGCAGCCAGCGCGTCGTGTCGGTCTCGGCACGCAGCATCCCGAGCGAGACGCCCTCGTTCTTCGTGAAGCGCAGGTCGAAGATCGGCAGCAGCGTGCGATAGGCGCCGAGAAAATCGATCTGCATTGGCCCGGTCACCAGCCATTTGACGAGCTGGTCGACCGCGAAGACGATCGCGGCCACCAGTAACCCGGCACGCGGCGTCACGCGGCGCTACCCGTCACGTCGGCACAGCGCGTGCACAGGTCGCCGTCCGCCTCGACCTCTGGCAGGTGGCGCCAGCAGCGGCCGCATTTGCGATAATCGGTGCGCGTCACCTCGACGGTCGGCGCCTCCGCCACGCTGGCGACGATGAACAATTCCGCCAGCGCGGCGGCATCGAGCGGCAACTCTGGCGCGGTCACCTCCGCCTCAAGGCTGGAACGGATCGTCTTTTCGCGGCGCAACGGCTCGATCGCCTCGGTCACACGCTCGCGCAGCGCCCGGATCGCCAGCCAGCGTTGCGCCACGTCCTCACCCGCCTGCTCCGGCAGTGCTGGCCATTCGAGGAAATGCACCGAGCTGTCGTCGGCCGGGAAGCGCGCCTGCCACGCCTCCTCGGCGGTGAACACCAGCACCGGCGCAGCATATCGCACCAGCGCGTGGAACAGCACGTCGAGCATCGTGCGATAGGCCCGGCGCTTCGCGTCGGCGGGCGCGTCGCAATAGAGCGAGTCCTTGCGCACGTCGAAGAAGAATGCCGACAGATCCTCGTTGCAGAAATCGGTCAGGCGGCGGACGTAGCGGTTGAACTCATAGCCGGTCGCCGCCTCCTTCAGGTCGCGGTCGAGCGCGTGGAGGAGGTGGAGCATGTAGCGCTCCAGCTCCGGCATCGCCGCCACCGGCACGCGCTCCGCATCGTCGAACCCGTCGAGCGCGCCGAGCAGGTAGCGGAAGGTGTTGCGCAATTTCCGATACGCGTCGGACGAGGTGGCCAGCACCTCCTTGCCGATCCGCACGTCGTCGAAATAGTCGGTCGACACCGCCCACAGCCGCAGGATGTCCGCGCCCGACTCGCCGATCACCTTCAGCGGATCGACGACGTTGCCGAGCGACTTGGACATCTTGCGTCCCTGCCCGTCGAGCGCGAAGCCGTGCGTCAGCACCGCATCGTACGGCGCACGCCCGCGCGTGCCGCAGCTTTCCAGCAGCGACGACTGGAACCAGCCGCGATGCTGGTCCGACCCTTCGACATACAGGTTGGCGCGCGTGCCCTCGCCATAACGCGCCTCGACCACGAACGCGTGCGTCGAGCCGGAGTCGAACCACACGTCGAGGATGTCGTTGACCGCTTCGTAGTCGGCGAGATCGTAGCGGTCGCCGAGCAGCCCCTGGTGATCGGCGGTGAACCACGCGTCGGCGCCACCCTCGCGGAAGGCCGCGACGATCCGTGCGTTCACGTCGGCGTCGTTCAGATACTGACCGGTGGTGCGGTGGACATACAGCGCGATCGGCACGCCCCAAGCGCGCTGGCGGCTGATCACCCAGTCGGGGCGTCCCTCGACCATCGCGCGGATACGATTCTCGGCGCGCGCCGGCACCCATTGCGTACGCGAGATCGCGTCGAGCGCGACCTCGCGGAGGGTGGCATCGTTGCCGTTCGCGGACATTGCGTCTGGTACTGACGGCGCGCCGGGCGCGCCGACCTCCGCGGCCCGACCTGCCCCCGGCAGGTCGTCTCTTCCGCTGCGGTCCATCGGGATGAACCATTGCGGCGTCGCGCGGAAGATCACCTTCGCCTTCGACCGCCACGAATGCGGGTAACTGTGCGCGAAATCGTCGCTGGCCGACAGCAGGCCGCCCGTCGCGCGCAGGTCCGAGCAGATCGGCCCGTCGGCGGCGACGAACTTCTTGTTGATGACGCTGCCCTGCCCGCCGAGCCATGCCCAGTCGGCACGGTACATGCCTGCACCGTCGACCGCGAACACCGGCTCCAGCCCATGCGCCTTGCACAGCAGGAAGTCGTCCTCGCCGTGGTCGGGCGCCATGTGCACCAGCCCGGTGCCGGCGTCGGTGGTGACGAACTCGCCTTCGAAGAACGGCCGCGGTGTCGCGAAGAAGCCACCGAGGTGATGCATCGGGTGCCGCGCGGTCGCGCCCTCCAGCACCGGCCCCTTGATGAGCGCGATGATCTTGCCCATCGGGATGCCGGTACGCTTCGTGAACGCGGGCATCAGCGGCTCGGCGACGAGGTAGCGGCGCCCGTCATGCTCGAACTGGAGGTAATCGACCGCCGAGCCGTAGGCGAGCGCCTGGTTGACCGGGATCGTCCACGGCGTCGTGGTCCAGATCACCGCCAGCGTGCCCGCCAGCCCCGGATATTCGGGGCAGTCGATCACCTCGAAGCCGACGTCGATCTGCGTCGAGACGATGTCTTCATACTCGACCTCCGCCTCCGCCAGCGCGGTCTTCTCGACCGGGCTCCACATCACCGGCTTCGCGCCGCGATACAGCTGCCCGCTTTCGGCGAACTTCAGCAATTCGGCCGCGATCGTCGCCTCGGCCTCGTACTTCATGGTCAGATAGGGATCGTCCCAGTCGCCCATCACGCCCAGCCGCTCGAACTCGGCCGCCTGCACCGCCACCCACTTCTCGGCGTAGGCGCGGCATTCGGCGCGGAACTGCGCGACCGGCACCTGGTCCTTGTCGAGCTTCCTGGCGCGATACGCCTCCTCGACCTTCCACTCGATCGGCAGGCCGTGGCAATCCCAGCCGGGCACGTACGGCGCATCATAGCCCATGAGCGAGCGGCTGCGGACGATCACGTCCTTCAGCACCTTGTTCATGGCATGGCCCATGTGGATGTCGCCGTTGGCGTAGGGCGGGCCATCATGGAGGATCCACCGCTCGCGCCCCTGCCGCTGCTCGCGCAGCCGGTCGTAGACCCCGATCCGCTTCCAGCCGTCGAGGATCGCAGGCTCCTTCTGCGCGAGCCCCGCCTTCATCGGGAAGTCGGTCTTCGGCAGGAAGACGGTGTCGCGCCAGTCGCGCGGCGTATCGGATGCGTCGGCCATATGTTCCCCCGCCTTAACCATGCGTCACTGCGCCAGCAACTCGCGTGCGCGGGCGCAATCCTTGTCCATCTGCGCGATCAGCGCGTCCAGCCCGTCGAACTTCGCCTCGGCGCGCAGCCATTCGATCAGCTCGACCGCTAGCACCTGTCCGTAAATATCCCCGTCGAAGTCGAAGAAATACGGCTCCAGCAATTCCTTGGGAGGATCGAACGTCGGGCGGATGCCGAGGTTCGCCGCTCCGTCCAGCACACGCCCGTCCGCCAACCGCCCACGCACCGCATAGATGCCATAGGCGGGGCGCAGGTACGGCCCCATGTCGAGGTTGGCGGTCGGATAGCCGATCGTGCGCCCCAGCTTGTCGCCGTGCTGCACCACGCCCTCGATCGCATAGGGCCGCGTCAGCAGCCGCGCCGCGCCGCGCGCATCGCCGCCGCGCAGCGCCGCACGGATACGGGTGGAGGACACCGGCTCCCCGTCCAGCATCACCGCGCCGACCGTGTCGACCGCGAAGCCCGCCGCCGCGCCGGCGCGGCGCAGCGTCGCGATGTCGCCGCTCTTGGCGTGGCCGAAGGTGAAATCCTCGCCGGTCACCACCCCGCCGACGCGCAGGGCACCGACCAGCCGCTCCGCAACGAAGCGATCGGCGGTCAGCGCGGCGAGCGTCGCGTCGAAGTGGAACACCACCATCCCGTCCGCACCCGCCGCCGCGAACAGTCGCGCGCGCTGATCGAGCGTGGTCAGCCGGAACGGCTCGGCATCCGGGCGGAAATGGCGGACCGGGTGCGGGTCGAAGGTCGCGACCAGCGCCGGGCGCCGCTCGGCACGCGCGCGCTCCACCGCCCGCGCGACCACCGCCTGATGTCCCAGATGGAACCCATCGAAATTACCGAGCGCGACGATCGCGCCTGCGAGATCCGCAGGCACCGCCGAGCCGCCGTCAAGCCGCTCCATCGCCTGCCCTTAGCGGCTGGCCGGTCACCGTACCAGCGTCACGAAATCATAGCCGGGGCGGTCGCCCTCGGCGGCGTGCCGCACCCGCGCCACCTCGCCCCACCCCGCGAAGGCGGGGACGCACGCGTCGCCGGGCGGCGTGGCGTGGACCTCGGTCAGTTCGACGCGGTCGGCGCGGTCCAGGAACAGCGCATAGGTCTCCGCGCCGCCGATCACCATCACCTCGCCCCCACCCTCGCCCGCCAGCGCGAGCGCACCCGCAACATCGTGCGCGACCTCGGCACCGGGCGCCGACCACTCGCGGTTACGGGTCAGCACGATATGCCGGCGGCCCGGCAGCGGCGCGGGGAAACTTTCGAAGGTCTTGCGCCCCATGATCATCGGCTTGCCCATGGTCAGCGCCTTGAATCGCTTCATGTCGGCAGGCAGCCGCCACGGCAGCCCGCCGTCGATACCGATCACGCCGTTGGCGGCGCGCGCGAGAATGAGGACGATCATGCGGGTTCCGCTACGCAGGAAGCGCGCCGGAGGGAAGCGACATCACGCCGCGTCCAGTCGGCTGGTCAACGTCCAGCGCGCCTCGCCTTCCAGCCCCAGCGCGGTGAGCCGCCCGGTACGATAGGCGCCGGTATCGATCCCGATTCGATTGTGACGGAACTGCACCGTCGGCGCGATGGTGTGGCCGTGCACCACCACGACGCCGTGGTCGGCGCGACTGTTGAGGAACTCCTTCCGGATCCACCGCAGGTCGCGGCCCTCCTGCGTGTCCAGTGGCACGCCGGGGCGAATACCGGCGTGGACGAACAGATAATCGCCGATCCGCACCTGCCCCAGCATCGCGTGCAGCACCGCGATATGGCTTCCCGGCATCGCGGCGTAGAGCGCGGCGGGCAGCGCCTCGACATCGTCGAAATAGGGTGCCGGGTCGATGCCGTAGCTCTCCAGCGTCTCGGCCCCGCCATGCGCCAGCCACGCGCTGGCCGAGTCGGTCTCGCCGTCGAGGATCGCGAGCAGCATCTCCTCGTGATTGCCGCGCAGCAGGTAGGACGCGCCCGGCGTCTCGCCGCCGCGCGCCAGTATCTCCAGCACCGCCGCCGAGGCCGGACCGCGATCGATCAGGTCGCCGAGAAACACGACGTGCACCTGGCCGATCGGCCCGCGCTTCGCATTATCCTGCGCGATCCAGCCGAGCAGCGGGCGCAGCAGGTCGGCACGGCCATGGACGTCGGCGATCGCGTAGACGCGCATCCCCGGCGGGACGCGATACCGCTGCGTCGGCGGCAGCCCGAGGAGGTGGCGGAACGTCACGCGCGCGCTCGCCCGTCCGGCTCAGTCGAACAACAGCGCGTCGAGGCGATCGAGCACCGGCGATCCCGGCGCGAACTTGCGCGCGAAATGCGCGTTCGACGCCGCGATCGCGGGCAGGTCCGCCTCGGTGAGCGTCTGCGGATGCGCGCCGCCGCCGTTCCACTGCGCGTAGCGACGGCTGTCCCGCTCCAGCCGCAGGCCGGGCTCGTTGCACAGCACGGTCTGGAAATAGCATTCGTCGGGGCTGGTGCGCATCGTCAGGTGCCGCTGGACTCGCAGGTGCTGCGCGTCGGGATGAAGGAGAAGTTGCGCGACCCGCCGGTTGCCGGTGAACCAATGGTCGCCGTAGAAGCACGGAAACGCCGCCGAGAACGGCCGGCGCGGCGTTGCGAACGGCAGGTGCACGGTGTGGCGCCCGGGGCGCACGCGCCGCCCGCCGTCGTTGAAGCGCAACGTGGGCAGCCACAGTTCCGCGCCTTCGTAATGACGACGCTTGATGATCCGGTTTTCGTCCGACTCGAACTGGTCGAGCTCGGGATTGCGTGGACCGAAGCGCGCCGCAGCGCTCTCCGCGGTATCGCCGAGCTGACGGAAATCGATCAGTGCATCGGCGCCGAGCGCAGCGAGATCGGCGCGGACCGCGTCGGCACGGCGGATCGGATAATCGGCGGCGCTCATCAGCACGAACCAGTCGGGGCCGGCCCGCTCCGGGTCCGTGTCGGCATAGAGCAGCCGCAACGCCGCGAGAAAGCCGCGCACCACGGACCATTTCGCCCAGCCGGTGCGGATGCTCGGATCGACGAAGCGGATGTTCCCCGGGAAGCCGGACGGGTCGAGCGGGCATTGCGCCATGTCGTGATGACAGGCGATCGGCGGATCGTCGTAGAGCCGGTTGAGGGTCTGCACCAACCGCAGCAACTGCGCGGGATCGCGGTGCGAAAGAATCACGAAGCCGATCGTCATCGCTCGCGCCTCGCCGGGCGTGCTCGGGCCGCCGCGCGGCGACGGGGATAGGCGATTCGGCAGGGTCGGGCTCCGGGTCACGAGGTAGCGGTGTAGTCGCGGTATCCTAACCGCGCCCTACCGTCACCGTCGAGCCGGGCGCGATGTCACGGCAGCCGACGCATCAACGGTGTGCTGCTTACGACGTGCCGGGATCGGCCATCGTCGCCTGTGCTCGCGATGTGCCCCAAACGAGAAAACGGCGGCGCGCCCCGTGGAGCACGCCGCCGTCTTCAGTTCGTCACCGTCCCGCCGCGATGCGGCGAGGACGGTGGCGCGATCAGATCGCCTGCGCGAAGCGGACCGACGGGCGGCGACGCATCGCGTAGCCGACGACGCCGAAGCCCAGGATCATCAGCGCCCAGGTGCCCGGCTCAGGCACGGCCGGGGTCGCACGGAATTCGACCAGCGCGCTGTAACGGCCCGACGGCTGCGCGTCGCTCTTGGCGAACGAACCGTTCACGATCAGCTTCTGCGGGTTCGCACCGGCCGGGAAGCCGCCGATCGGGGTAGCTGCGGTGTACTGACCCTGGTTGACGGTCAGGTTCAGCGGCGTGCCGTTCAGGATCACCGACTGGAACGTCAGCGCACCCGTCAGCGTCAGCGTGATCGCGCTTGCGCCGATGTTACCGAAATCGACCGGGGTCATGAACGAGAACGTGTCGCTGAACGCGCCGTTGGTCGAAACCGAAACGATCGTATCGCCCGTGAAGAAACCCGGCGACGTCTCGTTCAGCGGAACGACATAGTTGACCGCCATTGCCGGCGTCGCGGCTGCGAAAGAGGCTGCGACGACCGCAGCTGCAAAAAACTTCTTCATAACCAAATTCCCCTTGAAACTTGTGTGACGTCCGTCCGTACCACTGCGCGACCCGCCAGCCAGGCCGGGAAATATGCCCCCTGGACCATGGCCACCGCCGATTCGTTGTATCGCACCTTAACGCTTCGGAAACCATCTCTAATTGTTGGATAGTCCGGAATAACCGGGACTGTGGGTTCACTGCACTAGGCAGGTCTCCCACAAGGTGGGCGACAGAAGCAGAAACGTTGGGATGCGTGCTTTGGATGCCCTGCACAATCTTCCAATCCGTCCGGATTTGGGACGGAATTCTGCAATGATCGCAAATAAATATGCGCCCGCCGCAAACCCCGGGCGGCGGCGCTTCACCCTCGGGAACCGGCCCTGTGAGGCCCACCGGAACGCCATTCGCGAACCGTCGCGTGCAGGATGATCGTGATCCCGCCAAGCTCGAGGATCCAGTTCCACTTCACACCGAATAGCTCGCGGTTAATGAAGAAGTCGACATGATGAAATGACGCCGCACGGATCATCACGTAAGTATAGACGAAGATGAGGCCGATGAGCGCGGTGCGCATATTGCGGTGCAGCACGGGCAGCCATTTCCACGCGACGACCGCCAACACTGCGCCGGCGAAACCTGTCGCCAAGATGAACGCAGCCTGAAGGACGCGGCGCTCCGCGAACCAGCCATGAAGCCGCGCTTCGTCACGCAGCACCTGCGTGAACAATGACTGAATATCCAGCTGCTTATTGATCCCCAGCGCCAGCGTCATGAGCGCGAGTGCCCCCCAGAACCAGCGATCGAGACGCGGCCCGCGGGCATGGCGCCATGCCAGGGCGGCGCACCACGCCGCCGCGGCGAGATAGGCGACGACGGTCAACCAGCCGACCACGCTCGGATCGCCGATCCCCGGCGTCCAGCGGCCACTCACCCCACGCGCCCGCGGTGCCAGGCGCGCGCCATGCGGAATATCCGCGGCCCATCGACCAGGTAGCGTCGCCACAGGCGCCCCGGCTGCGAAGCGAGCCGATGCGCCCATTCCAGCCCAAGTCGCTGCACGACCCTTGGCGCACGGCGCTGCCGTCCGACGATGAAGTCCAGCGAGGCGCCGATGCACAGCGCGCATCCCGCCGCCCCGCCTGCCGCGGCGATCCGTGCGGCTAGCAGTTCCTGCTGCGGCGATCCGACCGCGATCAGAAGGAAGCGCGCATCCGAGTCGCGCCCGAACGCCACCGCCGCTGCAAGCGCCGCCGGGTTGCGGAGCATCCCCATCGGCGGGATGTGCTGCACGAATTCCAGCGCCGCGAACCGCACCCGGAGCGCCGCCAGCAGCGCTTCGTCGCCACCGACGATCGCGATCCGGTCGCCCGGCTGCGCCACCTCGGCGAACAATCGTACCGTCAGATCGCTGCCTGGTGCGAGCGGCAGGTCGACGCCGTAGAGTCGCGCCAGCCGCGCAAGCACCCGGCTGTCGCAAAGCACAAGCGTCGCATCGCGATAGGCCTGCCACAATTCCGCGCCGACCGTATCGTCCTGCCCCAACGCCTCGAGCCGGACGAGATGATCGACGTTCGGCGTTACGATGTAGCGATACGGATCGCCGCGACGCACCTGCGCCAGCCACGCGACCGCCGCGTCGGTATCCAGCGGATCGAAGTCGATCCCTAGGAACGACCGGCGCGGCGTCACCGCGGCAGGATCAATAGGCATTCTTGTCGAACGCGATGTTGACGACGGTCTCGACCATGATGCGTAGGTCAAGGCCGAGCGACCAATTGTCGATATAATAACGGTCCAGCTCGACCCGGCGCTTGGCGCGCTCGATCGTCTGGATCTCGCCGCGAAGCCCCCGCACCTGCGCTAGCCCGGTGATCCCGGGCTTCACGCGGTGACGCGCGGAATAGCCGCGCACCGCATCGAAATAATAATGATCGCCGACCTTCATATGCGTCGCGTGCGGGCGCGGGCCGACGATCGACATCTCGCCGCGCAGGACGTTCCACAATTGCGGCAACTCGTCGATGCTCAGCTTGCGGATCCACCGCCCGATCGGCGTCACGCGCGGATCGCCTTTCGTGGTGCGCGCCGCGCCGCTGACGTCCTGCCGGTCGGTGTACATCGACCGGAACTTCCAGACGAGGATCTCGCGGTTGTTGAATCCGAAGCGCGGCTGCTTGAAGATCACCGGGCCGCGGCTGCTCAGCTTGATCGCCAGCCCGGTGATCAGCAGCAACGGCGCCAGGAACACCAGCGCGACCGTGGCAATGACGAAATCCTCCACGTCCTTCACGATCGTGTTGCCGTCGCGCATCTGCCGCTGCCACAGCGTCAGCACCGGGATCTGGCCGACGAAGTTGACGCGGTAATCTGGCGCCAGCGCGATCGCCTCCCGCGGGATCAGCGAGACGTCGATCGCGACCTCGCTCAACTTCTCGATGATCAGGTCGATGCGTTCGCGCGTCATGTCGGACAGCGCGATCAGCACCTGATCGACCTCGCCGTCGCGTGCCATCGCGAGCAGCTCGGGAAAGCCGCCGATGAAAGGCAGGTTGCCGACCGATTGCGCGGCAGCGGCGTGCCCGTAGTCATCCGCGACCCCAACCAGCAACAGCTGCGGCAACGCCTGCAGGTCGAGCATCCGGCACGTGCGGTCGACCGTATCCTTGTCCGCGCCGTACAGCACGACCCGCTGGCGGATGCGCCCGCCATCCGCCAGCCGGCGCAGCGCGACGCGCAGCACGTAGCGGCTGACGAACAACATCCCGGTCGCCGCGCCGACATAGGCGAGCGTCAACCCGCGCGAGAATTGATCGACCAGCCCGAACTGCCAGACGATCGCACTGCTGAGCAGCGCCGACATCAGATAATCGAGCGCGACCGCGGTGTCGCCGGCCTGAAGCACCAGGTAGGACTGCCCGTACACGCCGCGCGACTGGCGGATCAGGAAGAAGGCGACGCCCGCGATGAACGCCGCGGCGGTATGGACGCCCGCCACCACGCTTTCTCCGACGACGAGCGTGTAGACGATCACCGCCGCCGGGACGCTGATCACCAGGCACAGCAGGTCGACCATGAACACCAATGATGGGATCACGTTCGACGTAAAGCGTCGCCCCTGGATCGACCCTGTCGCTCGCGAACCCGCCACCCGTTCCTGCCCCGCTCCGGCCGACTCATCCACCGGCCGCATCACCATTGCGCCTGCGCTAGGCGTTTTTGTTCAACAAATTGCTGCTCGACTTCGGACAATTCGCTCTTGCGCCCGGCCTTGACTAGAAAGCGCCGCAATCCGCCGAACAGCAACGGATCGGCTCCGCCGATATCCTGGATGGCGGCGCGATAGGTGTTTTCGGCCAATTGCGGCTGCCCGGCCAGCTGGTAGGCGCGGGCCAGCCGCACGCGGTCGTCGGCCGAGCGCGGCTTGCTGGCGACCAGTCGCTGCGCATCGAACACCGCCGGCCGTCCGCGCCCGACGCGCAGGTACAGATCGGTGCGCGCACGCAACGCCACGATATTGCCCTCATCGAACCCCAGCACCGCGTTCAGCAGCTTGAGCGCGTCGTCGTCGCGGCCCTGCATCGCCTGGGTCTGCGCCAGCAGCGCCAGCGGCGCGGCATTGGCGGCGGTGACCGGCAGCGACACCAGCGGCGCCAGCAGCGCCTCCGCCTCGGCAGGGACACCGGCCAGCATCAGGAAATACGCGTACCGCATCTTGTCGGCGGTCGAGCCCTGCGGGGCCAGCTGCCGCACCTCCGCCAGCGCGCGGTCGCGCGGTCCGTAGCGCAGCCACAGCCCGAGGATGTCGATCAGCAGCCCGTCGTGCTTGCCGCTGCTCGCCATCGGGAAGGTCAGGTCGTGCGCTGCGTCGCGCTCGCCGAGCCGGTAAAGCGTGCGCGCGTAATTCACCCGCAGCCGCAGGTCCTTGGGGCGAAGCGCGAGTTCGCGCTGCTGCGCGTCCTTCTGCCCGGCCAGATTGCCGAACCGCCCCGATATATCGCCCAGTGCGTCGAGCGCCGCCGTGTCGGAGGGATGCCCCGCCACATAGCCGCGCAGCAACGCGAGCGCGGCGTCGGCCTCGCCCGGCCCGGCAAGCGCGCGTGCCTTCAGGATCGTGGCATTGGAATCGTCGGGCCGCCCGGCCAGCACCTTGTCGGCACGCTGGAGCGCCTCGTCGTAATTGCGGTTGCGCAATGCGACGAAGCCGAGCGTGGTCTGTGGCGCAAGGTCATCGGGACGCAGCAGCAGCACCTGCTTGGCGTAACGCTGCGCCTCGTCGGTGTGCCCCCCCACTACCGCGAGATCGGCGAGCGCCTGCAACACCGTCGGGTTGGACCGATCCAGCTCGTTGGCGCGCATATAGGCGTTGAACGCGCCGGAATAGTCGCCGAGCGTCAGCTGGACGCTGCCCAGCGATTGCCAGTAATCGGGGTTTGAATCCTGGTAGCTGACCGCCTTCTGCATCGCGAGGCGCGCCATATAGGGATCGTTGCCGGCGATCGCGGCCTCGTACATCGCCGCGAATTTCGCGGCCCGGTCCTCAGGTGAGCGACATCCCGCCAACAACACGAGCATCGCCAACGCGATCGTGCCGGCCCGTCCGCCTGTCGTACCCTTCACGCCGCCCTGCCCCAGTTCTGCCCACGCACAAGAATACTGCCCATCCCCGACAATCTCGTACGTATTTCGTAAGGAAAATGGTGTAAGGCACCTGACGGTCAGCGCTTTACCCGATATGGGACTGCGTGGCAAATGATGGAGGCCATGTGCAGGTCAGCGTGGTAGGCGCCTGCACGCGGTGTGGGGGAACGACATGACGACCAAGCTTTTCTGCGGCCTCGCCCTGCTGCTGGTGCCGATCGCGCCGGCGCTGGCGCAGCAGGCCGCAACGCCGCCGCGCGCCACGAACCAGGCGGCGACGGCTCCGCTGACCCCCTATCGTATCAACGCGGGCGACGAGCTCGACATCTTCGTCTGGGGCGAGGAGCGGCTGCAGCGCAGCGTCCGCGTCCTGCCCGACGGCACCTTCTCCTTCCCGCTGGTCGGCAAGGTCGACGCGCTCAACGCGCTGCCGAGCGAGATCGAGGCGCGGATCACGAAGGGCCTCGAATCGCAGTATCGCACCGCAGTGCCGCAGGTGACGGTGTCGGTGAAGGCGCCGGCCGGGCTGCAATTCTCGGTGCTGGGCAAGGTGCGCAGCCCCGGTTCGTTCAACCCCGGCCGCTACGTCAACGTGCTTGAAGCGCTGAGCTTTGCCGGCGGCCCGGCCGATTTCGCGCAGCTGGGCAACGTGGTCATCATCCGCAAGACGCCGACTGGCGCGCAGGCGATCCGGGTCCGGCTGAACGACATCATGAAAGGGTCGGTCTCCGAGGTGAACAACCAGACGCTGCCGCTGGTGCGCGGCGGCGATACGGTCATCGTCCCGTGACGCGGCGGATGTCTCATCCGTTCCGCCCGGCGGCAGCGCTGCTGACGGTGGCGCTCGCCACCGTGCCGGCAGGGCAGGCGGTCGCGCAGGAAACCGCCGTGGCGGTCGACGTGTCGGCAGGCGGCAGCTACTCGACCAACCCGTTCCTGATCAGCGGCGACAGTGACGGCAAGGGCGCGTTCGCGACCGAATTGTCGGTCACGCCGCAGGTGATGTACCGCGACGAGCGCAGCGATGCCGCGCTGATCGCGCGTTACCGGCGCAGCGACTACATCGACCGCTACAATTCGGCGGAAGGCTATGGCTTCACCGCGCAGGCGCAACGCGCGCTCAACCCGTTGCTGAGCGCGAACGCCACCGTGTCGTTCGACAGCTCGATCGTCGGGCAGAGCGGTCTGGGTGTCGTCGGCGTCGTCGACCCTTCCCTCACCCCGGTGCCGGGCATCGGCCTTCCCGTTCCGGGCATCGGCGTTCCCGGCGTCGGCGTACCGGGCGTCAGCGTTCCTGACCTCTCGCTGATCGGGCTGAACCAGCGCCAGAATACGCTGGCGGCGTCGCTCGGCGCGACGCTGCGGGTCGGCCCGCACGACACACTGAACGGCAGCGTCAACGCGAACCGCGTCAGCTACGGCAGCAACAGCAACATCGCGCTGCTGTCGTCGCGCGGCACGGGCGCGACGATCGGCTACAGCCGTGCGCTGTCGGAGCGGACCAGCGTCGGCATACAGGGTTCGGGATCGTGGACCGAATATGACCGGAACGGCTTCCACGGCTCGTCCTATTCGCCGCAGGGCACGTTGTCGCACCGTCTCGGCGCCCAGCTGAACCTCGATCTCGCCGCCGGCGTGGTCTTCATCTCCTCCACCACGACGCGCGGCCGGTCGAACGTCACCGGCTTCTCGGGCAGCCTCAGCGGATGCCACACCGGCAACCGCTCGGCGCAATGCCTGCGCGCGTACAGCGACGCACAGGCGACCGCGCTGGGCGACATTTCGCGTCGGTATGGCGGCTCGTTCGACTATTCGTATCGGCTGCGCGAGAACGACGTGCTGCGCGCCTCGATCGGCTATTCGCGACTGGTCGCGACATCCGACAACACGCTCCAGATCCCGCAGGTCAGTTATCTCAACGCCGACGCCGCCTACGAACGCAGCTTCACGCGGCGGTTCTTCGGGGGTGCATCGGTCGGGTATCGCCAGGCGACCGGCGGCGGGCTGGGCAATCCATCCGACCTGATCTTCAGGCTTTTCGTACGAACCAGACTGGGTGACCGCCGGTGAGCGACAGCGTAGATTTCGGCGAGGAATCGCCCGCCGGTGGCGGCGGCTTCATCAATTACATTCCGCGTATCCTGTGGGAACGCAAATGGTTCATCATCGTGCCGTTCGTGGTCCTCTCGATCGCGGGCATCGTGACCGCGTTCGTGCTGCCGCGCGTGTACCGTTCCAGCGCGACATTGCTGGTCGAATCGCAGGAGCTGCCGACCACGCTGGTCAGTTCGCCGATGAACTCGATCATCGATCAGCGGATCGCCAAGATCCGTGAGCAGGTGCTCAGCCGCGGCGACCTGATCGAGTTGATCGAACAGAACAATCTTTACGAAAGCGAGCGGCGCTCCAAGCCGCTGTCGTCGATCGTGACGGCGATGCAGGATGCCACCAAGCTGGCGGCGGTGAGCGGCGACCTCGGTGCAGGCGGCGGTGCGCAGCCGGGCGGCACCAGCACGATCGCGTTCACGATGAGCTACGATTACGGCGATCCTGCAAAGGCGCAGGCGGTGATGCAGAGCTTCGTCAGCCGCTTCCTGGAGATCGACGCCACCACCATGGCGGCGCAGGCCAACAACACGGTCGACTTCCTCCAGGACCAGTCGCGCAAGCTGACCGACGAGATCAACCGCATCGAGGCGCAGATCACCGGCATCAAGTCGCGCAACGGCAGCGCGCTGGCGACCGGCGGGATGGTCATGGCACCGAACACCGGCGGCTACAGTGCGCAAATCGCACAATTGCAGGGCGAGAACCGGCAGTTGATGGCGCAGGCGCGGCGCGGCGGCGGCAAGGACCCGCTGGTGCAGCAGGCCGAGGCGGCGCTGGTCGCGGCACGCGCGGTCTTCGCGGAGAGCCATCCGGACGTGGTGCGCGCCAAGTCGCGGTTGCAGCAGGCGCAGGAGATCGCCGCCTCGCAGGGCGGCACGACCGACGACGCGCTGCTTCAGGGCCAGATCCAGGCGAACAACGCCCAGATCTCCCAGCTCGAGCAATATCGGGCGCAGGACAGCGCGCGTGCCGCCGCCGGCATGGCCGCGCAGGCGCGCGGGCCGGCGTTGCAGGAGGAGGTCTCGCAGCTCGAAGCACGCGCCGCCGGCCTGCGCGAACAGTTGCGCGACATCTCAGGCAACGTGCTGCGCGCGCAGAATTCCGCGCGGATGGCGCAGGAGCAGAAGGGTGAGCGGCTGTCGGTCGTCGATCCGCCCTCGGTGCCGGACAAGCCGGTCTCGCCCAACCGCCTGTTGCTGGTCGGCGGCGGGATCGCGGCCGGGCTCGGGCTTGGGCTCGTACTGGCGCTGGCGATCGAATTCCTGATGCGCCCGATCCGTGGCGTAGGCCAGTTGCAAGGACTCGGGCTCGAACCGCTCGCGCTCGTGCCGACCTTTACCGCGGATCTGGCGCCCGGCGAGAAGCCGCGCAGCCGCTTCCGGTTGCCGACCTGGGGCGCGCGCCGCCGCAAGGCGACGTCGCCGCAAGGGGGGCTGTGATGACCGAGGTAGTGATGACGAAGATCACCAGCGACCTGCGACCGGAGGTGCCGATCCCGACGTTGCAGGAGGCGCAGCAGTTCGATTGGTCGACCGCCACCGCCAAGCAGCGCGGCATCTATGGCTTCGACAGCCGCGACGTGCGTTCACGCCCGTTCAACATGCTGCGCTCGCGGTTGATGAAGCTGCATCGTAACAAGGGCTGGCGGCTGTTCGGGATCGTCTCGGCGACACCGGGCGTCGGCAAGTCGTTCATTGCGACCAACCTCGCCGCGGCGCTGTCACGCACGCCGGGTGTCGACACGACGTTGCTCGACCTCGATCTGCGGCGCGGCTCGATCGCGTCGAACTTCGGCATTCCGGTCGAGCGGGGAATGCGCAATTTCCTGGAGGGCACCGTGCCGACGCTGGGCGAGCTGGCGGTACATCCCGAGGGCGAGCGGCTGGTGATCCTGCCGACCGACAATGCCCCGGCACGCTCGGCCGAGCTGCTGTCGTCGCCGCGCATGGATGCGATGGTCGCGTCGATGCGCGCGCGTCCGACGCACAGCCTGTTCCTGTGCGACCTGCCGCCGGTGTTCGCCAATGATGACGCGGCGATCATCACCACCAAGCTCGACGCGTTCATCATGATCGTCGAGGAGGGCCGCACCACGCGCAAGCAGATCCAGGACGCGCTGCACGTCCTCGATCAGGCACCATGCGCGGGCGTGGTGCTCAACCGCTTCGACGGCGGCCTGCTTGCCGATAGCTACGGCTACGGATACGGCGCCGGATACAGCGATTATTACAACAAGTAACGGGCGGCGCGGGTGCCCGTCGGGGCGCCCGCCATGTCATTCCAGCACCTTGCCCGCATCGACCAGCCGCACGTCGTGCATCTGGTTCAGATAGGCCTCGTAATAGCCTTTGTGCGCCGCGCCGACGATCGCCAGCAACCGCGTTCCAGGCCGCAGCGACAGCACGTCGCGGATATTCGCGACCATCCGCAGGTTCCGCACTTCCCAGTAACCGACATAGCCGCGCCCGAACCGCTGCGGCGACGGCTCGACCAGCGCCGCCCCGAAGTCGCTGCGGTAGGCGAGCTCCTGCGCTTCGGGGGTGTTGTACGCGCGATATAGGGCGAGCAACCCGCCCGGCATGGCAACACGCGCATCCAGCCGCTGACTCGCGGCGGTGCGCCGCTTGCCGAACGGATTGTCCCACGCCCTCGCGATCGCTGCGCCATACGCCGCCTCCTGATCCGCCGGGGTGGGCGCATCGGCGGTGTGATCATCGACGCTGTGAAGCCGCTCCAGCCCAAGCCGGGCGGCAAGCGCGGCGGCAACCCAGTCGCTTTCGCCGGGAGCCTTCCAGGCGCGTTCCAGCGCCGCAACCATCGCCGCGTCGAGCCCATCGCCCGCGCGCCGCTCCGAAATCGACAGCCGCAGCCATTGCACCATCGCCGACCCCGGCTCGCCTGCGGCGAGGAACAGCGCGGCGAGCCGTCGACGTTGCATGGCCTTCGGCGCCCGCGGCCAGTCCGCAAGCATCAGCTCCGCCGCCGCCGTCGCCGCGGGCACGTCGAGCCCAAGCGCCGTGCGTGCCGCAGACGTGTCAGGACACCATCTGGCGGCACTCTCGGCATAACGCGCGGGGTAGCGGCGCATCGCATCGCATTGCAGCCCGGACACATTCTCAACGGCGATCGCCTCCGGTCGCCACGCCGCCAGCCGGTCCAGCAGCGGCGTCATCATCGCGTGACGCAACGTCTCGTAACCGGAGAGATGGGGGCTGCCGAGCACCAGCACCTGGTTCGGCGGGCCGGGCGGCGGTCCTTTCAGCCGGTCGGGGTGGAAGCTGGGTGCGTAATCCTGCGCAGCGGCCACCGTCGCCACACCTGCCAGCAGCAGAGACGCCACACTTCCGATCTTCGCCCTGCCTCGCATCATCACCTCCTGACCAAGCGGACATGATGCAGGTAGTGCGCTACCGCCACAAGCCGGACGGCACCAACGCGGGGGTGCGGAAACGCCGGCCCAGGAGCAGTATCGACAGGCGCAGCAGCGTCAGCGCTTCCGGCGCATTGATCCAGCGCCGCGGTGTTCACCCGCCGGAATAGATGCACGCTTCCGGTTAACGGCCACAGGTCGACCGGACCACATGAGGGGTAGGCTCGACGTCCAGATCCGGACGTCGAGCCTGCCTGGCTTACTTCTTCGCGGCGCCGGCGGCCGGGCTCGCCGCCGCGACCGGAGCATAGCCATCCTGATATTCGATCTTGGCCTTGGAGCGCAGTTGCTTGACCGCACTGGACAGGCCGGTGCGCGTGTTCTGCTGGCGCATCGCAGCGATCGCCGCCTTGCGCATGTCGTCCTGCGACATCGGCACCGGCTCGCGCCCGACGATCACGTTCGCATAAAGCTTGCCGTTGGCAGGCAGCACGAACGGTTCGGTCGGCGGCAGCGCGAAGATGCGCTTCAGCGCCTCGGGCGGCACGCTGCCGGTGTCGAGCTTCCCGGAGGTACGCGTGAACGGGATCTTCAGGCGAGTCAGCGTCTCGACAACCGCATCCAGCGAATGTGCATCGGCCAGCGGCGCCAGCGCCTTGGTGTCCGACGGCGGATCGATCGCGACCTGCTGGAGCGTCAGGATCTGGCGCTGCGCGAAGGCAGAGGGGTTCTGCGCGATGAAGGCGTCGACCGCGGCCTGATCGGGCAGCTTCTGGCTGCCGGCCTGCCGCTCGGCGTTCATCGAGATCAGCAGTTCGTCGGTCATGCGGCGCTGGCGGCTCAGGAACTCCGGCGACTTGTCGATGCCGTTCTTGCGTGCGTCCTGCGCCAACAGGCGACGGTCGATCAATCCCTGCAGCAATTGCTGGCGCGCCAGTTTCTGGTCAGCGCTGGGCGGCACGTTGGCCAGTTGCAGCTCGCCGTTCAGCTCCCCGGCCGAGATCTCCTCGCCGTTCACCACGGCCACGCTCTGCCCGGTCGCCTTCCGGTCGCACGCCGCGGTCGTCAGCAACAGCGCGGTCATCGCGAGCAGTGCACTACGCTTCAACATTAAAGGTCCCCCTCGATCGATCCGGCACCGTTACTAGCACCGCCTGAACAAATCCTGTAGTGCATCGCTGCGGACTATGGGAACCTCGAATGGAAACGGTTTACGATTGGGTCACTCTGGCCATCTTCGCCGGCCTCGTCGTGCTGTTCCTACAGCGGTCGATGTCGGATGAGCGGCAGGATTCGATGATCCCCTATATGGCGGGCGCCGCGATGTGTGCGCTGGCCAATTATCTCGGCAACGGCGGCCACGATCTGTTGGCGGGCGTGTTGATCGTCGCCAACCTCGCCTTCATCATCCTGGTATTGAAGCCGATCGACCTGCCACGCCGCTCCTGACGCGGCAACGGCCGCCGGATCAGCGCGCGTCGATGTCCAGCATCCGGCGCACGTCCGCTGGCACCTGCGCGAACATCGACCGTACGAACTCGGATGCGGCCGCCATGCCGGCCGCACGATCGTTGGTCAGCGTCGACACGCGCACCAGCACCGCGTCCGGCACGTCACCCTTCAGGTTGGCGCGCGCCACCGACCAGCGCTGCCGCGCCCAGGTGGTCGGCATGTCCTCGCCCACGCGCGTCCAGTACAGGATCTGCTCGCTCCGGTCGTCCGCCTGCGCCGAAATGGCGGTCGCATCCAGCGTGCTGCCCGGCAACTGCACCGGCAGGATCGCGCGATCCGACAAGGTGAAGCCGCCCGCGGGGTAGCAATATTCCGGCCGGTGCACCTGCAACACGCCGGTCTGCCCGCCGCTCTGCGCGATCAGCAGCATGATGGGCAGCGCGTCGGCCGACAGATAGACCCGCGTCAACAGCTGTGCGTACAATGCATCCTTCAACTGATCGGCCGGCGGGACGACCAGCCCGCTCTTGGAATAGAATTCCCAGCGCCCGATCCGGCTCGGGATCAGCTTGTCGAGCTTGCGGTCGCCCAGCAGGTCGATGTGACGGCCCGGCACCCGCGCCGCCGCCACACCGGCGGTGACCAGAAACGCCCCGCCCAGCATCGCACTCCGGCGGTTGAGCAGCACGTTGTCGGAACGGTCGTCGCGGCGGTCAGTCGTCATCGCCATTCCCCAAAGCGCGACGCAGCGGCGTGGCCAGCCCGTCCAGCGCGAAGATCGTGAGTACCGAGATCAGGAACATGACCAACCCGGCGAAATCGTGCGCGAAGCCCTGCGCCGCGGCATCGCCGAAATAGTAGGTGATGAGAATCAACAGGATGACGCGCATGAAATTGGCGAACACCGCGATCGGCACGATCGTCAGCATCAGCAGCGCGGCGTATCGCCAATTGGCGCGGTGACGGACATAGACGTAGAAAAGGCAAATCGCAGTCAGGCTGATGATCGAATTCAGCCCCGCGCAGGCCGCCGCCACCAACAGGTCGTATTGCGCGATCTGGATCGACACGCCCGAGCTGCCGATCGGATAACCGAGCGCGTGGAGCAGATTCACCGCCTGCTCGGAGATCGCGATCTTGATCGGCTGGGTGATGATCGCCACCAGCTGGTCGGGCGGCGGGAAGATGAAGCCCAGATACAGCAGCGGGAACCACAATTCGCGCAACACCGGGCCGCCGAACAGCAGGTACCCCGTACCCAGCAACGCACCATACAGCGCAAAGCCCTCGATCTCGATGATCCCGGTGATGCGCGCGACCATATAGGTCAGCAGGCAAACGGCGACGAACGCACTGCCCAGCAACGCATTGCCACGTTCGCGCAGGCGCAGCGCCGCGGGCACCTCGCGCCACATCAGCCACAGGCCCGTCGCCAGCACCAGCGGGCCATGCCCACCCTGCTCGGTCGACCAGCTGACGCGTGCGATGGTCAGCATCGTGGGGATCGCCAGCGCGGCGATTCCCACGACCAGCAGCCAGACGGCAGGCGACAGCGCCGGCCACTTGAACGGCACCCCTCCCCGCCCGGCCGGCTTGCGGTCCGCGGTTTCCCATGTTCCCAGGGCTTCGTTGTTCACCTTGTTCGATTCCAACGCGCGGGCACGATCCGAGCTGGCACCGGCGCCCCTTCCGGCATTTCCTCTCTAGACACCCCTGCCCTCCCCTGCAACCGACCCGACCGCGCACCGGCCTCCGGACACTCCCGTCGCGGGACATCGCCTCCTTGGGGGCGCTTTCGTCAACGTCCGGTAAAGTCCGGTCTGGCATGGCGATTGTGCGCGGCACCCCCTACAGCCGGCGCGAGCAAAGCGGAGGAACACGGCGTGTCGGCAATGGAGGTGATCGCGACGATCGTGGCGGTGGTGCTCGCCGCACCGCTCGTGCTGATGACCGCGACGTTCGCGATCGAGGTGATCGCCGGACTTCGCGCGACGCCGACCGCGCGCGATGGCGCGATCGACGTGCCGGAGACCGTCATCGTCATGCCGGCGCACGACGAGGCGACGATCATCGCCGCCACGCTGACGCGGCTCCTGCCGGAGTTGCCGCCCACGCACCGCGTGCTGGTCGTCGCCGACAATTGCGATGACGATACCGCCGACATCGCCGAACGCGCAGGCGCCGGCGTGCTCCGCCGCAACGACCCGACGCGGCGCGGAAAGGGCTACGCGCTCGCCCACGCCCGTGACCATCTCGCCGCCGCGCCGCCCGCGGTGGTGATGGTGCTCGACGCGGACGGCGCGACCGATCGCGAATCGCTGGTCGCGATGGCACGCGCCGCCGCGACCCGCCCGGTGCAGGCGGTCAACCTGCTCAGCCCGGACCTCGCCGCCGCACCGATGGTGCAGGTCTCGAATTTCGCCTTCGTCATCAAGAACCTGATTCGCCAGCGCGGGCTGTGGCGATTGGCGGGGCGCGTCAACCTGACCGGCACCGGCATGGCCTTCCCATGGCCGGTGTTCCGCGACGCCGGGCTCGCGACCGCCGACATCGTCGAGGATCTGGCGCTCGGGCTTGAGCTTGCACGCCGCGGCCAGTTACCGGGGTTCGCCGCCGACGCGACGGTGTGGAGCGCGGCGAGCAGCGCGGAGGGCACGCTGAAGCAACGCACCCGCTGGGAGGGCGGCTTCCTCGCCACCTCGCGCACCCGCGCGCTTCCTGCCATCGGCGCAGCGCTGCGCGCCGGCGACCTACGCGGGCTGTGGGCGGGGCTCAGCCTCGCGGTTCCGCCGCTGACGCTGCTGCTGCTTCTCGATGCGGCCGGACTGATGCTGCTCGCCTTGCTGGCGCTGGCGGGTGCGTCGGCGTGGCCGGCGGTGCTGCTCGCGACGCTGCTGCTGCTCTCGCTCGTCGCGTTGGCGGTGGCGTGGGCGCGCGTCGGGCGGCCATTCCTGTCCGGCGCCGCGGCGGCGCGGCTGCCGCTGTACATCCTCTGGAAAATCCCGCTCTATCTTGGGCTCGCGCGCAAGCGCCCGACCAGCTGGCTGCGCGCCGGGCGCTAGCCCGCCGCCACCGGCACGCGGCGTCGTTCGATCCGCTTGCCCAACTCGATCATCGGCTGCTCGAAGCGCGTGGTCGACAGATGCGCCGCCGCGAACGTCACCGCGAACAGCAGCGGACGCTTGGCATAGCGGACCAGCTTGTCGCCGCTGCCCAGCCACGTCGCCGACAGCATGCCGTGGAAGACGTAGAGCGCGTAGGAGATCTCCGCGATGTAACGCGCCGGCCGTGACGCGAACAGCGAGCGCATCCACGCCGGCGCCGCGACGATCGACGTACCGACCGCGCCGGCCGCGAAATACGGGCGCAGATACCCCAGCGCACCGGTCGCCTCGTGCGCCGACGCCACCGTCAATGCGAGCAGCACGAACGGTAGCCAGATCGGCCATGCGCGCTCGCGTTCACCGTGCCGGGCATAGAGAAGGGCCAGCGTCGCGCCCGCCAGGATCTCGTCGACCCGCTGCCAGGTGTAGATGCTCAGCACCGCGCCTTGCAGGATGCGCACCACCGTCACCGCGACGCACAGCCCGGGCAGCACGCGCAGCCCGCGCGCGCCGCACACCCCCACCAGCACCGCGATGCCGAGATAGAATTGCACCTCGACGCACAGACTCCACAGATGCTCGCCGCCATGCATCAGCCTGGCCGGCGGCAGGTTGGCGAAGAAGAGGAAATTGGCCGCAACCTTCGACGCGTCGGCACGGGTCGCGAGCGCCAGCGCGAGCATCGCCGCCCACGCCAGTGGCACGATGCGGAACAGTCGCCGGATCAGGAAGGCGCGCACGTCCGGGCGGCGCAGCATGAACTGCGTGATCAGGAAGCCTGACAGCGTGAAGAAGATCGCCATCCCGGTCGCCGCGATCGCGCCGTTCATGCCAAATCGGCCCGGCCCGAGTGGCAGCAGGTGCCCGGCGAGCACCAGGAGGATGCTGAGCGCGCGCCAGCCGTCGAGGATCGCGATCCGCTTCATCGTGCGGTTTCCATAACAATGTTTGCGGGTTGCGTAACGCCTCCTTAGTAGCGATCCGCCTAACGCGTCGTGATCGATCGCACGAACGATGGAAAAGGGATTCAGCCGGATGGCGCGTAATTATCAATCACGCAAACGGGTTCTGGTCACCGGGGGCGCAGGGTTCCTGGGATCGCACCTGATCGACCGGCTGCTGGAGCGCGGCGACGAAGTGGTGTGCGTCGACAACCTGTTCACCGGCGCCAAGCGCAACATCGACCATCTGCACGGCAATCCGCGCTTCGAATTCATGCGCCACGACGTGTGTTTCCCGCTCTACGTGGAGGTCGACGAGATCTACAATCTCGCCTGCCCGGCGTCGCCGATCCACTATCAATACGATCCGGTCCAGACGACCAAGACCAGCGTTCACGGCGCGATCAACATGCTGGGGCTCGCGAAACGGCTGAAGTGCCGGATCTTCCAGGCCTCGACCAGCGAAGTCTACGGCGATCCGCACGTCCATCCGCAGAAGGAGGACTATTGGGGCAACGTCAATCCGATCGGCATCCGCTCCTGCTACGACGAGGGCAAGCGCTGCGCCGAAACGTTGTTCTTCGACTATCACCGCCAGACCGGTCTGGACGTGAAGGTCGCGCGCATCTTCAACACCTACGGCCCGCGCATGCACCCGGCAGACGGGCGCGTGGTCAGCAACTTCATCATGCAGGCGCTCCGGAACGAGCCGATCACGATGTACGGCGACGGCTCGCAGACGCGCAGCTTCTGCTACCGTGACGATCTGGTCGAAGGTTTCCTGAAGCTGATGGACAGCGAACCCGGCTTCCCCGGCCCGGTCAACATCGGCAACCCCAACGAGTTCACGATCCGCGAGCTGGCGGAGCTTGTGATCGAGCTGACCGATTCGAAGTCGACGCTCGATTTCCGCCCGCTGCCGCAGGACGATCCGTTGCAGCGGCAGCCGGACATCACGCTCGCCCGCACGAAGCTCGGCTGGGAACCCAAGGTGCAGCTGCGCGAGGGGCTGGGCCGCACGATCGAATACTTCCGCGACTTCGCCGGCTGATCCATGCCCGCCCGCTCCGCCTACCTACCCGGCGCCGCCGTCGCGGTGGCTGCCAGGTGGGCGGAACGTGGTGTCGCCCAGTTCCTGCGTTTCGTGGCCGCAATCGCGCCGGCGCTTTTCGACACGCATCAGATCGTGTCAGGCGAGGTGATCGGGAGATCGCCCTGTGGCCGGGTATGGCGCAGTGATTATCGGCCGTGCTTGTACGTTGGGGTTCGAGGTCTATTTCTGCCTCTGCTTCAGCGCGTTCATGATCACGGGGTTCGGCCGCGGCCGGGTGCTCAGTACAGTGGCATGGGGCATCAACTGGCCTGCTGCCGTTAGCGGGCACGATTGGGATGAGAGCGGCCGGCCGGCTACCGCACCGGGCGGCGGCGCTCGCGTTCCTCGGCGACGTCACATGGCCTGCTCGTCGACGTGCCGATCCTCGCGCCGCTGGCCTGCCTGCGCGGCTCCGCGGCAGGCATCGTGCTGGCGACCGCCATCATCACGACGCTGATCGCGGCGCTGTCGGTTCCGGCCTTCACCTGGCTGGAGCGACCGCTGCTGCGCCACCTGCGACGCCTGACGCGTCGCGGATAACGGCGGACGTCTGTCAGAGCGACCGCCGCGGAACTCACGATGAAGCGATTATCGCAGGCTCACCCATCGGACCCGCCCGGTCTCTCGAATTTAACGCGTGCGATGCTAGAGAGCCGGGATCGGATCGATACCGCTCGATTCGCATCGCTTATCGGACGACAGCACTACCGGCATGACGTGCCTTGTACCAAAGCCATCATCGGTCGCGCTGCACATTCCCGAAGGCGGGGTGGCAGGCGTGGCCGCAGCGCGATTCGTCAGGATATAAAGCGATGCTGTTCGATCAATTCGACGCCGTCCGCATCATCAACCTGAAGCACCGGACGGACCGGCGTGCGCAGATGGAGGGCGAATTGCGCCGGCTGGGCGCCAGCGGCGATCCGCGCGTCGCCTTCTTCGACGCCTGTCGCTTCGACCAGCCCGGCACCTTCACGTCGATCGGCGCGCGCGGCGTCTATCATAGCCAGCTCGCGATCCTGGAGGAGGCCGCCGCACAGGGCAGCAGCGTGCTGATCCTGGAGGACGACGTCGACTTCACCTCCACGGCACGCGACACGACGCTGCCCGCCGACTGGCAGATATTCTACGGCGGCCATTACGCCTCCCGGCCAGAGGATTTGCGCGACAGCGACATCATCGGCGCGCATTGCATGGGGTTTCGGGCCGATGTGGTCCCCGCGCTCGCCACATATCTGCGCGGGTTGCTCGCGCTTGACGACCATCCTCCCATCGACGGCGCTTACGTCTGGTATCGCCGCGCCCACCCGGAGATCGCGACGCATTTCGCGGTGCCGCCGATCGCGAACCAGCGCCCGTCGCGCACCGACATCGCGGACCAGCGCTTTTTCGATCGCTGGCCGGGGTTGCGCGAAGCCGCGGGGCTGGCGCGCCAAGGCAAACGACTCGCCGCGCGCGACCCGGCCGCCTTCCGACGTCGCGCCCTGCTCCTGGGTGTCGGTGGCGGCGCGGTCGCGGCGCTGTTGGCGGTGGCACTCGCATGAAGTGGATCGCGATCCTCTTCGTCGCAGCGTTGCTGCCGGCCGCGATCGGCTGGATGCGGAACAAGCCGCAGCATCTGCCGCGCGTCATGGTGGCACTGGGCCTCGCGCCGTTCTTCTCGGGCATTCTCCACCTCACGGCGTCGCCGATCTCCTGGGCGGGGTGGCCAGGGTTCAACAAGGGGCTGGAGCTGTCGATCGTCGACGCGATCTCGGTCGCGCTGATCGCCTCGGCCCCGGCACGCACGCGCGTCGCGCACCTGCGCTGGCCGATCGGATTGTTCGCCGGATTGGTGCTGCTCAGCGCCACGCAGACCGACACGCCGATGCCGACGTTCTTCTATGCCTGGCAGCTCGCGCGCGTCGCCTTGCTCATCACCGCGGTGGCGATCGCCTGCCGCGATCCGCGCGCGCCGACCGCGCTGCTCAAGGGGCTAGTATTCGGCCTCGGCTATCAGGCGCTGGTGTCGATCAACGAGCGCGCGCACGGCGTGGTGCAGGCGGCCGGTACGTTCGGGCACCAGAACCTGCTGGGCATGATCACGCATTTCGTTGTCTTCCCCTCGCTGGCGGTCCTGCTCGCGACGAAGAAGGTCAAGTGGATGTGGCTCGGCCCGGTCGCGGGCGGCATCATCGCCATCCTCGCGGCATCGCGCGCGACGCTGGGGCTGTCGGGGTTAGGAGTCGTCCTTCTGCTCGGACTGTCGCTGCTGCGCCGCTCGACCGCCCGCAAGCGGAAGGTCGCGGCACTGGGCGTGGTCGCCCTCGCCCTCGCCGCGCCGTTGGCGATGCTCACGCTCGGCGCACGTTTCGAGAAGGCGCCGCTGGAAGGTGGCTATGATGAACGTGCCGCGTTCGAGAAGGCCGCGAAGGCGATGCTCAACGACTACCCGCTGGGCGTCGGCGCGAACCATTATGTGATCGTCGCCAACACGCGTGGCTATTCGGAGCGGGCCGGCGTGGCGCCGGTGTTCGGCAGCCGCAGCGCACACGTCCACAACCTCTACCTGCTGACCGCCGCCGAGACCGGATATGCCGGGTTCATCGCCATCATCATCATCATGGTGCTGCCGGTCTTCACCGCGCTGCGCTGCGCATGGCGTTTCCGCAATGATCCGCGTGGCGAGCTGCTGGTCGGCGCGGCGGTGACGCTGACGATCGCGGCGCTTCATTCGATGTACGAGTGGATCTTCGTCTACGCGACCGTGCAGTATCTCTACGCGATGTGCGTCGGGTTGATCGCCGGGATCGCCCAGCAGATGGGCTTTTGGGGGACCCCACGTCGCCGGCGGGCGGCGCCACCCCCCGAAACGCTGCCCGCCACCGAACCCGCCTGATCGCCGGGCATATTGTTTACCGCGCCCTAACCATCCCACTTCACCACGCCCTAACCAGCCGCAGGTAGAAAGAGCCATCCCCGCCGAACACGGTTCGGCGATCACGGGCATGGAGCTTTCTCATGACGTCGCTGCTGCGCTGCGCGGCACCGGGCACGCGGATGCGTCGCACCGGCCGATCCTTCACGTATCTCGCGGCCGCGCTCGCCCTTGCCTCCTGCGGTGGTGGCAGCGGTGGCGCGGGCGGCGGCGGAGCGGCCACCGCGGCTGCGCCGGTTGCGGTCACGCCGGCCGCGCCCGTCGCAGCGCCGGCGCCGAGCCCCACGCCCGTGCAGACGGTCGTCACCCCGGGCAGCCTGTCGGTCGAGGAAAACGTCGCGCCGATCGCCAGCAACTTCGAGATCAACGACGAGCTGGTCCCCTCGTGGGGCAGCGGAGAGATCGCCAAGTCCGGCGCGCCCGACACCGTCGGTGCATTCCGCTTCATCTGCAATCCCAGCCACGAGCTGCGCGACGACCCGATCGTCTTCCCGAGCCAGCCCGGCAAGTCGCACCTGCACCAGTTCTTCGGCAATACGCAGGCCAATGGCAAGTCGACCTACCAGAGCCTTCGCAGCAGCGGCGCCAGCACGTGCAACAGCCCGCTGAACCGCAGCGCCTATTGGATGCCCGCGATGCTCAACGGCAAGGGCGGCGTCGTCCGGCCCGATTTCGTCAGCATCTACTACAAGCGCATGCCCGCCTCCGATCCCGACTGCCAGCGCTTCGGCAAGGGGTGCGTCGACCTGCCCCGCGGGCTGCGCTTCGTGTTCGGCTACGACATGATCAATGGCACGCCGAAAACCGGCGCCGGCTATTACGACTGCCAGGGTCCGACCGCGAAGGCGGGCCATTATCCCGACCTCGTCGAGGCGGCGAAGAACTGTCCGGTGGGCAACCAGCTCGGCGCCGTCATCAGCGCGCCCAATTGCTGGGACGGCAAGAACCTCGACAGCGCCGACCACCGCTCGCACATCGCCTATATGAGCTACGGCGACTGGGGCTATCCCAAGTGCCCGTCCACGCACCCCTATATCATCCCCGGCTTCACGATGGGCGTCTGGTACACCGTCGACGCCGACCTTGACGTCTCGGGCAACTGGGACGGAACGAAGCCGACGTGGCACCTGTCGTCCGACGAAATGCCGGGCATGCCGATGATGCGTCCGGGCAGCACCTTCCACGCCGACTGGTTCGGCGCGTGGGACGACAGCATCATGAAGATGTGGACCGACAATTGCATCAACAAGCTGTTGAGCTGCAACGGCGGCGATCTCGGCAACGGCAAGCAGCTCAAGAACTTCGCCGACTTCAGCTGGATCGCGAAGCCGCATGTCGTAGCGATCCCGCAATGACGGCGCGTCGTGGGCGGGCCGCTCAGATCATGAAGGCGACGATTGCGGTCCAGATAAGCAGCGCCAGCGCGACGCCGAAAAGGAAGCCGCGCGGGGTCGCCAGCGGATCGACGATCCCCAGTCGATCCAGGACCAGCGGCACGCCGCTGAGCGAATATGGTTCCATACGACCCGGCCCCATCGACCCCTCCGTTTCATCATCACTGTGCCATCCGTCCCGGAACGGCACACAAACATGTCGCTGCGATGAACGAGTTGCGACGATGAAGTTTCCCCCGTCTCTCAACCGGATGCGCGTTAACTCGCCGGTAGGGGCCGGGTCGCTACTCTCCTGACCACCAACGAAAGGCGCGGCGATGCTGCTTCAAGCGATTCTGCTACCCAGCGACTCAGACGATCGCCGCTCCGCTGAGCGGCAGTCGATCAATCAACCCTCCACGCTGCGTGACGAACGGGCGCAGGCGACCGATGTCTATGTCCGCGACCTCTCCGAAACCGGCTTCAGCGTCGCCACCGACTCGCGGCTGGAGCTCGGCAGCACAGTGACGATCGGACTGCCCGGCCGTGGCCGCGCCACCGCGCGCGTCGTTCGGCAGGTTGCCGGCGGATACGGCTGCGAGTTCGTGGAGGCACTGGGCCGTGCCGAGGTGATGCAGACCTTCCGCGGCGGCACCGTCATCCACATGACCACCAGCGCACCGGTGATCGCCCCGTTCCCCGAGATCGAGATCCGCCGGCTGCCCGGTGCGGTCCGGCTCGGCGTCATCCTCGGTGGCTCGGCACTGCTGTGGGCCGCGGTTATCGGGGTGATCGCCAGCCTGGCCTGATCCCCGCAGGAGATCACATCTGCGCGCTTGCCGCCCCGCCAGCTTTGATCCTAGAGGCAGGTATTGAGGCTGGGCGGGAAAGCTGTTGCGATTGCAGGAAAACGTACGACCGACGGATCGGCAAGCGCTGCTCGGCAACCTGCAGTATCTCCGCGCGATCGCCGCTTATCTGGTCGTTCTGTATCATGCCCGGTTGCTGACGCCGATCGGTGAGATCTTCTCGTTCGATTTCGGACGGGCCGGTGTCGACATATTCTTTGTTATCAGTGGCTTCATCATCCAGTACGTCGCCGCTCGCGATGATGGCGGGCGTCCCGGCGCTTTCCTGCTGAAGCGTGTGATCCGGATCGTGCCGCTCTATTGGCTGCTGACGCTGTCGATCGCCGCAATCCTGGCGTTGGTGCCGCGGCTCGCCGGAGAAGGCGGCCTGCCCGATGCCGGAAGAAACGTTCGCTCGTTGCTCTTCATCCCGTATTTCGACGACGCCGGCGAGGTCCACCCGGTCCTCTTCATCGGGTGGACGCTCAATTACGAGATGTTCTTCTACGCGCTGTTCGCCGCCGGGCTGCTGATCGCGCGTCCGGCGTTGCGGCTTGCGGTCGTCAGTGGCGCGCTCCTCGCGCTCGTCGCGCTCGGCCTCGCCACCGCACCGCGGAGTGCGATCGGCCTCACGCTGACCAGCCCGCTGCTGCTCGAATTCGGTGCCGGGCTGTGGCTCGGTTATTGCTGGCGACGGTGGCCGATGGTCCCGGCTCGCCCACGCCACCGCGCCGCGATTCGCCTCGCGATCGTGATTGCGTTCGCCGCGCTGCCGCTAAGCGAGGCCTTTTGGCCGACCCTGCCGCAATTGCTGAAGTGGGGCGTACCCGCCGTCGTGATCGTCGCCGGCGCGCTGGCGCTGGAGCGATCCGGCGCGGGCGTCGCGCACCGCGGTGCGCTGCTGCTCGGGGAGGCCAGCTACGCGATCTACCTCGGCCATCCGTTCGTCATCAAGGCGATATCGCTGCTGTACGCCAGGTTGCATGTCGACGCATGGCTACTCCACGTGATCGCGCTGTGCGTCACAGTCGCGATCGTCGGTATTGTCGGCGTCGCGATGCACCTTCTGGTCGAGCGTCCGCTGGTCCGCCTACTGCGCCACCGGCTCGTCCCGCGCGCCCGCCCCGCAGTCGCGGCAGGAGAGTTGGGCAGCGTCGATTCGCCCCCCTTCAACGGTTGATCTCCTCAGCACGGCACGGCTTGTGACCGCGTGTACCAAACAAAGACAGAACCCGGATTTGGCCGCGCAAGAACGCGCGCGGAGCGGAACCGATCCCGTTAACAAGGATTTAACCACCGCCGCGACGGACCGCCGTACTCGCGGGGTGAAACGATCGACATGTAAATTTCGGGCTGTTTCCATCCCTTACGAAGTGTCCTATTGTTGCAATGCAGCGTAACGGCCAGGAGCAAACCCGTGCATGAAGCGACCATAACGGCCGCGCCGGAACCGACCGGCGCAATGAACGGCGTGGCCGACCCGGCCGTCTGGCAGCGCGTCGATGACGTCGCTAGCCGCGTACTCGATGTCACGCTCGCCGTGATCGCCCTCATCATTCTCGCGCCGCTGATGGCGGTCGTCGCGGCGGTGATCTATTTCCTGGATCCCGGCCCGGTGATTTTCGCGCACCAGCGCATCGGCCGCGGTGGACGATCCTTTCCGTGCCTGAAGTTCCGCAGCATGGTCGTCGACGCGGACGCCCGTCTGCGTCACTTGCTGGAGACCAGTGCCGAGGCGCGCGCCGAGTGGGAGCGTGATCACAAGCTGCGCGATGATCCGCGCGTGATCGGGATCGGCAAGTTCCTGCGCAAGACCAGCCTCGACGAGCTGCCGCAGCTCTGGAACGTCGTTCGTGGCGACATGAGCCTGGTTGGGCCGCGCCCGATCGTCGTCGGTGAAATCAGCCGCTACGGTCGTTATTTCGAGCATTATTGCGCGGTACGTCCGGGCATCACCGGCCTGTGGCAGGTCGGTGGCCGCAACGACGTGTCCTATCGTCGTCGCGTCGCCTATGACGTGACCTACAGCCGTGCACGCTCGTGCGCGATGAACGTCAAGATCATCGCTTACACGGTGCCCAGCGTCCTGCTCCAGCGCGGCTCCTACTAACGCCCGGTTTGCTTCGCGGCAGGTCAGCCGCCGCGGAGCTGGGCGCGGACATCGGCCAGTTGCCGGGCGGCGCGGGCGTGTTGCCGGGCTACATCCGCCGCGATCTTCTGTTCCAACGAAGTGAAGGTGCGGTTGGCCGCGGCGATATCATTGACGATCGCCGCTCCACTGATCTTCAGCGCGCGCGCCTCCGCATCCAGCGAGGCGAGTGCAGCCACATCCTGACGCTGCTGCGCGACGGCACGTTTCGCGTAGACCCCATCCAGCTTCATCATCGCCACCACGTTGCGTGATTCGCCCAGATTGCGGGTGGCACGCGCATCCTCGAGCTGGCGCAGCACGGCATCTCGCCGCGCCGCCGCCATTGCCCGGTCGGCGACGAGGCGCTGGCGGGCGTCCGCGATCGCGCGCGCTACTGCCGGGTCGGCGCGACGTGAGAGCAGCGCGGCCGAAAACGCCGGCTCGGCCGCATCACTCACCTCGGCATTCCAGAGCGCTTCCTGCGCCAGCAGCCGGTCGGTGGCGATCCCCGCGACCGGTTGCGGAACGCGTGCGGTGCAGGCAATCGCAGCCACGCCGGCCAGGCCGAACAGTGCGGCGAAACCCAGGCCACGGCGCAGCGCCGCGGCGGCATCGTCATTCACCGTGTTCCGAGCGATCGTCGCTTCCATGTTGCGGCATTCCTTGAATCGTTCCGGACTGGCGTTTCGAAGTAACCCGAAGTTGTTAAGATCGGGTAAGCCACGTTCTTACCCTATCAAGCCGGATCGTTTCGCCGCGACAACGTAAGCTCGATCGGCTTTCGGCGGCTCGTCATTGCCGGGCGATTAACCTCGTCTTCAATCCCGACGCGTAGCTGTTGCCTCATCCGCCGATTGGGTGGTGACAGTTCGGATTCGGGCGGAACATCGTGTCGACCTCGCGGCTACGTTCACATATTCTTCTGGCGACCGCGTCGCTCACGCTGGCCGGTTGCGGCGGCGGCGGCAGCGGGGGCGGCGGTGGGAGCAGCGGCGCGACCACCCCGGTCGTGGTCGTCACTGCCCCGACCCCAACGCCTACTCCGTCGGTCGGACCGGGGAGCGCCGGCCCCGGCCTAACCCCGACCCCGACCCCGACCCCGACGTCAACCGACGGCGGTATCGTGATCGTCGTGCCGACTCCGGTGCCGACGCCGGCACCCACGCCTACATCGACGCCGCTGCCGATCTCGATCGCGCCGGCTACTCCAACGCCTGCCCCGACGGCGACTCCCACCCCGATGTCGACCCCCATCGTCGTCATCGTGGACCCGACGCCCGCTCCCGCGCCGACCCCTGCGGCCACCGATCCGGTGCCGTCTTCGTCGCCGGTCGCCGACGCACCCGGGGAGGTCGCCCCCACCAACGGCCTCACCTACCTCGCGGCACGCGTCAGCGAGCTGGCAGCATCGATCGTCGATGGCTTCTGGAAATTCCTCGCGCTGTTCACCGCCAACGGCGGCAGCACCCCGTGGAGCAACGGACTGACCGCATTCGACCAGCCGGTCACCACCATCGACGGGGCGGCGGCGGTGCCGGTCGACGTCCTGCGGCTCGCCCGGCAGGCGTCGTTCGGGCCCACCCCGCAATTGGTGTCGCGGATCGCAGCGCTCGGTATCCCGGGCTGGATCGACGAGCAGTTCCGCGTTCGTGGCAGCACCTACGTCGATCTCGCGAACTGGGTGCCGAACGATTATTGCTCGGATCGCACGATCGCGAATTGCTGGCAGAACAATTTCACGCGCGTGCCCGTCGCCGCGCGCTTCTACGCCGATGCCGCGCTCGCGCCGGACCAGTTGCGGCAGCGCGTGGCCTTCGCGCTCTCGCAGATCATGGTGATCTCCGGAAACACCGTGAACAGCACGGCCGGGCTCGCCACCTATCAGCAATTGCTGCTCGACGGCGCCTTCGGCAACTACCGCGACCTGCTCGGCAAGGTGACGCTGCATGGCGCGATGGGGCTCTATCTGTCGATGGCCGACAGTGCGCGCAGTGCGCCGTCCGAGAATTACGCGCGTGAGATGCTGCAATTGTTCACGATGGGACCGATGCAGCTCAACGCAGACGGCACCCCGGTGCTTGCCGGCAACGGTGCGCTCGTGCCCAATTACGGCCCCGACGACATCAAGGGGCTGTCGCGCGCGCTGACCGGCTGGACCTATGCGAAGGGTGGTGGCCGCACCGACTGGACCGGCAATGATTTCTCGCAGCCGATGGTCGTACGCAGCGGCAATTGGGCCTATGATTCGCAGGCCAAGTCGTTCCTGGGCGCCACCGTGCCCGCGGGTGCCGCGCCCGCCGAAAGCGTCCGCATCGCGCTGGACGCCGCGTTCAACAACGCCAGCACCGCGCCGCGTGTCGCCAAGCTGCTGATCCAGAGCCTCGTCAAGGCCAACCCGTCGCCCGCTTACGTCACGCGGATCGGCGCGGTGTTCGTCGACAACGGCAAGGGCGTGCGCGGCGACCTGAAGGCGGTGGTGCGCGCGATCCTGCTCGATCCGGAGGCGCGCGGCGACGAACCGCGCAGCGGCGGCGCGGGCAAGGTCAAGGAACCCGTGCTGATGATGACCGCACTGGTGCGCGCGATCGGTCTTCAGACCGACGGCACCGGCATGACACTGCGCGACACCGCGCTGGGGCAGCCGGTGTTTCAGGCGCCGTCTGTCTTCAACTTCTACCCGCCCGATTACCCGCTGGCGCGCAGCAGCGGGCTGGTCAGCCCGGCATCCAAGCTGCTGTCGGCGGGCGGCACGGTCGCGCTCCAGAACCTTGCCTACGACTGGACGATGAAAGGCGAGCCGAATCGCGGCGACTGGAACTTCAACAACAACCTCGACAACACCAGCAGCTCTGCCAACTCCGTCCCGCTGTGGGGCGGCTGGGAAGCGATCGGGACCGATCCCGACCGGCTGGTCGCGGTCGTGAACCTGCTGATGCTCAACAACTCCGCCACCGCGGCGCAGAAGCAGGCCCTGCGCGCCGCCGCGCTGTCGATCACGCACACCAACGCCCAGACGCAGGCGCGCCGCCGCGCGCAGGCTTTGCTCTACATCGCCGCGTCCAGCCCCAACTTCCTCGTCGATCGCTGAGGCCCCGATCCCATGACCCTGATTTCCCGCCGCCACTTCCACCACATGGCGATGAGCGCCGGCGCGGCCGCCGCGCTCGGCATGTTCGGCCGCGGCGTCGCCTATGGCGCACCGGGCAGCGGCTTCCGCGCGATGGTCGGCGTGTTCCTTTTCGGGGGCAACGACGGCTGGAACATGCTCGTCCCCACCGATCCGGCCGCCTATGCCGCGTACGTCAGTTCGCGCCAGACGGTCGCGCTGCCGCCCGCAGCGATCACGCCGCTGGCGGGCAGCGGACTCGGCCTGCACCAGGCAATGGCCGGGCTCGCACCGATCTGGGACAAGGGCGCGATGGCGCTGGTCCTGAACGCCGGCACGCTTGCCTCCCCGTTGACCAAGGCCACCTACCTCAGCCGACCGGACCTGCGCCCGTCAAACCTGATGAGTCACTCCGACGAGCAGGAGCATTGGCAGGGGCTGCGCGCACAGGGCGTCAACCGCGACGGCTTCATGGGCCGGCTGCACGACCGGATGGGGGCGCCGGGCGGCGTACCGCCGGTGATCTCGTTCGCGGGCAATAGCGTCGCGCTGATCGGCCAGCAGGCGCAGCCGCTGGTGCTCCCGTCGCGCGGGGTGCTCACGCGCACCGCGAGCGGCAACAGCGCCATCGAGGCGGCGGTGGACAGCCTGGCGGGCGGCGCCGGGCTCGACGACGTCACCGCCTCCACCGCGCAGACGATGAAGGACGCCTATGCGATGAGCGCGGCGACCAGCGCGGTGCTGGGTGCGACCGGCAGCGTCGAGGGATTCTTCGTCGATCCCGCAAGCGGGGCGGCGCTCACCTCGGACGTCGCGATGCAGCTGAAGCGCGTTGCACGGATGATCGAGGCGCGTGCCACCTTCGGGCACTCACGCCAGTCGTTCTTCGTCTCGCAGGGCGGCTATGACACGCACGACAATCAGGTGACCGGCGGCAACGTCGCCGCGGGCCTTCACGCCAACCTGCTCGGCGACCTGGCGCTGGCGCTGGCGGCCTTCTACAAGGCGATGGAGTCGATGGGGCTGCAGGACAACGTCACCGCCTTCACGATGAGCGACTTCGGGCGCACCTATCGCGGCAATGCGCAGCTCGGCAGCGACCATGCGTGGGGCAACAACCATCTGGTGATCGGCGGCGGCGTAACGCCCAAAAGCGTGTTTGGCCGCTATCCCGATCCGACGCTGGGCGGCGCCGACGACATCAGCAACGAAGGCCGCTTCCTGCCGACGATGGCGCAGGAAGAATATCTCGGCGCGATCCTTAAATGGCACGGTGTCGCCGACGGCGACCTGCCATATGTCGTCCCGAACTGGTCGACATGGTCCACCAACGGACGCGGCCCGATCGGCCTGTATGGCTGAGCCGTTGTGATGTCTCGGAAAGGTGACGCCGGGCTGCCATGCGGTTTGTCGGCGCGCGGCTCCTGCCCTATGAGGGCCGCGCCTGCTGGAGATCCACCGTGTACCGTCGCCTGATATTCGCGCTGTCGCTGCTGGCGCTCGCCGCGCCCGCGCCCGCGCAATTGCGCGCCGACGAGATGGCGTACGAACTGCGCCGCCCCGACGAGATGGGAATGACGGCGAAGAAGGACGCGCCTTCGCACAACGTCGGCAGTCCGCACGGCGACGCTGTGCGCCCGGCGCTCAGCAAAGACGTCCTGACGGTGCCCGATTCGATCCCGACCAACGCGCGGGTCGCCCCGCTGCTGGAAACAAACGGCTTGATCGCGCCTTCGGGACGGCCCGACGTGGTCGGCGCTTTCCGTTTCATCTGCCAGCCGGGGCAGGTCAGCTACGACGATCCGATCGTCTTTCCCGGTCAGCCCGGCAAGAGCCACCTGCACCAATGGTACGGCAACACCGCCGCGAACGCCTCGTCCACGTACGAAAGTCTGCGGACCACCGGCGAAAGCACCTGCGTCAACATCCTCAACCGGTCCGCCTATTGGATGCCCGCGATGCTCGACGGCAAGGGCCACGTCGTCCGCCCGGACTTCGTGTCGATCTACTACAAGCGTCCGCCGGCCAACGATCCGATCTGCCAGCGCACGGCGAAGGCATGCGTCGATCTCCCGCGCGGGCTGCGCATGGTTTTCGGCCACGACGTGATGACGGGTCGGCCGGCAACGGGCGGCACGCACTTCGACTGCAACGGCGAAGGCGCGACCTCCGGGCACTTCCAGACGATCACCGAGGCGGCGAAGGGCTGTCCGCCCGGCGCGCGGCTGGGCGCGATCATCAGCGCGCCGTCGTGCTGGGACGGCAAGCGGCTCGACAGCCCGAACCATCGCGACCACATCGCCGACATCAGCTATGGCAGCTGGGGTTACCCGAAATGCCCGGCCACGCACCCGTACATCATCCCGGCCTTCACCATGGGTGCCTGGTATTCGGTCGATCGCGAGCGTGCCGACAGCTGGTATTTGTCGTCCGACGAGATGCCGGGCATGGATCGCATGCCCGCCGGCTCCACCTTCCACGCCGACTGGTTCGGCGCATGGGACGACGACATCCTCGCGAAATGGACGGCCAATTGCATCGACAAGCTGTTGTCATGCAACGCCGGCAACCTCGGCAACGGCAGCCAGATGCGACAAAGCGGCAGCTTCTCCTGGACGACCGCCCAAAGGCTGGTGCCGATCCCCAAGCGTCCCGGAAGCACGGCGCCGTGATCGCCGCCATCGCGCGACCGCCGTCCACGATCTTGAACGCCGCCCGCGCGATGCGCGATGCGGCCGACCGCCTCCCACGGGTTTAACGAACTTCCATGACCGACGCTTCGACGATCCGGGCGCAGCTGCTCGCCCGCCTGCACGTACCCGAGACGCTGCTGAAGCGGCTCAGCTGGGCGACGTCCGGCTACATGGTGGTGCTGGTCATCCGCTTCGTCACCAACGTGGTGCTGACGCGCATCCTGGCGCCCGAGCTGTTCGGGATCATGATCCTGGTCACTTCGCTGCGGATCGGGATCGAGCTGTTCACCGACATCGGCATCACGCAAAATGTCGTGAGCAGCCGCAACGCGACGGATCCGCGCTTCTACAACACCGCCTGGACGCTGCAGCTGGTCCGCGGGTTCGTGCTCGCGCTGATCGCGCTGCTGCTGCTGCCGCTGTTCGACCATTTCTATCGTGACCCGACGCTGCAGATGGTGCTGCCGTTCATGTCGGTGTTCCTGATCCTGACCGGCGTGACGTCGATCGGCCTGCCGCTGTCGATCAAGGAAATGGCGGTCCATCGCACGATCCCGTTCGAGATCGCGTCCGCGACGATCGCCTCGACGTTGCTGGTGCTCGCCTCATGGGTGTCGCCCAACATCTGGGGGCTGCTGACCGGCAGCATCCTGGCCTCCACCGTCCCGGCGGTGATCTATTACTTCATCAAGCCCGGCCTGAAGCACAAGCTGATGATCGACATGGGCTATGCCCGCGAGATCGTCGGCTTCGGGAAATGGGTGTTCGTCTCCTCGATCATCTTCTTCCTGGCATCGAACTTCGACCGGCTGATCCTTGCGAAGTACGTCAGCTTCGCAATGCTCGGCATCTACGGCGTCGCGCGCAGCCTGGCGGACGTGTTTGCGCTGTTCAGCGTCAAACTGGGGAGCGAGATCATCTTTCCCAGCGTCGCCGCGGCGACGGTGCGGGGGGTGGAGCTACAGCGCAAGCTGGCGCACCGCCGCTCGCAATTTCTCGCCGCCGCGCTGGTCGTGATCGCAGGCTTCATCGCACTGTCCGACGTCGTCATCGCGGTCATCTACGACACCCGCTATCACGGCGCCGCGCAGTTGCTGCCGTGGGTGAGCCTGGCGGCGTGGATGACGGTCCTGTGCACGCTCAACGAGAATTTGATGCTCGGGCTCGGCAAGCCGCGTTACGGCGCCTACGGCAGCGTCGCCAAGCTGGTCGGCCTGCTGATCTTCCTGCCCGTCGGACTGACGCGCTACGGCGTCATCGGCGCGGCGGGCGCCACCGTGCTCGCGGAGCTATTGCGCTACATCTGCCTGACGCTGGGGCAGGCGCGCGAGAAGATCGTCTTCGTGCGCCAGGATATCGCCGCGACGGCCGCCTTGCTGGCGCTGGCGCTCGCGTTCCGCTGGGTGACCTTCCAGATCCACCTGACCGGGCCGCCATCGGACCTGTTCCGGCTGGGGCTGCACTGAGGAATATATTGGTTGGCCAGCGGGATCCGGTCGCCGGATGCCGGGCCGGGGACTGATCAACGCGAAGGGGGGGCGCGCGCATGGATACGAGCGGAGTTTCTGCATATTTCTACGCCGGCGACTTCGTCGAGGCGGCCCGCCGCTACAAGGACGGCGAGCCGCAATCCTATGCCACCCACGACGAGCTGATCCGCACCTTCGCGGCGATCGGGGCGAGCGGGTGCCCGGTCGACCTCTACAGCTTCTGCACCCCCACCGCCGTGCCGGCGCAGGAGATTTTCCCGAACGTCCGCGTCACCGCGCTCGGCGGCACGCACCACCGCGATCCGGTGCTGGTCGAGGCGTTCCGGCGCGATCCGCATCCGGCGGCGATCTGCCACATCCCGAGCCTGGCGCTCCATTATCACGCCTGGCGCTCCGACAAGCGCGTGCTGTCGGTGATGGCCAGCTCGTTCAACACACATGGCCCGCGCGCCCGGCTCAACTTCGCGCTGCTGCGGTGGTTGCTGAACCGCCCGCGCTTCGACTTCGTCGCCAACCATTGCGCGCCTGCCACGCAGTTGCTGGCGCGTGCCGGCGTCGATCGTGACAAGTTGCTGGCGTGGAACATCCCCTTCCACCGCAGCCCCGGCCAGCGTGCGCCCAAGGCGCACCGCGGCGCCGGCGACGCAACGATCTGCTACGTGGGCAGCGTCAACGAGAGCAAGGGCGTCGGCGACCTGCTGCGCGCGGTCGCGACGTTGCGCGACGACGGCGTTCCGGTACAGGCGACGGTCGTCGGCGGCGGCGACGTCGTGGCGATGCAGGAACTGGCGGACGCGCTCGGGATCACCGATCGCGTCCATCTGACCGGACTGATCGACAACGAACGCGCGTTCGCGATCATGTGCGAAAGCGATGCGGTGATCGTGCCGAGCCGCCACGATTTTCAGGAAGGTTTCCCGCTGGTGTTGTTCGAGGCGCTGGCCTCGCGCACGCCGATCATCTGCAGCGACCACCCGATCTTCGCGACCGCCTTCCGCGCGGGCACCGATGCGCTCTCGTTCGCGGCGCGCGACCACCGCGACCTAGCCCGTCAAGTCGCCCGGCTACTCGGCGACGATCGCCTGTACGCCGCACTTTCCGCCGCGGCCGACGCGACCTGGGCACGGGTCACCGTCGCCGCCGACTGGGGCACGATGATCACCGACTGGGTCACGTCGGGCGCCGACTCCGCATACCTGCGCGGTATGACGCTGGCTTCGCAGGAACGGCGCTGACGCCCGTCTCACACCAATCGGCAGGCTGACCACGCGCCTGTCGAGGTGCGTGCCGTGGCAGTTCGGTGATCGTGGCCGGCGGCGATGCGGTCGCATCGGCCGCGACGCGCTTACCCCTTCGTGCCGTAATGCCCCCGATACCATTCCGCGAAGCGCTGCAGGCCCTCGCGCAGCATCACCTTGGGCTGATACCCGGTCAGCGCGTGCAGCTTCGACACGTCGGCATAGGTGGCGGTGACGTCGCCGGGCTGCATCGGACGCATGACCTTTTCCGCCTTGTGGCCGATCGCATCTTCCAGCGCCTCGATCATCTCCATCAGCCCGACGGGGTGACTGTCGCCGATATTGAGGACGCGGTGCTCACCGGTCGCCGGCGGGTGATCCAGCGCGCCGACGATTCCGTCGACGATATCGTCGATATAGGTGAAGTCGCGCGCCATCTTGCCCTCGCCGTAGACCTCGATCGACTCGCCGCGCATGATCTTCTGCGTGAACGAGAAATAGGCCATGTCGGGACGGCCCCACGGGCCATAGACGGTGAAGAAGCGCAGGCCGGTCTGCGGGAAGCCGTACAGCTTGGCATAGGACTGGCTCATCAGCTCGCACGCGCGCTTGGTCGCGGCATAAAGCGAAACCGGATCGACCGCCGCCTCGTCCTCGGTGAACCCCTCGCCGCCCATCGGCTTGTCGCCATAGACCGAGCTGGAGCTGGCATAGACCAGATGCTCGAACCCGTCCGCGTGGCGGCACGCCTCCATGATCGACAGGTGCCCGGCCAAATTGGAGCGTTCGTAGGCGAACGGGTTCTCCAGACTGTAGCGGACACCGGCCTGCGCGGCGAGATGCACGACGCGTTGCACGCCGTTGTCGCGGACGATCTTCGCCATCGCCTCGGCGTCGGCGATGTCGGCACGATGGAAGTCGAAGGTGTTGCGTCCCTGGAACGTCGCCAGCCGCGCTTCCTTGAGCGCGGGGTCATAGTAATCGTTGACGATATCGACGCCGATCACGCGCTCGCCGCGGTCGAGCAGGCGGTGGGCGACCGCGTGGCCGATGAAGCCGGCGGTGCCGGTGACCAGGATCGGATCGGTGCGGCCGCTCATCGTCATATTCCTTGATTGGCGCGGCGGCCGACCCGCGGACGGGTGCGGAGCCACCGGCGTGTCCATGTTGCGCCTGTCCCTAAAGGCCTGCGCCGCGCACGGCAACTCGGCCGGCCGCAAGCCCGATCGACGATGGCGATCATCGTTGTCTGGCGATCATCCCGAGCAACTCGACGCCGGCTACGCACGATGCCCGCAGAAGCGGCTTGCCGGATCATATCCCGTGGTGAAGGTCGGGCGGCGGTGTTCGCCGACGGTCGACCCCGCCCCGATCAGTCGCGCACCGATTCCGCCGGCTGCCACACGGCATAGGTCTTCCCGCCCCATACCGAATCGACCACGCCCAGCGCGACGCCGAGCAGGCTGAGCAACGCCGCGACCACACGCTGCGCCGGGCCGAAGCGCAGCGCCTGCCCCGCCACCAGCGCAACAGTGCCCGCGCATGCCACGCCCAGCACGATCTCCAGACCGAACAGCGCCACCGCCAGCGGCAGCGCGGACACGGCGGCGCCCAGCAGCAGGAACGGCGTCATCCACTTGAGCATCCGGTGCGAGGCATAGCCGTAGAATGCCGGCCACGGCAGCCGCCGCAGTTGCGGCCACAAGGCGCGGTGGACGTTGATCGCCTGGCACGCGATGCGCCGCTTGCGCACCAGTTCTTCCTCCGCCTCGGTCGCGCTGCGTTCGTAGACCAGTGCGTCGGGCGAGCTGAGCAGCCGCTTGCCCTGCGCCAGCACGACCAGGCTGAGGTACAGGTCGTCGATCAGGTGCGGCGGCGGCGCGCGGTGCAGTTCGCGGCGCAGCACGAACATCGCGCCGTCCACCCCGATCAGCCCGACCGTCTCGCTCTCGACCGCCTTGATCGCCTCTTCCTTGCGCCAATAGGCGGCACCGGTCGCGGCCGCCGGGCTGTCGTCGGGATTCGAATAGACCAGCCGCGCACTGACACACCCGACCGCGGGGTCCGCGAACGGCGCCACCAGCGGCGCGATCACGTCGACATCGTGCAGCACGTTGGCATCGGTGAACATCAGCAGCTCGGCGGCGGAGCGCGTCACCAGCAGGTTCATCCCGTACGTCTTGCCCTTGCGCTCTTCGGACACGACCAGGTCGATACGGTCGCCGAACTCGCGCAGGATCTCGATCGTCCCGTCGCGCGGGCCGTCGGCATAGACGTGGATCGTCGCCGGACCATAGGCATCGGCCGCCTCGATCAGCAATTCCATCCGCCGCCGGATGGATCGCGCTTCGTTGTAGGCCGACATGCAGATCGCCAGCGCCGGACGATCTGTACCAATGCGGGACGCGGGTGCGGACGGCCGGCGCGGGAAGAAGCGCAGCGTCCACGGATAGATAACGAATGGATGTACCGCGAGCACCAGGAACAGCGCGGTAGCGATGGCATACACCCCTATCATGCTTGCGCCCCGCTGATCCCTTTGGTCGGCCGGGCCACGGTGCCCTCACCGTCCCTGCCTTCGCTTTTCGCCGGATGGCGAGAAAACGGCCCCGTTCGTCCAGAGCCATAGCGACTGCACACATTCCTGCAAGAAGGCTTGGAGGCGCTGTCGCGTCCCGTCGTGGTTCGGAACATCACTTGCATTTGCAGCGACATCGCTTACCAAGTCGCCACTTCGCACTTGCGGCATTGACCGGGGGAAATACGGATATGACGAGGCTGGCGATGATGCTGTCGGCGGTGGCGCTGCTGACGGGATGCGCCGGGCGCGGCGGTGACCTTCCGCTGCAAAGCGCCTCTGCCTTGGGCCGCGATCGGGCAACCCCCGTCGACGCTACCTATCAACTGGGCGTGGGCGACCAGATCGCGCTAACCGTCTATGGCGAGACCGACCTCAGCCGCAACTACGCGATCAACCCGAACGGAACGATCGATGTGCCGCTGATCGGGACGGTCAAGGCGCAGGGGCGGACGATCGGCGAGGTCAGCGGCGAGATCCGCCAGCGGCTTTCGGAAGGGTATCTTCGCAACCCCAGCGTCGCGGGCACGATCGTCACCTATCGCCCGCTCTATCTGCTGGGTGAGGTGAACAAACCGGGCCAATACGCCTATCAAACCGGCATGACGCTGGAGGCGGCGGTCGCGCTGGCCGGTGGTTACAGCTACCGCGCGCAGCAGAAATACGTCCTGATCCGTCCCGAACTCGGCGGCGGCGAGGCGAAGGTCGAGGCGACGCCGGATCTCGCGGTCCGCCCCGGCGACACGATCCGCGTCACCGAGCGGCTCTTCTGATCGCCACGATGCACCGTATGCTTCTTCCTTCTGCCCGTCGCGCGCGACGGGGCCGTTCGGCCGCCTCGCTGCTGTTGGCGACGGGTGCGCTGCTGACGGCGGGCGTGCCGGCGGCGCAGGCACAGATCTCGCAGGCGGTGCTCGATACCGGCATCCCGTTCGACCTGCCGCGGACGGATCGGGTGACGGTGCTGCAACGCGCGCATCCGGAGACGGATGCGCTCGGCGTCCACGCCGGCGCCTTCCTGGTCTTCCCGCGCGTCGACATCGCCGCCAATGCGACCAGCAACGTGTTCGGCGCCACCAGCGAGCCTGTGTCGGACGCCTATGCGACCCTCGCGCCGCGGCTCGACGCGGTCAGCGACTGGTCGCGCCACCAGGTGCAGGCGCACGTCCGCGGCAACTTCCGCCGCTTTCTCGATTACTCGATCAAGAACGAGAACGGCTACGACGTCGGCGTCGACGGCCGGCTGGACATCATCGGCGATTCGAACCTGCGCGCGGCGGTGAACGCGGATCGCATCTACATCAACCAGCTGTCGGGCGACTTCCCGCGCTTCTCCGCGGCATCGGTGCCGCTCGACCGGCAAGTGTCGTCGCTGCGCGGCACCTATGCGCTCAATCGCCTCCAGCTGATCGGCGACGTGAACGTCACGCGGCTGAACTACGGCGACACGCGGGCGCTCGACGGGTCGATCATCGACCAGGATTATCTGGATCGCACCGCGACACGACTGACGGCGCGTGCCGAATACAACATCTCGCCGGTCACCTCGCTGTTCGTGCAGGGCATCTACACGCTCCACGACTACAAGGCGGTCAACGTCGATTTCGACCGTAGCGGCAACGAGCTACGCGTGATCGGCGGCGCCGCCTTCGATCTGACGCCGCTCATCCGCACACGGATCGGCGTCGGATATCTGACGCGGCAATATGATGCGGCGGCGGTCTCGAACCTCAGCGGCCTCGCCTTCGATGCGCAGCTCGATTATCTCGTCACGCAGCTGACCACCATCACGCTGTCGGCGCGGCGCGACATCCGCGACGCGATCGTCATCGGCTCGCAGGGCTATACCGCCTCGCGCGCGACTGCCGAGGTCGACCACGAGTTGCTGCGCAACCTGATCCTGGTGGCGCGCGCCGACTTCGAAAAAGACGACTTCGCGCGCATCGACCGGAACGACCGACTGTTCCATATCGGCGCGAGCGCGCTCTACACGCTCAACCGGTCGATGGTGCTGACGCCGTCGATCGACTATTCCAACCGCGACAGCAGCGGTGCCCAGGTCGGGCAACGATTCAACGAATTACGCGCAGGGCTGAGCCTGACGTTGCGGCGCTGAGCCGGAACGTCGGCGGTTAAAGAGGGTAAGCGATGGCGGATGCGACAAACGTGCGGCTCGAGGAGCGCCAGGACCTGGCCGGGCTCTTCTCCCGCCTGAAGCGGCACCTGCCGATCATCCTGGCCTGCGTGGTGCTGGCCGTGGTGCTCGCCTGGGCGATCAGCACGATCCTGCCGCGCCGCTACACCGCGGGTGCGCAGCTCGAATACACGCCGCAGAGCGCGATCGCAGGCGCGTCGCAGGCGCCGCTGTCCGATCTGGCGCGCGACGCCAAGATCGATGCCGAGGTGCAGACGATGAAGTCGCTGCCGGTCGCCGTGCGTGTCGTCGAACAGCTGAAGCTGGACCGCGACCCCGAACTGCGCAGCGCCGCACAGGAATTCGCCACCAACGCCGCCACCGGCAAGCAGGCGATCGCCGGCGCCCTGCTCACGAACATGTCCGCCGCCCGCGTCGGCACCACCTCGCTGTTCGAAGTCGGCTACACCGACAAGAACCCGCTCAAGGCGATGCAGATCGCCAACGCCTTCGCACAGGCGTTCATGGTGGAGGACATGGAGACCAAGATCGCACAGTTCCGCGATGTCGATGGTCGCCTGAACGCCCAACTCGACGAACTGCGCCGCAAGGTGGAGCGCGCCGACGCCGAGGTCGCGGCCTACCGCGTCCGCAACAACTTGCTGGGCCAGCCCGATTCGGTCACTGCGGAGCAGGAAATCTCCTCGATCCGCGGCGCGCTCGCGTCGGCACGTGCCGAGGAAGCCGCGGCGCGCGCGCGCAGCGCGGTCAGCGGCTCGACGATCGTCGGCGGCGGCAACAACAGCCCCTACAGCACCGCCACCATGTCCTCGCTGCGTCAGCAGCGCGCGCAGGTCGCGGCGCGCGTCGCCTCGCTGCAGTCGCGCTATGGCGAACGCTACCCGGCGCTCGCCGACGCCCGGAAGGAACTGGACGCGATCGACGCGCAGCTGACCGGCGAGATGCGCGACCTTTCGCGCTCGGCCGGCAATGCGTCGCAGGCCGCCGGATCGACGACTGCTTCGCTCGAGGCCAGCCTCGCCGCCGCGCAGTCGCGGCTCGCCAACAACGTCCGCTCCTCGGTCGACCTCGCCGAACTGCAACGTACCGCGCAGAACGCGCGTGATGCCTATCAGCAGCTGCTGACCACCAGCACGCAGCAGAATGCGCAGCAGTCGATCATGCGTTCGGACAGCCGCATCGCGGCGCCCGCCGCGCTGCCGCTCAAGCCCAGCTCGCCGAACGTGCCCGTGTTGCTGTTCATGGGTGCGGTCCTCGGCCTCGCCGTCGGTCTCGCGATCGCCTATGTCCGCGAGCGTTGGGTGCAGGGGCTCGACACCGTCGACGACATCGAGACGATGCTCGGCGTCGACTATTTCAACAGCGTGCCGACCCCGGCATCCTCGATCGAGAAGCCGCGCACCAGCGATCCGGCCGAGGCGACGCTGCTGCATCCGCTGTCCGCCTACACCGAATCGTTCCGCAATCTCGCGACCAGCCTCAGCTTCACCGCGGCATCGGTGCAGGGTGGCAAGATCCTCGGCATCACCTCGGCGCTGCCCAAGGAAGGCAAGACCACCACGTCGATGTCGGTCGCGCGCGTGCTGGCGACCGGCGGCTCGCGCACCCTGCTGCTCGACACCGACCTGCGTCGCCGCTCGATCTCGGTCGCGCTCGCGCCGCAGGCGCGCGCCGGACTGGGCGAGGTGCTGGCCGGCACCGCGACGCTCGACGACGTGATCCTGCGCGAGGAAGCGACCGGGCTGGACGTCCTGCCGCTCGCGCCGACCGTCAGCACCTCGCCGCACATGTTCGAGACGCCGGACTTCACCGCGCTGCTCGCCGAGCTGCGTCGTCGCTACGACCATATCGTGGTCGATACCGCGCCGGTGCTCGCGGTCGCCGACACGCGCGTGCTCGCGCATCACTTCGATGCGCTGGCGATGCTGGTGCGCTGGCGTTCCACCCCGGCGCGCGCCGCGCGCGCCGCGCTGCATCAGATCACCTCGGTCGGCGCGGGCGTCACCGGCGTGGCGCTGACGATGGTCAACCTCAAGGTGCAGTCGCAGTCCGGCTTCGGCGATCCCAGCGGCTATGCCGACTACATGAAGGATTATTACGCAAAGTCGTGAGGCGGGTGCAGCTGCACCCCGCTCCTTGCGCCGACCGCGCCTGATGGCATCGTCCTTGCTCCTCACCCTGCCCGCGCGCTTGCGCGACCGGCGGCTGGCGCGGCTCTTCGCACTGGCCGACCAGGGCTTCCAGGGACTGGGCAGCATCGTCGCCAGCGCGATCCTGGGGCGCAGCCTGCCGCCTGATCAGTTCGGCGCGGTCGGCGTCGCGATCGGGGCCTATTACGTCGTCGCCGGCTTCCACCGCTCGGCGATCACCCTGCCCTACATCACCGAGCATCGTGAGCCCGGCGAAACGGTCGACGATCGCCGCTACCATTCGGACTGGTGGTGGCTGAACGTGGCCGCCGCGCTTGCGCTCGCGATCGCGCTGGTCGCGGTGGCCGCGGTGATCGGGCTTGCGCTTCCGGCGCAACGCTGGCTCGCCGCGCCGCTGATGCTCGGCGCCGCGATCACCCCGCCGCTGCTCGCCGCAGATTTCGTGCGGCGGTGGTTCTACAAGCAGGAGCGGGCGTGGCTCGCCGCGCTCGTTTCGGCGTTGTTCTTCGTCGCGCTGATCGCCGGTGCGTTGATCGCGGCGCACATCCATCCGGATGCGCGCGCCGGCGCGGCCGCGTGGGGGCTGGCCGCCGCCGCCGCGACGCTGCCGGCGCTGTTGGTGCTCCGTCCCACCGCCCCGGCCGCGGCGCGCGCATGGCAGCGTTTCGTACCGCACGGCCGCTTCGCGGGCTGGCTGTCGGCCAACATCTTCCCCTACACCGTCTACAGCACCGCAACGGTCGTGATCCTGATCGGCGCGCTGCTCGGACCGGCCGCGGCAGCGGTGTTCACCGCGGCGCGCACGCTCACCAATCCGGCGGTCAGCATCGTCTCGGCGATCGATTCGACCGACAAGCCACGCGCCGCCGCCGCGCTCGCCAACCACGGCACGCCCGGGCTGCGCCGCGCGATCGGCAACACGCGCCGCACGCTGATCGTGCTGACCGGCGGCTATCTCGCCGCGGTCGCGCTGTTCGCGCATCCGCTGATCGCACTGGTCTTCCACGGTCAATATTCCGGGGTCGAGCGCGACGTGCAATTGCTGTGCGTCGCCTTCTTCCTGTTCTGCCTGAACCAGCCATCGGAAACGTTGCTGATTGTGCTGCGCGCCAGCCGCACGATGTTCGTGACCCGCGCCGCCACCGCGCTCGTCACGCTCGCGGCGCTGGTGCTCGCGATCCCGCACGGCGTGCCTGGCATGGCGATCGCCATCGCGGTGAGCCAACTCGCCAATATCGTGCTGCTCGGCATCGCGGAGCGTCACGCGCTGCGTCGCCATACCCTGTCGGAGACGCCCGCATGACCGTCCGCTTCTCGATCGTCGTGCTCACCTACGCGCGCGACGCGATCCTCGCCGAATGTCTCGCCAGCCTCGCCGCCTGTGTCGGCGGGCGCGACGATTACGAAGTGGTCCTGGTCGACAACAATGCCGAGCGCGGCGACCGTGCCGCGCTGCTCGACCGTTTCGCGCACAGCCAGTATCTGTTCTCGGGCGGCAACAAGGGCGTTCACGCCCGCAACGACGGCTTCGATGCGGCGCGCGGCGAATTCGTCATCCTGCTCGACGACGACGTGATGGTCGAAACGCCGACGATGCTGGACCTGTTCGCGGCGCGCTTCGAAGCGGACGAGCGGCTCGGCGCGATCACGGTGCGCAAGCACGTGCGCGGCGAAACCCGCCGCCGCGTCGACCTGATCCCGCACACCCGCAAGGACGTCGACCTCACCAGCACCTTCCTCACGTTCCGCTTCGTCGGCGGCTGCGTGGCGTTCCGCACGGCCTGCCTGCGCGAGGTCGGCGGCTTCCTGCCCGACTTCTTCTACGGGCTGGAGGAGATCGAGCTGTCGTACCGGATCATCGATGCCGGATGGCGGATCCGCTACGATCCCGCGGTCTCGTGCGAGGAGCTGGAGCATCCCGCCGGCCGTGACGCGAAGAAGCGCGTGCAGACGCAACGGCTGGCGAACAAATACATCATCAGCTATCTCAGGATGCCGTTTCCGGAGGTGCTGGTGAACGCCGCGCTCTTCACTCCCTACCTTCTGCTGCGCCAGCGCGGGCAGGCCAGCGTCGCGGGCGCCGTGAAGCAGTTCATGGCGTGGCGTACCCGTCCCGACCGTCCGCCACGCAAGGCGATCTCGCGCGATACCGCGGCCTATATCCGCGCCTGCGGCGGATCGGTGTGGCGATGATCGTGCGGCTGATGCTGCTCGGCGCGGCGCTGTTCGCGGGCTGGTCCGCTAGCGGCGGCGCTGCGCCGCTCGACCGCACGCGACTGCGCCCTGCCTTCGCCGAGGAATTCGATCGCGCGCCCGATTTCTGGAGCGCCACGAAGAACCCGCGCGGTCGCTGGAAGACCAATTACTGGTTCGGCGTCCAGCCGACCCGCGCCGACAAGGGCTGGGAGCCGCGCACGCTCGCGCCGAACGGCGAACTGCAATATTACGGCGACCCGGCGGAGGGGATGTCACCGTTCGAGTGGAAGCCCGGCATGCTGACGATCGCGGCGCGCCCGAACCCGTACCGTGCCGATCCGGCCACCAATCATCTGCCGTATCTGTCGGGGCTCATCACGACCGAACGCTCGTTCAACTTCACCTACGGCTATGTCGAGGCGCGCGTCGCTTTTCCCAGCGGCAAGGGGATCTGGCCGGCGTTCTGGCTGCTGCCGCAACCATCGGTGAAGGACGGCAAGCAGCAGCAACCCGGCCCGATCGAGATCGACGTCTTCGAGTCGATCGGCGAGCCCGGCAAACTCTACTTCACATGGTTCCCGAACCTGCCGAACCAGCAGAAGAAGGGCGACGGGATGCCGTGGCAGAGCGGCACCGACCTTTCGCGATTCCACACCTACGGGATGATGGTCACGCCCCGCGAGCTGATCTGGTATTTCGACGACCGCGCGGTACGGCGCGTGCCGAACCGCGATTATCACCAGCCGCTCTACGTGCTGCTGAACCTCGCGATCGGCGGCAAGTGGCCCGGCGCGCCCGCCGCGGACCAGAAATGGCCTGCGCGGATGCGGATCGACTGGGTGCGCGGTTACCGGCTGGCCGGCCGATGAGCGCGGTCTCGCGCCTCGGGCTGGGCGGCAGCAAGTTCGGCTCGTTCGCCAACCCCGCCCCCGCTGCCGACAGCGAGCGGCTGGTACGGATCGCGCTGGACCTCGGCGTCAACGTCCTCGACACCGCCAGCATCTACGGACAGGGCGACAGTGAGCGGATCATCGGCCGCGCCATCGCCGGTCGTCGCGACGCCGCGTTCGTCGTCACCAAGGGCGGGCAGACCTTTTCCGCAAAGTACCGGCTGCTCCGCACCGCCAAGCCGTTGGTGCGCGCATTGCTCGCGCGGCGCGGCGGCGCCGGCAACACCGTCACCACGCAGCGCAGCGACGCGATGCGCAGCGACTGGCGTCCGCGCGCGATCGTCGCCAGTCTCGAGACGTCGCTGAAAAGGCTGCGCACCGATCGCGTCGACGCCTTCCTGCTCCACAGCCCGCCCGCGCACGTCGCTGCCGAGCCCGAACTGGCGCTCGCACTGGTCGCGGCGCGCGCGGCAGGCAAGGCGCTGCGCATCGGCGTGTCGTGCGATGATCTCGCCACGCTCGACGCCGCGCTCGACCAGCCCGGGTACGATGTGCTCGAACTCCCGTGGAACGTGCTCACCACGCTCGGCCGCCGCGCCGAGACGATCGCGGCGCGCGGCCACCTCGTGCTGGCGCGTGAAGTCGTGGTGCAGCAACCCACGCTCAGCCCGGCGCAGGCCGTGGCGCGCGCGATCGCGCATCCCACGGTCGCCTGCACCGTCGTCGGCACCGGCAAGCCCGAGAATCTGCGCGCGCTCGCCGCCATCGCACGCGGGTCGGCGCGATGATCGTCGACGCTCGCCGCGCCGGGCTACCCGACCGTATCGATGCCGATGTCGTGATCGTCGGCGCCGGCCCGGCGGGGATCACGCTCGCGCTCACCCTCGCGGACGCCGGACAGGAAGTCGTGCTGGTCGAGGCCGGCGGCGATCGTTTCGACAAGGCCGGGCAGGAATTCCTGCGCGCGCAGTCGGTCTCCCCATCCTCGCACTCGCCGGGCGAGATGTATCGCCGCCGCCAGTTAGGGGGCACCAGCGCGGTTTGGGGGGGCCGCTGCATCCCGTTCGACCCGATCGATTTCGAGACGCGCGACTGGATGCCCGCCGCGCGCTGGCCGATCGCGCATGACGAGGTCGCCCGCTTCTACCCGCAGGCGATGGCACTTGCGGAGGCGGGTGCGGCCGATTTCACCGCCGACGCCGCAAACCCCGCGCTCGCCCCGGCACTCCCCGGCGCCGCCGAGGACGTCGTCACCGAACGGATCGAGCGCTTCAGCCACCCGACCGACTTCGGCGGCTGGTATCGCAAGCGGCTGGCGCAGGCGCCGCGGCTCCGCGTCCTCACCAACGCCCCCGTCGAGCAGATCCTGACCGATGGCAGCGCCGCCACCGGCGTTCGCCTGCGCCTGCGCGACGCGCGCGTCACCGTCGCCGCTCCGCGCGTCGTCGTCGCCGCGGGCGGGATCGAGACGGCACGCCTGCTGCTCGCCAGCGACGAGACGCACCCGGTCGGCCTCGGCAACGCGCACGACCTGGTCGGCCGCTACTACCAATGCCATCTCGAAGGCACGCTCGGCACGATCGCCTTCCACCCGCCGGCCGGCCACGCGCATTTCGACTATTTCCGCGCCGCCGACGGCACGTATTGCCGCCGCTACCTCTGGCTCGCGCCCGCGGCGCAGCGGCGCGAGCGGCTCGCCGGCATGGTGCTGCGCCCCGCGCACCCCAGCATCGTCGATCCCGCGCACCGGCACCCGGTGCTTTCGGCGATGTACCTCGCCAAGAACATGATCGTGCCCGAATATGCGCGCAAGATGACCGCGCTGGAGCATGACGAACGCGCGCAACGCCGCGGGTCGAGCGCCGCCTTTCATGCCGCGCACTTCCGCAACGTGCTGCTCGGTGCGCCGCGGCTCGCCGGGTTCGGGATCGACTGGACGCGCCGCCGCATCCTCGCGCGCCGCAAGCTGCCGAGCGTGCTGCTCGCCGAGCCCGGCGGCGTCTACCCGCTCGACCTGAACGGCGAGCAGGAGCCGCACCGCGACAGCCGCGTCCTGCTCGGCACCGAGCGCGACGGTGCGGGGCTGCGCCGCGCGATCATCGACTGGCGCTGCACCGCGGAGGATCGCGCGCGAATGATCGCGGGCGTGCGCGTCATCGCGGCGGCGGTGAACCGCAGCGGCGTGGCGACGATCACGCTCGCCGACGAGGAAGCGCAGGCGTGGAGCGACCACCCGGTGCCGGTCGGGGGCCACCATATCGGCACCGCGCGCATGGCCGACACACCGACGGAAGGCGTGTGCGACGCCAATTCCGAAGTATTCGGCACCCGCGGCCTCTACATCGCCGGTGCGGCCGCCTTCCCGACGTCGAGCTTCGCCAACCCGACGCTGACGCTGCTCGCACTGACGCTGCGGCTGGCCGAGCATTTGCGCACTGCGCGCTAGGCGGAATCGACGTTCAGCGCCTTACGAATGCCGGGCTGATCGGCCCATGAAGATTATCCATCTGTCAGGGCGCACCGCGCTCGCACGATCGGGCAGGCTTACTACCTTTGCCCGTCATTGCGAGCAGAGCGAAGCAATCCAGCGTTCCGCGCGGCTCCCTCGATTGCTTCGTTACGCGCGTAATGACGGCGCTTGCGGGGCGCTGGCTGAATGTCGATTGGCGCTGGCCTCATCCGGGATCGGCTCATCCGCACGTGATCGCCCGATCGAGACGGTCGATCCGCGTGACCGACCCACAGGCGCAGGCGGCGACCCCGACCGTTCTTTCCCGAACACGCTTCTGTCGCGGAACCGACGCACGATCGTCACTACCCCGCAATAAGACTGCGCCAGATGCATAGGTTAACAGGGGGTTAATTTTATGCGTCTGTTCTTGCTTGCCGCGTGCGCTACGATCGCGTTCGCACCGCTGCCCGCCGCCGCGGTCACGCTGATCTCGTCCTACTCCATCGCCAACGGCACCGATCTGTCCGGGCTGCCCAACGTCGGCGACAACCGTTTCGGCGGGTTCGGATCGGATCTCAGCTACGACGCGAACACCGGCACCTTCTGGAGCACCACCGATCGCGGGCCGGGCGGCGGCGTGCTGTCCTATGCGCCGCGCCTGCAGGGCTTTACGCTGGACATCGACGCCGGCGGCAAGATCAACGGCTTCACGCTCACCAACACCGTGCTCTACCGCCAGGGTGCCGACACCTTCAACGGCCTCAACCCGCAGTTGCTGAACGGCAGCGTGTCGGATCTCGGCCGCTCGCTCGATCCCGAGGGGCTGGCGCGGCTCCCTAACGGCAACTTCCTCGTTTCCGACGAATACGGCCCGTCCGTCTACGAATTCGGCGCCAACGGCCAGTTCGTCCGCGCGTTCGAAGTGCCCGCGAACCTCGTGCCGCGCGACGCCGACGGCAACGCCAATTACATCGGCGGCGCGGGGACGATCACGACCGGGCGACAGGACAATCGCGGGTTCGAGGGGCTGACCGTCAGCGCCGACGGCAAGACCGCTTATGCGATCCTCCAGGATCCGCTCGTCGACGAGGGCCGTGGTCCCGATGGCGCGGCGAACGGCGTCTATGGGCGCAACACGCGCATCGTGCAGTTCGACGTCGCTACCGGCAAGCAGACCGCGCAATTCGTCTATCAACTGGATGCCGTGGCCGACATCAACGCGGGCATGACCAAGAACCTGTTCGACGCCGACAAGCAGGGCCGCTCGATCGGTGTGTCGTCGTTGCAGGCGGTCGGCGGCAACAAGCTGCTGGTGCTGGAACGGGACAATCGCGGCTTCGGTGTCGACGATCCCACCGGCAACAAGCAGGTCGGCTCCAAGCGCATCTACGAGATCGACCTTACCGGCGCCACCGACGTGAAGAATGTAAGCCTCGCCGGCAGCAACGCGCTGCCCGCCGGTATCGTACCGGTCACGAAGACCAAGACCGCGTTCCTCGATATCGCCGCCGCGCTCAAGAAGATGGGCTTGCCGGTGCCGGAAAAGATCGAAGGCTTCTCGTTCGGTCCGCGGCTGGCGGACGGCAGCTACACGCTGATCATCGTCACCGACAACGACTATTCGGTGACGCAGAGCGGCAGCGGCCAGCAATTCGACGTCTGCACCAGCAGCCTCGGCGGCAAGGGGACCAGCACGCAGGTGACGCTGGGCACCGCCTGCCCGGCCGGCACCACGCTGATTCCGAACATGGTCTACAGCTTCAAGCTGAGCGCCGCCGAATATGCGCAGCTGACCAGCGCGGTGCCGGAGTCTGCGACCTGGGCGATGATGCTGACCGGCTTCGGCCTCGTCGGCGCCACCCTGCGCCGTCGTCGCAAGCCGGCGGTCCGCGCCGCCACGTAAGCGGCGGAACGGTGAACGCGAACGTACCGTCCGTCGCGCCTGACAGGATGACGTGGGGCTGACCAGAATACCGTCATTGCGAGCGTAGCGAAGCAGTCCAGGGCGTCCTGACCCGCCCTCGGATACTCCGCCACGCTCGCAATGACGGACCAGCTTCAGGTCATCGCGCGACAAGCCCGGCCTTTCCCCGTGTCGGGCAGCAGCAAACCCCGCCGCAACGGCGCATCTACCACCCGGAAGTCGACGGCGTTTGCGGCTCACCACCAAACCCGAATTGGCGATCATGATGAGCGCGGCACGGGCGGTGCCCTCCCGTCTCACCAGACCGGGAAGACGCAGCACTCCGCGACACGCCCGGAACCACCGTCATAAGCAGCACGCAGCGCGCATCCCGAACGGCACGCATGAGGATCGGTACGCCGGCTTTTGGCCAAGACAGCCTGTGGGTCATGTCGTCCCACCCGGCCAGCCGGATGCCGGACAACCTCCGCGCCCGAACACCCCACGCGGCCCCCGCCACGCAACGCTCGCTACTTCGGTCGCGCGTCCGGCAGCACGCGGTCGATCCACCCGCCGAGCCGTCCGTGCGACCACGCCAGCCCGCGGTACACCGCCAGCATCCCCCGCGCCCACATCGTGTAACATGCCGGCTTCCCCGACCACCGCGCGAGCCGCGCCAGCCGGTGACTGTCGCGCGCGATCGCGTGCCGCATCCGGTACACCAGCTTGCGCCGCAACGGCAGCGCCGCGCCGGGCGCCACGCGCTTTACCGCGCGAACGCCGCGCTTGCGCCATGTCAGCCGATACGCCAGCCCCTCGCGCCGATGCCGGAACCCTGCCGCCTGCGTTCCCTCGACGAACGCGGCATCCACCTCCGTCAACGCCAGCCGCCCGTCCACCACCGCCGCCGCGATCATCGCATGGATTTCCGGCGATCGCGCGATGACCACGTTCGTCCCGCGCCCGTCCGACGAATAGGGTTCGACCCATGCGTCGCCGAACGCCACGTCGGCGGTCTCCGCCACAACGTCGTCGCACCAGTCGCAGGCCGGATTCTGGAAGAATCCCGCGCCCCAGTCGCCATCGGCCAGGTGCCACCAATCCTCGGCGCGACTGCTGCCGTCGTCGAGCGTCAGATGCGCACGGTACCAATTGGCCGGCCGCGCGGCGTCCTTGATCCGGTAATCGACCGCTTTCACCTGCGCGATCGGCGCACCGAGCTGCCACGCGAAACTGTCGACCAGCCGTGCGCTTTTCTGATGTCCGCAGAATAATCCCAGCAGGTGCGTAACCCGCTCGGCGATCACCGGATCGCTCCGCCGCAACAGGTGCAGCGCCTTGATGAAGCACGGCACGCCGACCACCGCGTAACGCCCCGGCATCGCGCGGATCGCCGCGATCACGCCGGACAGTTCGACGGGGTAGTAACGCGACTTCGCGCCGCCCGCGATCGCGTCGGCATCGCGTGACAGCCCGTAGGCGAAGAAACGTCCGTCGCTCTGCGGATCGGCCACCGGCGCGACATGCGCCACCGCATCGACCGCGCCGGTCCGCAACAGCTCGGACGCGACCCAGCTCACCATCCCACCCGAGCTGCCGTTGGTGCGGAAGCCGTCCTCCGCGACATGCCCGACCCAGTTGGATTCGAACCGCCCGAGAAATGCCGTCTGGGCCGTCGGCGCCGGGAAGCGCTCAGCCGCGAGCACGTCTTCGTTCGCCGCCGCCGGCGAGAACGGGCAAATCGCCGCGACGTCATCCTGTCCGGCCGCGACCTCCGGCTTCCACAGCCCGTCGCGGTCCATCGCCATCGTCGCCGCGCACCCGCCGCAGCCGATGCACAGCCCCGACCGCACGATCTCCCGCGAAGACAATGTCTCAGCCAAGCGCGGCACCCAGGAATTGCGTGGAGGCGGCGCGCAACGCCGTGATCCGCGCGCCGATTCGCGCATCGTGCGGCTCGGTCAGCAGCGCGTCATAGTCGGCGTCCGGCGTCTCAGCGGCGACGATGTGCCGCCGCGCATCCAGTGCCGCGGCGAGGTCGCGGACCTTGTTGAAGCGATATGGCGACGGCGCGGTCACGAACGGCGTCCCGTTGACCAGCGCGAACACGCACCCGTGGAAGAAATTGGTGACCAGCGCGCTCGCCCCCGCTACGCGCGCCGCGAACGCCTCCGGTCCGGCGTCGATCTCCTGCACGTCCGCCCAGTCGTTGCGATAACCGATGCTGTGGAGGGCGATGCCGTGCCGCCTGCTCCAGCGGCGCAGCGCCGCGGCCAGCCAGTCCGGAAAGCCGTGGCCATAGACCAGCGCATATTTCTCCCGCGCCGCCTCGCGTGGCACGCGATCCGCGAATTGCAGGACGGGGTCGAGCACCAGCGGTGGCCGCACGCCGAGTGCCTGTCCGACAAGGTCCTGCGCATTGGCGTCGCGCACCGACACCGCGGTGAAGCGCCGAAGTCGTTCCGCCCATTCCGCGCCGACGCCGTCCGCCGCGTCATGGTTGCCGAAGCTGGCAGCGTAGGAAACCAGCCGCTCCGCGCGCAGACCTTCTCCGAAGAACACCGCCTTGCCCGCATACCAGGGGTGCCGGAAGTTCCATACCTCGTCGCTGCCGACCACCACGGCGCGTTGCGGGGCGAGCGCGACCGGATCGTCGAGCGCGAACGCCGCCGAGCGCGGCAGCGCGTCGATCGCGGGCGCGAACTTCCGCACCTTGGCCTTGTACGCCGGCAGGTCCTCGCGCCGCGTCCGCGTCGGCAGCGCCGGTTGCAACGCGCACCGCCACTCCGCCCGCACCACCGTGTCGCTGTGATGGTCGAGCAAATGCGCGTCATGCCCCATGGCGCGCAGCCCCTCCACCAGGCAGCGCGCCTGCCAGTAGGAGCCATAGTTGATGCAACGGTGGAAGGTCAGCACCCCGACCTGCGCGGACGATTCGATCATTGCGCCCCCAATCCACGGGAAAGCGCCGTAGTTCCAGCACAATGATGCACGCCGTCACCGTGACGATTCCTCAACCTATCGGGGTTAGCCGATGTCCATGGAACTGGCGCGCCTCTATAAATCGCTGATCGACGTGATCGTCGCGCAGGCCGGGTCGGCGGCGCTGCTCCATGTTCATGCCGGCCTCGCGATCTACCTCGTCGCGCTGCTGCTCGCGCCCCACCGCCGCGGCGCGATCCTGGCGCTGCAGGTCGTGCTCGCGGCCGAGCTTGGCAACGAGACGCTGGACTGGCTCGCCGCCACGCCGCACTGGACGTGGGCGGACACGTTGTCGGATATCGTCCTGACGCTCCTGTGGCCCGTCGCGATCACCGCGGCCGGCGCATGGCGCCGCCGGCGCTGGCGCCGGATGGTCGTATCCGCGGCCCGGCCGGGCGTGGTTTCGCTTTCGTCAACCAGACGTGCACCGATTGCAACCACCTGAACGCTTGCCATAACGCTACCGTTGCCGTTAGCGGATGGATCGAGCGCCGCCGTCTGGCGGTCCATTCGAAGGAGCGACCGTCTTGCGCATTACCATGATCGGCTCGGGCTATGTGGGCCTGGTTTCAGGCACATGCTTCGCCGACTTCGGCCATGACGTGGTCTGCGTCGACAAGGACAACGGCAAGATCGAGCGGTTGCTCGCCGGCAAGATGCCGATCTACGAGCCCGGTCTCGAGGACCTGGTCGCACGCAACGTCGCCGCTGGTCGTCTGAAGTTCACCACCGACCTGAAGGAAGCGGTCGCGGGCGCCGATGCGATCTTCATCGGCGTCGGCACGCCTACCCGCCGCGGCGATGGCCATGCCGATTTGTCGTACGTCTTCGCCGCCGCCAAGGAGATCGGCGAAGCGCTGACCGGCTATAGCGTGATCGTCACCAAGTCGACCGTGCCGGTCGGCACCGGTGACGAGGTGGAGCGGATCATCCGCGAGGCCGCGCCGAGCGCCGAGTTCGGCGTCGTCTCGAACCCCGAATTCCTGCGCGAAGGCGCGGCGATCGACGATTTCAAGCGTCCCGACCGCATCGTGATCGGCTCGGAGGACGATCGCGCGACCGAGGTCATGCGGCAGGTCTATCGTCCGCTGTACCTCAACGCCGCACCGATCCTGGTCACCGCGCGCCGCACCGCCGAGCTGATCAAATATGCCGGCAACGCGTTCCTCGCGACCAAGATCACCTTCATCAACGAGATCGCGGATCTCTGCGAAAAGGTCGGCGCGGACGTGAAGGACGTAAGCCGCGGCATCGGGCTCGACAACCGCATCGGCTCGAAGTTCCTGCACGCCGGCCCGGGCTATGGCGGCTCGTGCTTCCCCAAGGACACGCTGGCGCTGCTCAAGACCAGCCAGGACTACGACGCGCCGCAGCGGATCGTCGAGGCGGTGGTTGCGGTCAACGACAATCGCAAGCGCGCGATGGGCCGCAAGATCATCCACGCCATGGGCGACGACGTTCGTGGCAAGACCGTCGCGGTGCTGGGCCTCACCTTCAAGCCGAACACCGACGACATGCGCGATTCGCCCGCCATCGCGGTGATCCAAGCGCTGCAGGACGCCGGCGCCAAGGTGAAGGCGTTCGATCCGGAGGGCACCGAGCAGGCGAAGCTGGTGCTCGACAATATCGAATATTGCGAAGGCCCGTATCAGGCGATCGAGGGTGCGGACGCACTGGCGATCGTGACCGAGTGGGACGAATTCCGCGCGCTGGACCTGCCGCGCGTGAAGTCGCTGCTCAACGAGCCGATCCTGATCGACCTGCGCAACATCTACAACCCCGCCGAGGTCGTGGCGCAGGGCTTCCGCTACACCAGCATCGGCCGGTGATCGCGACGCCCGGCACGATCCACGTGCCGGGCGCTACCCGCCCCCGCGATTCGAGGGGGCCGGCGAAACGTAGCGCGGAACTCTGTCCGCGCCGAAGCAGAGACCAATACTGGGCAGTCCGATACGATCGCCCTTCAGGAACACGCCGTCATTGCGGGCGCCGCGAAGCAATCCACGGCGTCCTGATCCGGCCCTCGATCGGAAATGGGCTGGTGCGCAGTAGTTCGGCGCTCAGGTTCGCCCTTCCGGCTTCCACACGCCGTCACGCGCGCCGGAATCCCGCTTCTCCCATCCGAGTGAGTAGCTGAACCCGGATCAAGGCCGAGGCACCAGTCGTCGACGCCGGGTGGATCCCCGCTCCCGTCCTCATCGCCCGACAGCGACGCCGACCCCAAAACCGTCTACCCGACCGGCAGGCACTCACGCCGTTGATCGACGCGGTCCGCTCCGCCGGGCGCGCGCGTCAGGACCGACAGCGCGCGACACGTCCGCACGCCGTCGGGCTCGGCCTCACCGGCCACGACGAAGCCGTGCACCTGCCCCGCCGCCTCGAACCATTCCTGCACTTCGCCGCTCCGCAGCGCCGCCGCGATCGCGGTGGCGCGGCTGCCAGTGTCGCTCGGCACAGTGTCGCTCGGCACAGCGTCACTCGCCGCCGTCACCACGGCGACCGGCGAAGCAGCCACCGGCGCAACGGTGCGCGCCACCCGCAGCGGCCTGGCCGGCGCGATCACATGCACCGGCACCGGCAAGCTAACCGAATAACGCGCGGGGCGCGGCGCCGGTGCATGGGTCGCCGCCACCGACAATCCACCCGCGCTCAGCGCCAGCACCACGCCCAGGGCGCCGGCCGCGCGCCATCCGCCGCCGCGAGGCGCGCGCGGTGCATCGGCGAAGGGATAATGCGGGTGTTGCGACGCGCAGCGATATTCGCGCGTGATGCGCAACGGCCCCAGCTCGATCGTGGTGCGACGGAAAACGTCGTCTCGCCCGTTCGTCACCTGTCGCCCCCGCTTTCCACCTTCCTCATCGGCGTGGTCGCGGCGCTTGGCAAGAGCGCTCACGGCGCCATCGGCCCACCGAACAACGTGCCGAAGTAATCGCCCTTGTTCCACATCGGCCGCTGCGATGCGTCGGCGATCTCGCGCGCGATCCGGTAATTGGCGTCGACGAAGCGCACGCCCTGGTCCCACAGGATCGGCTGCGTCAGGTCGTCGCACGGCTTGTGGTAGCAATTGTCCATGAAGCGCTCGACCGCCGCCTTGCCCGGCCCCTTGTAGCCGGGCCACAGGAACACCGACGGCACACCCTTCTGCACGAAGCGATAATGGTCGGAACGCACGAAGATCGCCTGCTCCGGCATCGGGTCGGGCGACAGGCCGACGCCGATCCCCGCCACCGCACGCGCGATGATCGGGCCCAGCGTGGAGCGGTCGCCGCCGAACGCGACCATGTCCTCGAACCTGTAGGTCAGGATCGGCATGTCGAGGTTCACGTCGGCCACGATGTCGCGCAGCGGCACGGTGGAATGGTTCGCGAAATAGTCGCTGCCGACCAGCCCCTTCTCCTCGGCGGTGACCGCCAGGAAGATGATGCTCCGCTTGGGCGGCGTTGCGGTCTTGAAGCGCTTCGCCGCCTCGATCAGGCTGGCGATGCCGACCGCGTCGTCGAGCGCACCGTTATAGATCGTGTCGCCGTTCACGGCCTTGCCGACGCCGACGTGATCGAGGTGCGCGGAGAGCACGACGGTTTCGCGCCCTGCCACCGGATCGCTGCCGCGGATCATGCCGACGACGTTGCTGCTGGCGATCGGGCGGAAGATCGTGCCGCTCCCGACGGACAGCGTTCCCGCGGTCGCGGCCGGTCGTACCTTCATCGTCTTGCGCGCCGCCGCCTTGGCGATCGCCGGCCACGCCCGCCCGAACAGCTTCGACGCGCCGGCGGGTGACAGCGTGCCGAGCAGCGGCACCCCCGTGCTGCTGCCGGTGCCGTCGGGCAACGCCCAGGTGATGCGTTCGGCGCTATAGCTCTTCGCGACCGAAGCGAACGATGGCGCGCCGCGCCCGGCCTTGCGCAGGTCGGCGATCGCGATCACGCCGATCGCGCCATGCCTGGCCGCTGCGGTCTGCCGCGCCGCGGCGCTGCCGAACGTCGCGGAAATCTCGCTCGGCAACCCGGCCGGGGCACCACCGACATAGGCGACGATCTTGCCGCGCACGTCGATGCCGGCATAATCGTCGAGCCCATATTGCGGCGCCTCCAACCCGTAGCCGACGAACACCACGGCTGCGGCGACGTTCGTGGTCTTGGACGCCGGATTGGCAGCGGGCAGATAATCCTTGCCGGAAACGAGCGGCTGGGCCGCGCCGCCGGTCGGGGTCCACGCCATCCGCCCCTGCCCGTCGATCTTGTAGCCGAGCAGCGGCACCGATTGCAGGTAACCGCCATCGTCACCCATCGGCGCCAGACCGGCGGCATAGAATTGCGCGGCGACATATTGCGCGGCGATGTCGAACTCTGGGCTACCGACATCGCGCCCCTTCATTGCGTCGGACGCCAGGAACATCACATGCGCCTTCATCGCTGCCTGATCGGCCGGCAGCGGCGCGGTGAGTGCGGCATTGCGCTGGACGGATATGGTCTGGGCCGGTGTGCTCTGGGCCGGTGTGCTCTGGACCGGTGTGCTCTGGGCCGGTGTGCTCTGGGCCGGGACGGTCTTCTGGGTGGGAGTGGTCTGGGCAGAGGCAGCGGCGGCCAGCGCGGCAGCCACGGGGAACGCAAACGAACGAAGCATGGAACCGTCCGGACAAGGAGTATCGATCACGACACCTTAGCCGGACACGATGGTTGCCGTCGAGACGATCCAGGCCAAGCGGTTTCGGATGGAACGAGGCAGCGTCGCTTGTATACTCGCCGGCATGGCCGATGCACGCACCACCCCCACCGCCCCCGATGTCACGCGGCGCAGCGATTATGCACCACCCGCGTGGCTGGTGCCCGAAGTCTCGCTGGACTTCGCGCTCGATCCGATCGCGACGCGCGTGAAGGCGCGGCTGAGCGTGCGGCGCAACGGCGTCCACGACGCCGCGCTGCGGCTCGACGGCGCCGGGCAGGAACCGTTGGCGGTGCGCATCGATGGCGTCGCGACGGACGACTGGCGCGTGGAGGGCGAACAGCTCGTCGTCCCGCTGGGCGGCGACGTGCATGCGATCGAGACAGAGGTGGAGATCGCGCCCGACCGCAACACGCAGTTGATGGGGCTCTACGCCTCGGGCGGCAACCTGTGCACGCAATGCGAGGCCGAGGGCTTCCGGCGGATCACCTACTTCCCGGACCGTCCCGACGTGCTGGCGACCTATCGCGTGCGAATGACCGCCGACAAGGCGCGCTTCCCGATCCTGCTCGCAAACGGCGATCCGATCGCATCGGGCGACAACGACGACGGCACGCACTGGGCGGAGTGGCACGATCCGTGGCCGAAGCCATCGTACCTCTTTGCGCTGGTCGCCGGCGATCTGGCGGTAAACCGCGATACGTTCACGACGCGATCGGGGCGCGAGGTGCAGCTCGGCATCTGGGTGCGCGAGGGCGACCTGCCGAAGACCGACCATGCGCTGGCCGCGCTCAAATTGTCGATGGCGTGGGACGAGCGCGTCTACGGCCGCGAATACGACCTCGACGTGTTCAACATCGTCGCGGTCGACGATTTCAACTTCGGCGCGATGGAGAACAAGGGGCTGAACATCTTCAACAGCCGCTACATCCTCGCCGACCCCGATACCGCGACCGACTACGATTACGACGCGATCGCCGCGGTGGTGGCGCACGAATATTTCCACAATTGGTCGGGTAACCGCATCACCTGCCGCGACTGGTTCCAGCTAAGCCTGAAGGAAGGCTTCACCGTTTACCGCGACCAGGGCTTTTCCGCCGACCAGGGCTCGGCGGCGGTGCGGCGGATCGAGGATGTGCGCGGCCTGCGCGCGGCGCAGTTCCCGGAGGATGCCGGCCCGCTCGCGCATCCGGTCCGCCCGGAAAGCTATATCGAGATCAGCAACTTCTACACCGCCACCATCTACAACAAGGGCGCGGAGCTGATCCGCATGATGGCGACGATGCTCGGGCCGCAACGCTTCCGCGCCGCGACCGACCTCTATTTCGAGCGCTTCGACGGTACCGCCGCGACCTGCGAGGATTTCGTCGCGTGCATGGAAGAGGGTGGCGGCATCGATCTGTCGCAATTCCGGCTGTGGTACAGCCAGGCGGGCACGCCGCGCGTTTCCGCCACGCTGGTCCACGACGCCGGCAGTGGCCGCGCGACGCTGAACCTCGCACAGAAGGTGCCGGAAACGCCGGGCCAGCCGGTCAAGCAGCCACAGGTGTTGCCGTTGCGCGTACGGCTGTTCGGCGGCGAGACCGGCCAGCCGCTGGGTGACGAGCAATTGGTCGTCCTGTCCGACGCCAGCGCCAGCGTCACCTTCGAGACGGTGACCGAGCGCCCGATCGTGTCGCTCAACCGCGGCTTTTCCGCGCCGGTGATTGTCGAGAGCGATCGCAGCGCCGCCGATCTCGCCTTCCTCGCCCGGCACGACGACGACGCCTTCGCACGGTATGAGGCGATGCAGCAGTTGATGCTCGACACACTGATCGCCGCCACCGTGGAGGGTGAGGCCGATCCGCGTGCGGTGGTCGCGGCGGTGGCGGACACGCTTGACGATCCCGCGCTGGACCGCGCCTTCGTTGCCGAGGCGGTGCTGCTGCCGTCGGAGAACTTCATCGGCGACCAGTTGGCCGAGGTCGATCCCGAAGCGATCTTCCGCGCGCGCGAGGCGTTGCGCCGCGCGCTGGGCCGCGGGCTGGAGGCGCGGTGGCGCGCGGCGGGCGATCCGGCGCTGCACCGCCCGTATGCCTATACGCCGGAGGACAAGGGCATCCGCCGCCTGCGCAGCGTCGCACTGGGCTATCTCGCGGCGTCGGGCGCGGCGGACGCCGCGGCGCTGGCGTGGTCGCAGTTCGAAAACGCGGACAACATGACCGACCGCCAGGGCGCGCTGGCAGTGCTCGCCAATGGCGAGTCGGCGGAGCGCGAGGCCGCGCTCGACATCTTCTACAATCGCTTTGCCGACAACCCGCTGGTGCTCGACAAATGGTTCCAGACGCAGGCGCTGTCGTCGCGCGACGACACGCCGGCACTGGTCGCGGAACTGGCGCAGCATCCCGACTTCACGCTCGCCAACCCCAATCGCGCGCGCGCGTTGGTCGGCGCGTTCGCGGTGAACCAGCGGGCGTTCCATGCCGCGGATGGAAAAGGCTATCGCTGGCTGACCGATCAGTTGGTGGCGCTCGACCGGCTCAATCCGCAGACCTCGGCACGGCTGCTGCCGCCACTCGGCCGCTGGCGGCGCTTCGATGCGACACGGTCCGCGGCGATGCGCGCGGAGCTGGAACGGATCGTCACGACGCCGGGGATCAGCAAGGACCTCTTCGAACAGGCATCGAAGAGCATCGAAGGCTGATCGGAAAAGTTACGCCATCCGGTCTGCCCGCGGCACACCGGATGGCGTCATATCTATTCGGCCGGCATCGACCGAACGCCGGTCAGGCTTCCAGCGCCATCACCGTCTTGCGCTCGCGTTCCTCGCGGCGCTGCTCGGTCCGACGCGATTGCGCCGCCATCTTCAGCCAGGCATCCTCGGACCGCTGGCAGCGGTCACGCACATTATCGAGCGTGGCGTCCTGGCCGTCGCGGTGATGTTGAGCGGCGATCGCCTCGAAGCGTTCATATTCCTTGATAACCCAGCCCCTTGCGTTGCACGAGCGGGACACGCACGACCTGCGCGGCCAGTTCGTCGTAAAGATCGCAGACTTCCACCAACGCTTTGCTGCCCAGCTGGATCCGCTCCCCGATGCGGAAACGCCGCAGCGCCCCGCCCGGGCCCGACCAGCCGACCGTCATGTGGCTGCCGCCACGCACGTCGGCACGCCGCGCGGCGCCCTGCGTATAGCGGAACGTTGCCCGCGCCCGCGCCATGCCGTCCAGCCGCGCCGTGCCCCACGACGCCTCGGCGCAGAACGTCACCAGCTTGTTGGCGGTGTTGCGCTGATGCAGGCTCACGGGATGCCCGGCGCGGTCTGCGGCGGTATCGAGCAGGACGTGCAGCAGCCGGTCGAGCTCGCCGATCCAGTTGCCGATCACGCGTGAGCGGACAAGGCGCTGACGGTCGCACCATGGCTGGTCGAGCCACGGCTGATGTGCCTGCGCGCGCAGGAAGGCGGTGGCACGCGCCAGCGTCGCGGCAGCCTCGTCGCGCGCGTCGATGCTCATCGCCACGCGCGGCGCGCACGGCGGCGGCGCATCCAGTCGCGCAGCCAGCGGCGCCAGCGCGGCATTACGCCGCCTCGGATTTGGGACCAAGCGCGGCGATCACCGCCTCCACGCGCGCCGACGATTCGACGCTCTCGCCCGCGAGGTCGAGCGGTCGCGCGCCGAGTTCGGCGTGGTCGGCATTGAGGAACGCCAATGCCGCCGGCGCGCCCATCCGCTCGATCGCCAGCCGCGTCACGCGACCCTGCCGCTCGGCACGGGCCGGATCGTAACGCGGACGCGCGACCCGGAAAGTGCGCGTCGCGCGCGGTTGCTCGTCGCTCATGCAGCGACGAACGGATGGTTGACGCCGACGCCGCTCTGCGTGCTCGCGATTCGCGTGGCATAGCGACGCGCGAGCTGCGCGTGCGCCTTGCGCGCCTCGACGCCCGCGGCGGCTGCAGCCATCATCAACGACACCTGGTGTCGATGGAAAAGATAGTTGAGGTCCATGGTACGGCTCCCTGGTCACAAGCGGGAGCGCACGGTCTCTCAGTCGTCGGCGCTTGGGGCTCCGTACCGACGATAACATGTTGTAACACGGATCACGATCATGTCCTAATCGATGCCGTGTCGCGGCGACCGCGACGCCAGCCGGCCGGAATGATCGCCATCACCATCGATGCATCCCTGCCGCGTCGACCGCCGACATCCTCGGTCGCGTCATCTCACCCCGAATTGCGCAGCGCGGTCGCGATGGCATTGATCGACAGCAGGATGCCCTGCCGCACCCGCTCGTCGGCCTCGCCGGCGCGGTGGCGCTTCATCAATTCGATCTGGAGCAGGTTCAGCGGCTCGATATACGGCAGCCGCAGCCGGATCGATGCGTCGAGCGCGGGGTGCTTTTCGAGCAGGTGCGCCTGCCCGGTCACGTCCAGCAACCCGTCATGGGTCTGCTGCCAGCCGTCGCTGATCCGGCCGAACACATGATCGCGCAGCCCTTTATCCTCCACCAGCCCGGCATAGCGTTTCGCCAGCCCCATGTCGGATTTGGCGAGCACCATCTCCATGTTCGCCAGCGTGGCGGCGAACAGCGGCCAGCCCTGCGCCATATCGCGCAGCAGCGCGCGGTCCTCGAACTGCGCGATCGCCTGCCCGACGCCGTACCAGCCCGGCAGCATCACCCGCGCCTGCGCCCAGCTGAATACCCACGGGATCGCACGCAAGTCCTCGATTGCGTCGGATTGCTTGCGGCTGGCGGGACGGCTGCCGATCTTCAGCCCGGCGATCTCCGCGATCGGCGTCATCTGGCGGAAGAAGGTGCGGAAACCTTCGGTCTCGTACACCAGCCCGCGATAGGCGCGGAATGCGTCGCCCGAGAGCTTGTCCATCGCCGCGGCGAACGTCTCGTTGTCACCGTTCGACAGCGCCTCCGGCTCCAGGCTGGCCAGCAACGTCGCCGAAGCCATCGCCTCAAGGTTGGTCGCGGCGCTCTCGCGCGTACCATATTTGCCCGCGATCACCTCTCCTTGTTCGGTGATGCGGATACGCCCCTGCACGGTGCCCGGCGGCTGCGCACGGATCGCGGCGAAGCTGCTGCCGCCGCCACGCCCCACCGCGCCGCCGCGGCCATGGAACAGTTGCATGCCGACCCCCGCGGCATCGAACACCGGCTTCAGCGCCGTCGACGCCTTCGACAGCTGCCAGGTCGAGGTCAGGTAGCCGCCGTCCTTGTTGCTGTCGGAATATCCGATCATCACTTCCTGATGGCCGCGCGTCTTCGCGATCACGCGCACCTCCGGGATCGCGAACCATTCGCTCATGATCGCCGGCGCGGCCTCCAGATCCTCGATCGTCTCGAACAGCGGAACGGCCATCACCGCGGCGGTGGCGGGCGTGCCGGGGCGATACAGGCCGACTTCCTTGAGCAGCAGGTGCACCTCCAGCAGGTCGGACACCGACTTCGTCATCGACACGATATACTGCCGGATCGCCGCGGTGCCGTAGGTCGCGTGCGCTGCGGCGGCGGCTTGCACGATCGCCAGCTCGCCGGCGGTTTCCTCGGTATAATCGGCGAAGCGCGTCGTCAGCGGCCGCGGTGTCGCCAGCTCCTGACGCAGCAGCATCACGCGCGCATCCTCGTCCAGCGCGGTATAATCGCCGCACACGCCCGCCACCTTGAGCATCTCGGCGACGACGCGCTCATGCACCGCGCTGTTCTGCCGCAAGTCGAGCGTGGCGAGGTGGAAACCGAAGACGTCGACGGCGCGGATCAGCCGCCCGATCGCGCCGCCGCTGCCGAGCAACCCGTCGCCACCCGACGACAACGGCCGCGCGATCGCGATCAGATCGGCGCGCAGCGCGGCGGGGTCCGCATAGGGCTCGCCCTTCAGGTGGCCGGGGCGCGGCGCGGTCTGGCCCGTCAGCTTGGCATAGGTCGCCGCGGTGCGCGCGTAGATGCCGGCCAGCGCGCGCCGGTATGGCTCGTCGCTACGCGTCTCGGCGCCGTCGCCGCTCGCGTCCGCCAACGCCTGCACGCCGGCGTCGACCGTGGCATGATGCGCCGAGATCGACAGCTCCGCGCCCATGGCGTGCAATTGTTCGAGATAGAAGCCCAGCACTGCCTGCGCCGCCTTCGCCAGCGCGGCACGCAGCGAATCGGCGGTGACGAACGGATTGCCGTCGCGATCGCCGCCGATCCAGCTGCCGGGCCGCAGGAACGCCGGCACCCGGCCGCCGAGCGCACGGTCCCAGCGTTGATACAGCGCGGGGATCACCGGCAGGAACACGTCGCGCAGATAGCTGAGCGCGGTTTCCACCTCGTCGACGACGTACAATCGCTCGCGCCGCAGCACGCGCGTCTGCCACAATAGCGCGACCTGCCGCACGATCGCCTCGTCGACAAGATCGCCGTCGGGCGTCGTCTCGAGGCCGCGATCGCGCAGCGCCATCAACTGCGCGATGCGATTGCGGTGATCGATCATGCTCTTGCGGCGCACCTCGGTCGGGTGCGCGGTCAGCACGGGGGCGACCAGCGCCTGTTCGAGCAGGGCGCGCACGCGGTCCGCGCCGATACCCGCCTTCTCCAGCCGCGCCAGCGCCGCCGGGACGTCCGCACCCTCTTCCGCGGCGATCCCCTGGCGATCCTCGGCGAGGTTGGCGAGCATCGAGAACAGCATGAAGCCGCGCACGAAATCGAGCGTCTCGTCGAGATCGAGCGCACCGAGTTCGGCGTCGGGTGACGCCTGGTGGTTGCCGCGATGCCGCTCGACCGAGGCGGAGCGGATCGCCTCGGTCCGTTCGTACAGCGTCTCCCCGCCGTATGCGCGGATGACGTCGCCCAGCACGCGGCCGAGATAGCGGACATCGGGATTGTTCGTGATCGGCGGCAGCGTGCTCATGCGCCATTGCTGCGCCGCGGCAAGCGCATGGTCAACCGTTGTTTGACGCTACGGCGGCAGGTTACCTACCCACCGCGGCGGCGTTTGACGGTTCCTCGGCAGGGGTCGGCAGGTCGGCATCGTTCAACTCGCGCGCGCGTTCCCGCTCGTCGCTCGTGACGGTGCCGTCGTGGTTGATGTCCTGCGCGTCGAAACGCTGCACCATCCACGCGCTCCACTCCTCGTTCGAGATCGCGCCGTCCTTGTTGCGATCGATCTGATCGAAGCGTGGCGACAGGCGCTTGGACACTTCGTTGCGGGTCAGCTTGTCGTCGTTGTTGACGTCGAGCCGCCGGAAACGGCGCTCCACCACCCCGCCGAAGTCGAGCCGCGACATCACGAACGGCGGCACGTAATTGGCCAGCGCCGCCTGCTGTTCGGCATCGGGTTCCTTGTCGCTCCCGGAGCAGGCCGCGAGCACCAGCGCGCCCGCGATCGACGCCGCGGCGCCCAACTTCGTCACCCGCATGTCCGTTACGTCTCCCGATGAGGACTCAAGCGTCCAGCTCAACATCCCAGTAGAGCCAGTCGTGCCACGTCTCATGCAGATAATTGGGCGGAAAGCGACGGCCATGTTCCTGCAATTGCCAACTGGTGGGACGAATCGGGTCGATTGGCAGCGGCATCGCCGCCTGCTTCGGCGTCCGCCCGCCCTTCTTCAGATTGCACGGCGCGCAGGCGGTGACGACATTCTCCCATGTCGTTCGCCCGCCCTGCGCGCGGGGCACGACATGGTCGAAGGTCAGGTCGCGCACATGGCTGCCGCAATATTGGCATGCGAAGGTATCGCGCAAAAACAGGTTGAAGCGCGTGAAGGCCGGGAATTGCGACGGCCGCACGAACTGCCTGAGCGCGATGACGGACGGCAGCCGCATCGTCAGGTTGGGACTGTGCACCTCGCGCTCGTAATGCGCGACGATATCGACCCGCTCCAGGAACACCGCCTTGACCGCGGTCTGCCACGGCCAGATGCTGAGCGGATAATAGGATAGCGGCGTATAATCGGCATTCAGCACCAGCGTCGGACAGGAGTCCGGATGCCGCATCAGGTCGGGATGGAACACGTCAGAACGTCTCCCTTACCTTGTACTCGTCGTGCCGCGGGCTTTCGCGCCGTGACGTGACGCCATGATGACAGGGCCGGTGCGCGGCTTCAAGAGTCCGGGCGCGCGGCGCTGGCGGGCGTCGACGCGCTGTGGCACCTGTCCGACATGACGACGCCTTCCGACCGCCTCTCCGCGCTCCGCACGCACCTTTCCGCCACCGGACTCGACGGCTTCGTCGTGCCGCTGACCGACGAGCATATGAGCGAATATGTCGGCGACTATGCACAGCGCCTGGCATGGCTGACCGGGTTCGGCGGATCGGCGGGCAGCGCCGTGGTGCTGGCGACACGCGCCGCGATCTTCACGGACGGGCGCTACACGATCCAGGTCCGCGAACAGGTGTCGGGTGACGACTGGGATTACGTCGGCGTCCCCGAGGAGAGCGTCGCCGGCTGGCTCGCCGCGCATGCGCCGGCCGGTGCCAGGATCGGCTACGACCCATGGCTGCACACGCGCGCCGGCATCGAGGAACTGCGCGCGGCGCTGTCGCCGCTGGGCGTGACGCTGGTCGCGGTCGCCGCCAATCCGATCGACGCGGTGTGGCACGATCGCCCCGCCCCCTCGCCCGCCGCGATGACCGTCCAGCCCGACGCGCTGGCCGGCGTCGCTTCCGCGGCCAAGCGCGCCGACGTCGCCGACTGGCTGGCAAGCGAGGGCGCGGACGCGGTCGTGGTGCCGGCGCTCGATTCGATCGCATGGCTGTTCAACATCCGCGGCCGCGACGTCGCGCATACGCCCGTCGCGCTCTCCTACGCGATCGTCCACGCCGACGGCACCGCCGACGTGTTCGTGGCGCCGGACAAGGTGAGCCCTGCGGTGCGCGAGCATCTCGGCAATGCGGTGCGGCTGCACGATCGCCAGGCGTTCGCGGGCGCGCTGCTGGGCTTCGCCGCCAAAAAGGTGGCGATCGACCCGTCGCTCGCGGTGGCGGCGATCTTCGACGGCGTGGAGGCGGGCGGCGGCACGACGCTGGCACGCCGCGACCCGACGATCACGGCCAAGGCCTGCAAGAACCCGGTCGAGATCGCCGGGCATCGCGCCGCGTCGCTGCGCGACGGTGCCGCGGTGACGCGTTTCCTGCGCTGGATCGCCGACGCGGGGCCGCGCGGCGGGCAGACCGAATTGTCGGCAGCGGCGCGGTTGCTGGCGTTTCGGGAGGAAAGCGCCGCGTTGCGCGATCTGTCGTTCGACACGATCTCCGCAACGGGACCGAACGGCGCATTACCGCATTATCACGTCACCGAGGCGTCGAATCGCGCGATTGCGCGGCACCAATTGTACCTGATCGACTCCGGCGGGCAGTATGACGACGGCACCACCGACCTGACGCGCGTCGTCCCGATCGGCACGCCCACGCAGGAGATGCGCGACCGCTACACGCGGGTGCTAAAGGGGCATATCGCACTGGCAACCGCCGTCTTTCCGCACGGCACCACCGGTGGCCAGCTCGACGCGCTGGCGCGCGCGCCGCTCTGGCAGGCGGGTCTCGATTATGCACACGGCACCGGGCACGGCGTCGGCAGTTTCCTGTCCGTCCACGAAGGCCCCGCGCGGATCGCCAAGCCGAGCTATCCCGGCGCAGGCCCGTCCGAACCGCTGCGTCCAGGGATGATCCTGTCCAACGAGCCCGGCTATTACAAGGCCGGCGCATACGGGATCCGGATCGAGAACCTGCTGCTGGTCGTCGCGCGCGATCTTCCGGGTGGCGAAGCAGAAATGTTGGCGTTCGAAACGCTTACGCTCGCACCGCTTGATCGCGACCTGATCGACACGGCCCTGCTGACCGTTGCGGAAGCGGCGTGGGTCGATGCGTATCACGCCCGGGTCGCGCGGGAATTGGCGCCTGCGCTGCCCGAGGACGACCGCACCTGGTTGACGGAGCGCTGCGCCCCGCTGCCGCGCTGACGTCAGGGCGTGTCGTCGCGTGGCGCGTCGGGTCCGGGGGGCGCATCGGCCTCTTCGGCACGCGCGCGTTCCTTGCGGCGGCGCAGGTTGGCCCGCAGTTGCGCGGCCAGTCGCGCGGCACGTTCGTCCCGATCGGTCATCGGGAATATGCGCTACCGACGCCGAACGGCCTTGACAATCGCAGCCCCGTCCGCTCTTAGGCCCGCTCCCGCGATTGACGCGAGAAGTGCTGCCGTAGCTCAGTGGTAGAGCGCATCCTTGGTAAGGCTGAGGTCGTGAGTTCAATCCTCACCGGCAGCACCATTTTTCGCATCGGAATCAACGGGACACGAACTCCCTTCGGGGAGGCGGCGGCGATTTCGTGGGTACGCGCGCCTCAGATGGCGTTGCCCGCGCGCCTTCGATGATGAGCGCGCGAGCAGAGAACCTTGAACCATCATGTAATTCGTCGGTCGTCGCGTCGCGCCCGAACGTGTGGCGAGTTGCCGCTACGATCGCGCTCGCCCCGGCTCGAATTGGACAAGGCTTTATGAGGAGATCAGCGGCAGGATCGTCGCCGAGCTCGAGGCGGGGGGCGTGGCCTGGGCCAGCCTTGGGGCAGCGCGACGACAAAGGCACGCTGGCCATGCCGAGGAACGTTGCCATCGGGCGGTGATTTTTGAGCACCAACGTCATGATGCTCCGGGGCGCTGTGACCGAGCACGGCTTTCCCGGCCAGGGCTGGACATGCCCAAATCGACCCGACAGGGGCATTGCGCGGGGGGTTAGGCCATAGCGGCGACGAGCGGAAGTAGACGGATATGCCAACCAGATTGCGCATAAGACGCGGCTGATCGACGAGCTCGGCTATGTGCGCTATTTCCTGACTGTCTACGCGATCGTGCGCGAGGCGCGTCGGCGCTTGCCCCTTTGTCAGGGCCGCGGCTCATCCGCCAACTCCTGTGTCTCTTTCCGTGCTCGGTGTAACCTCGATCGACCCGATCAAACACGAGCTGCTGTTCGATTGCTTCGTGTCGGAGGAGCGGTACGGACCACCCGACATCGACGTCGACTTCGAGCATGAGCGCCGCGAAGACACTCAGTCGATCTATAAAGTTGACGGCCGCGCTCACTCCGCGCTGACGGCGGTGGTTACCCGCGACCGCGCGCGGGGCAGCGCGCGAAGTCGGCAAGGCGCTGGGGCTGATCGGCGGAGGAGTGGGCGAGAAACAGGTCGAAGAGCTGAACCTCGATATCTCCGATCGCCGGCTATGCCTCGGCGATGATCGTTCTCCCGGTTCGCTCATCGACCAGCTTGAGGCCCGGCAAGGTACTTGCCGGTCAGCCTTCGCCCATCTCTCACAGGCGCGTCAGGTTACCGGCCGCATGCGGTGTGTATCCGCCGACCTGCCCGACAGGGGATGGATGGTGGCATCGCGCATGACCCCACCATCGTCCGATTATGACCGGGTGAAGGCATCCCGGTACATCCGCACCCAACCCTCGAACGACAGAGGTTCGATAGGAAGGATTTCCAGCGCCGCCTGGTGATCGACGTTCGATGTCATCATACCCGGGTTCGCAAAGACATTCGTGTAGTGCCTCACGATCGGCTCGGGATCCATACCGTCCGGAAACGTCTCGGCAAACTCCTCGGGAGGCATGGGGCGGAACGTGATCGACCGGCCGAGCGCGTGGCTGAATCTTTCGGCGATCTGGCCACCCGTGAGATCTTCCGGACCGCTGACGTCGATCACCATGCTGTCACCGCCGGGATGTTGAAAGGCCGCTGCGGTATAGTCTGCCGCATCCTGATGGCTGATCCACTGCGTATGAGCGTCGTTCGGCATCGGATAGGCAAGGACGTCATGGTCTCTCACCTCCTGTACGATGGCCGGATTGAGGAAATTCTCCATGTATACGGTCGGCTGGAGAATAGTGAAGGGAACATCACTGGCCTTCATGTCTGCGAGGATCGGGCGCCACTTGTCCATGGCGGGATTGCCGATATCCTGCTCCTGGATGCGGCCCGCAACGTTCCACACGATACGGCGGACGCCTTCCTTTGCCGCCGCCTCGATGACGTTTCTGCCTTGGGCGTGGGACCCGTTGAAGAAGGCGACCGTAAGAAAGACGCCGTCCTGACCTTCCATCGCGGCAGCGACGCTGATCGGATCGTCCAGGTCGCCTTGCACGACCTGCGCACCCAGGGCGGCCAGATCATCTGCCCTGGCGGGTTCGCGTACCATGACCCGAACCTTGACACCCTTATCGATCAGCTTCTGGGCAACGGCCCGACCTTGCGGACCAGTAGCCCCGATAACCAGAATATTGTTCATCCGACCCTCTCCTCTTCAACCTGAGGCAGGATATAGATTACGCGTCGATTATCTTAAGTACGCATAAAAGGCATAGATACGATGGAAAATGTGAGTTTAGGCGAGCCCGAAAGTTCGAGCGGGGAAAGCAAGTGCGTTCCGCTCGGAGATGCATGCCCTGTCTTGCGCGCGGTGGGGGCGCTTGGCGGCAAGTGGAAGCTGCACATCGTTTATCATCTGATGCGCGATGTCATGCGATTCGGCGAACTCCACCGCGCGATTCCCGGCGTCACTCAGCAAATGCTGACTGCGCAGCTAAGAGAAATGGAAGCCGATGGTATCGTTCACAGAAAGGTCTACGCTCAGGTTCCTCCCAAAGTCGAATACTCGCTCACCGAAGTAGGGGCAGGTTTGCAACCCCTGATCGAGGCACTCGTCATCTGGGGAGGGAAATTACCGCTTCGAGGCAGTACGAAGTCCATGAGTATGGCGTGATCAACAGCTTCACACCGCGCGCATCCTTCGGTGGCCACATACTCTGCACGCGAGATTTCAGGACATCCGCCTACCCTGACCGGATAAAGGCTGCTCCGATCAAACGGTAGACGTTCTCACGACCTATGCCCGATTCTAATCTTTCGAGTTGCCAAAAAGGGGCCGGGAAAGCAGGAATGGCAAGCCGTCCGGTTGTTACCCTGTCGAGCCGTGCGCGGGTCGCGGGGTCCACACCGCTCGAGATTGTCGCGAAGGTCCCAGGTTTCGCGACACCGGCTCAGGCTCGCTCGGCTGACGGGGTAGCCGTCGCGAACGTCAGATGTGGAGGCAGGCGGTTTTCGATTCACATCTGCGACACGCCGGCCGCTGCCTGAACGCCTCGTAAGCCTATAGGCTGACAGCGTCCCTTCGGAAGATATTAGCGGAGTAAGCCGTTCGCATCTTCACTGTTGGCGCGCTGCCAGGGACTGCGCCGATCGCATAAACGGCATCGGCCTCGGTCGATGACGAAGCGCTTGTGCGTGGCCTGTTCGTCATTTCGACTCCACGTCAGCGACGGCATCATGCCTTCGGGTAGCCGTCCCGCCTGTCTAATCAATGCCTTCACGACGCTGTTGCGGCGCTTGCCATTGACCCGCACCAGCATCAAAGCCCGGAAACGGCGTTCGCCCGGTCTCGCGACGCGGTCGGGTCTGTGCCACTATAGCCTGAGTATCTCATGACAGATGTAGATACCGCGCCCGAACAGCAGGTCCTAAACGTCCGGCAGGCTCGAAGATAAACACACGTACACAAATAACATCACCGTAAGTACTTCAGGTAACGAGTAGGAGTAGCGGAACGGCGCGGCAGCGTTGCGCGGGCGGGGCATCGCCCCGCCCTATTCCACCCTCACCCATTTACCAGCGGGCACATCTGACTTGACGGGCCCGCCCGCGGGCATCGTCAATCAAGCAAAGAAGAACAGCTCGTTGACGACACCATATAGCGGCATGTCTGCGGCATAGTTCGATGCCCCGACGTGATCGAACGGGCGATCGACATCGTTGGGGACGACTCCCTGGCCTTCCGCCAGCAACGTGCCGTCCTTGAAGATCTGCATCCAGCCATCCGCATCGACGCCAGCCTCCCAATCGGCAGTCTCGCCCTCAACGATCGCGTCTTCCGCGACGATGCGGTGCTTGACCCCGTGATCGATAATCTCGAACGCCAGATCGTCCCCGTCGCCGACCTGGCCCAACCAGATGTTTTCCGCGTCCGGCCCCTGCCCGGTATCGAAGATGCGCTGGAACGAGCCTGCCTTCAGGTCGTCGAAGCGAGCATCGGCGAACACGCGGAATGCTCCGTCGATCTCCGGGACGTCGAGTTCGGGCGTCGTGATCGAGACATCGCTGATCGTGCCGATCAACGGAGTGTCAAGCGACCAGTTCGAATGGCCGATATACTCCTTCCCACGGGCGACGTCGCGGGGGACGACACCCTGCCCTTCGGCAACCATCTTTCCGTCCTTGAAGATGCGCATCATCCCCTCGGAGGAGACGCTGGCGGTCCATATGGCGTGCTCCCCCTGCACGATCGCGTCCTTGGCGACGATGCGATGGCTGGCGTCGCCGGCGACGATCTCGAAGCCCATATCCGCGCTGGAATCGATCTGACCCAGCCATACGTTGTCGGAGTCTTCGCCGTTGCCGGTATCGAAGACACGTTGATAAGCTCCGCCGTCCAGATCGTCGAACCGCACCGTCGCGGTGGCGACGAACGCGCCGTGGATATCATCAAGCGCTGCGCCATTGTGCACGTAGATGTCGGAAACTTCACCAACCAGCGGCTTGTCCTGTATCCAGGACGAACTCCCGACATGCTCTTCCAGCCTGGCGATATCGGCAGGAACGACGCCCTGCCCCCCTCCCACCAGCACGCCGTTCTTGAAGATCGCCATCATGCCATCGGCATCGACGTTGGCTGTCCAGATCGCCTGCTCGCCCTCGACGATCACGTCGCTGGCGACGATCCGGTGCTCGACCGATCCGTTGCGAATGGCGAAAGCCATGTCACGGGAGGTGCCGACCTGACCCATCCAGATATTATCGGCTTCCGCTCCGTTGCCGAAGTCGAAGATACGCTGGAACGCGCCGGCGGCGAGATCGTCGAACCGCGCGGTGGCGGTGGCGGTGAAGGCGCCGTCGATTTCGTATTTGGGTGCGACGACCACCTTCGGCGGCACATAGACGTCCGCCGACGTCGGCGACAGAGAGACCGTGTGGCTGTCCGTGCTGCCAGCCGGGATCGCACCCAGTCGCGCCTTCAGATTGGCCAGCACCGCGGCCAGGTCCAGCGTCGTGTCGTCGAAGCCCAGCTGCTCGATCGAGGTCAATGTGTCGACCGCGCCGGTCGCCTTGTCGCGCACCTGCAGCGCGCCACCTGACGCCGAAATGGCATCATAGACGATCTCGTAACCGGTGCTCTTGCCCGCGAACACCGCGCGATCGTTGCCGGTGCCCCCGTCCAGCATGTCGGCATCGGCCCCGCCGCGCAGGGTATCGTCGCCGACCCCGCCAGCCAACGTGTCATTGCCGGCGCCCCCGTCCAGCGTGTCCTTACCGTCCCCGCCGTCGAGCGCGTCGGCCTCGGCTCCACCGAGCAGCGTATCGTCGCCAGCCCCGCCGTCCAGCTTGTCGTTGCCGGTGCCCCCGTCCAGCGTGTCGGCATCTGCCCCGCCGAGCAGCGTATCGTCGCCGGCGCCCCCGTCCAGCGTGTCCTTACCGTCCCCGCCGTCCAGCGTGTCGGCCTCGGCTCCACCGAGCAGCGTATCGTCGCCGATGCCGCCATCGAGCGTATCGGCGCCCGCTCCGCCGACCAGCGTGTCGTCGCCGCCCATTCCGAACATTGTGTCGTTGCCGGCGCTGCCTTCAAGACGGTTGGCGACGTCGTTGCCCTTGATACGGTCGTTACCGCTGCCGGTAATCGCATTTTCGATGATGGTCCCGCGGGCGATCGCCAGATTGCCGACGGCCCAGTCGATGTTGGAGAAAGCGCCGTCGTTGAGGTCGACGTACTGGTTCGCGCCGCGCAGGCTGAAGTTGAAGGTGTCGACGCCGCCGGCATCGAAGATCGTCGACGCCGTGCCACGAAACATGTCGGTCCCGACATCGAAGACGGTTCGAAGATCACCGTACGTGTCGTTGCCGGTTCGTACGTTGGTCGGTTTGCCGTAGATGTTCTGTATCGCCACGATATCGGCCATCATCGGCGTGATCGGAAAGGCATAGCTCGCTTGTGCGTGGGGATTCTGCGACTGGCTGAAGTACGACATGATCGAATGCTTCCAGCTATCTTCCTGATAGCGGGCATCCACGCTGAAGTTGGCCCCGCCGTTGTATTTTCCGGCGTGACCGAGACCCATCGCATGACCGATTTCGTGCACAAAGGTCTGCATCTTGTACCAGCTGCCGTTCGACCAATCGGCGGGGACGTTGACATGAGTGTGGCCGTTGATGCCGTTCCAGCCGACTGATTTCGCGCTGGCGTAAGCGCCACTGTAGATTTCGGTGAACCCCATATGCGACGGACCACCGGTGGTTTCGACAAAGCTGATACCGGTGACTGCAGTCCATGACGCCAAGGCGTCGCGAGCCACGCGCTGATTGTCGGCGCGCAGGCCGCTGATGTCGACCGTCAGGCTACCACCCGCCTGAACATCGAACCTGAAACCGCGAGCACCCCTATCCTCCCAGTAACCGTTCGTAAGATACCGGGCCTGCTGGTCCAGCGACCAGGATGGCAGGCCACCCGTCGTCACCTCGTTCGCGGATGAACCCGCGCGGCTGCCGCCTTCGGCATGTTCACGGACGGCGTCTTCGCCGCGTGCCTGGCAAATGATGCACATGTCGTCGGTTATCCTTGGTTGACGGTCTGATTGGTCGTTGAGGTCCGGATGGGATCAGTCCGGAAGCTTCCCGTGCTGCACGAGCGCATCGGCGTAGCCGACGAGCATGGTGTCGTTGAGCGGGGCATCGATGACGTTGCAGCGCAGGGTTTCGCCCCTGCCTATGACGCCGTCCGCCCCGACCCAGGCAAGGTGGCCGGCGATGTGTTCGGTAGAGCGGCCCTCCTCCACGAAGGAGAACGTCGTGCCTGGCTGGCCTGAACGGCGCCCGCCGACTGGTGACAGGATTTCAACCTGTCGGCCGATACGTTCCAGCGCCCCGGCCAGCGCGACGCACATGTCGTCGTATGGCTTGGCGCAGATCACTGTAGACGTTGCCGTGACGTGGGCAGGCGCTTGCGAAGCAGACGCGGCGGCAAGTGAGGCCATCACCATGGCCAAATGATCCGTCATAATGATGGTCGCACCCGTCTCACTGGCCAGACATCGGTAAATTACAGATGCCTGGTGCGAGGTTCTTGGCGCGGATCGCGTTACCCAAATCCTAAATGACGTGATTAATAAAAATACATCGCGCCGTCTTTCGAGCTCAAGCCAAGTCTATATGTAGTTGATATCGCAACAGATGATTTTTCGTTCTCAATTACATGCACCGCAAGTAGTTGATTTTACACGCCGTTACTTTAATTTCCCAATGAGCTTTCTGCAGCGATGCGTTTTCCGCGCAGGGTGCGTCGCCGGATTGAGGGGGCGAAGCACCCCCTCTGTTGCGAACAGCAACGATGATCACCCCATCATTCCTTTACCCGATCGACAGCAAACCACGTGTTCGACCCTATGATTTGGCGGTGCGATCCGTTCGTCGACATGGATGGAAGCCGCATTGGAAAGGTCGATTACGGAAGCGCCGCGACCGCGCACGCTATGCTCGCGACGTTGAGCCGATAGCTGGACTCCGCAGCGACAGCGACAGCGGGAGGCGAGGCCGCAACCGCACCACCGGCAAAACCACCCCGATCCCCATTGTTGAAGTTCAAACGCGCGACGCTCCAGCTCTCGCATTTCCATCGGTGCTCCACACCTCACGACCAGCGCGCGATCGCCATCGACCTCGTTCCGATATTGCCCGACCGCCCGGCGCGGCGGCGGAGGTCGGCGCGCGACGCTACCTGCAACCGTTGAGCGACACGACCAAGATCGACGGAACGCTGGCGCAGCCGGTCGCACCCGGTATCGATGGCACCATCGCACCTAGAATCGGTGACGCACCCCGAAGGCGATGCTCCGTCCACGCAGCGGCGACTGGTTCTTGACGAAGGAGGTGTGGGCGAACGCAAGCTGATTGGTCAGGTTGGTGCCGCGTACATACAGTTCGATGGCCTTCGTCGCCGCAACGTCGAACCGCTGCGCAAAGGTGGCGCTCAGATTGTCGTAACCTGACGTCCGCGTCTCATAGGAAGCGACGCGATCCTGCGTGAACGTGTGGCTGTATTCGACGTCCGCCGACGTCCGTCCGCCTGCCAGGGCGTAGCGCACGCCGATGCGACCCGGCGGGATGCGGGGAAGATTGTCCTTCTCACCTGTCAGGTCGGCGTGCACGTAATCGCCGAACAGGCTTATCCGTGATCGCGCATCGACCCGGTAGCTGAGCTGCCCGTCAAGCCCCATCAGGCGGACGTCGGCTGGGGTGTAGACCAGGAAGAGGTGCCTCGGTTCGGTGTCGACCAGCCGGGCGAAGATGTAATTGTCGACAGCTTTGTAGAAGAGCCCGACGTCGAATTCGACAATCCCACCAGTCTTTGCGAGGCCGAGGTCGACGGATTTCGTGGTCTCGACGATGTTCGGCGTTGGCAATGGAAGAAATTGTCCGTAGTTGCTCGTCCGTGCCAGCCCCACTTCGTAGCTGTTCGTCGCGAGGTTGTTGTTGTCCGCATAAAGCTCGCGAACGCCGGGCGCGCGTTGTGACCGGGCAAGTGAAAGCCTTGTCGCATACCCCCCTTGGAGGTTCACGATTGCGCCGAGCGATGCGGTGAAGGGCTTGACCCTGGAAAGTGGGTAATTTCTGGCGAAGACCTGATTATAGCGCTGCCTGTCCTTCTCTACCAGATCCGGATCCAGCGCGTCCTCCGGCTCCATATATTCGGTCGAGAATGGCTCCTTCACCACTTCCATTGTTCGCCAGTCATGCCGGCCGGCGAGTTCTAGGCTCAGCCTGCCGAGGGAGCGCCGCTCTGCCAGAAAGACACCGATATTTTCGGTTCTGAATCGACTTACTTGCTCGCTTTTGTGCGTATTGCTGTTGTTGAGGCCGCTGAACAATCCGTTGCTATATTGCACTCCGAACGTACCGGAGAAGCCGAGCACAGGTGCATGTGTGGCTTCGACGCGACCATCTTCGACGTTGTTCGCATAACGGGAAAAGATGATCGGCCCATCCAGCTCCCGGTGCGCATAATCGGTGTGCGACAATCGCAGTCGCACATGATCCAGGAATGGCACGAGCCGGTCGTAGTCGGCGCGAACATCGATGCGATCGCTGCGGAGATCGATGGTGGCGGGCAGCGCGTCGTCCATCGCCTCGAACGGATCGGTGATGAAGCCGTGGATCGAGCAATGCAATTTGATGGCATGGGTGTGGCATGCGCCATTGCTGTGACTATGGCCGGGCAGGCCGTAATTGCTCGTCTGACGAGTGAACGCAGCGCCGAGATAGCCTTTGGCGGTGATCCAGGAGGCTCCCGCGCTGTAGCTCGCGCTTTCGGCAAAGGAGTCGCGCAGCCTGTCACTTCCGTAACGGGCGGGAACGTCGTAATCCTCGCTGGCGCGCCGCGAACCCTCGACATGGATGGCGAACGCTCCGGTTCCGGCAGTAAGCCGACCGACCAGTGCCTTTTCCTCGTCACCGGTGCCGAAGCGGATCTCGGTTGCGCCTGCCAGGCCACTGGCGGGAACCGTCCGGGGTATCTTCCCGTCGATAAGGTTGATGGCTCCGTTCGAGGCGTTGCCGCCGTAACGCACCGCTGCCGGGCCACGCTGGATCTCTATTGCGTCGAGAAGCAGCGGATCGGTGCCGATCGCATGATCCGGCGATACCGATGCGGCATCGAACACGTTCGCGCCGTCGCTGAGGATGTCGATGCGTGGCAACGTCTGGCCCCGGATCACCGGTCGCGAAGCGCCACCGCCGAAATTGTCGAGATGGATGCCGGGCAACCCGGCCAGTGTCTCGCCCAGGCCGCCTTGACGTCGGTGGGCAAGTTCGTCGCCACCCAGTACCGTTATCGGCAATGCCAATTGTCCGTCGGCGTCGGGCGCACGCCCCGTGACGATGACGTCACTGGGGACAACGTCCCGCGTTTCCTCGCGGGTGACAGTCGACGATCCGCCCGCAATGGCGCAGGTGCCCGGGATGATGGCGGTGCCGACAAGAAGCGCGGCCGCAGCACAATGAGTTTTCTTGACGATCATGACGGATACTCCCCGCCGCAATCAATATGAGATGATATTACATAGCGTCAATGTGCAAAGGATGTCGGCGACCGAATAGGGTATGCGTGGCTGAAGTTACGCCCCGTGACGTTTGTAAGTTGTTACAGGTGAAAGATTATCCCGTGACATGCGGAAGAATGATCGTCTTGGGGCAGGTGTTTAGCCGCGGCATCCGGGAAGTCGGGTCGGGCTACCTGCCGATCAGCGGGAGTTCGTAGGCGTCGCGACCATGGCGAACTCCGTGGTCGCTGTGGACAGGCTCCGCCGCCTGAGTGAAGCGTCCCGGGTTTTCCGGAGGCTTCCACTTTATAAGTAGGAGCATCGGAAGTGAGCGAGACGACGAACAGGTTCGCCTGAGGTCCGCGAGCGTGCGGTCCGTATGGTGAGCGAACACCGTGCGGATCACCGTTCGGAATGGGATGCGCTGGTGTCGATCGCGAGCAAGATCGGCTGCACGGCCGAGACGCTGCGGCGTTGGTGCGGTGACGAGGCTGGCCGGCGTGCAGGACCAGCAGCGATGGCCGACGATGACCGCGCCCGGCTCAAGTTGCTCGAACGGGAAGTGAGGGAGCTTCGTCGGGCCAACGAGATCCTCAGGAAGGCGTCGGCATATTTCGCGATGGCGGAGCTCGACCGCCACGGGCGATGACGATGGCGTTCATCAACGCCCATCGAGAGGAGCTTGGGATCGGGCCGATCTGCCGGGAACTGGCAGTCGCCCCCTCCTCATATCATAGCAGCAGCTCATCGCAGCCGGAAAACCCGCCAGGATCGCTATCACCGCCGTCATGCGAAAGCTCGTCGTCACTGCAAACGCCCTGCTCAAGGCAGACCGCCTATGGACCCCATCGCGCGCTTGACCATCACGGATACTCTAGCGCCCGGTCGGCACCGGCGCGTCGGCACGCACCAGTCCCTCGTCCGCGAGCGCTTCCCAGAATTCTACCGCGATAGCGGCATGATACAGGTCGACGGTCTGCGCCATCCGGCGTGCATCGGCAATGCCGGGCAGTACCGCGGCGACGGAGGGATGCGCGAGCGGGAACTGGAGCGCGGCCGCAGCGAGGGGCACCTGCCAGGCGTCGGCGATCGCCTCGATGCGCCTGACACGTTCGATCACGGCGGCGGGCGCGGGCCCGTAGTCGTAGAACGGAACGCCGGCGCCGCGCGTGCCGGTCGCGAGGATACCGCTGTTGTAGGGCGCGCCGGCGATAACCGAGACGCCATTGGCGACGCATAGCGGGAACAGGCTGTCGAGCGGGGTCTGTTCCAGCAGCGTGTAACGATTGGCGAGCAGCAGCACGTCGAGCGGCGCGACCTTGATCGCGTCGATGCACACCTGCACCTCGTTCACGCCCAGGCCGAATGCGCGGATCGCGCCTTGATCCCGCAAGGAGACCAGCGCGTCGAACCCGCCGCCGCGCGTCAGCTGGTCCCAGTAACCGTCATGCGCGTCGCCCTGCACGTAGCGGCCGATATCGTGGACCAGCAGGATGTCGATGCGATCCAGCCCAAGCCGGTGGAGGCTCGCCTCGAACGATCGCAGGATGCCGTCGCGGCTGTAATCATACGCGATGCGGAACGGCATCGGCGACAGGAAGCCGTCGCACTCCTCCTGCTCGGTGACGGACGCGTCCGGAATCAGCAACCGACCCGCCTTGGTCGACAGGATCACGCTGCGGTCGCCTTCGCGCAGCGCGTCCCCGACCCGGCGCTCGCTCAGCCCGCGACCGTAGAACGGCGCGGTATCGACGAGATTGATGCCGGCTGCCACTGCGGCATGCACTGCGGCGTGCGCGGTCGCATCGTCGACGCGCCGGTTCAGATTGCCCAGCGACGCGGCGCCGAACGCCAGTTCGGTCACCCGTAGTCCGCTTCCCCCGAGCGGACGGGTCGGCAGGGCGGGTCGTACGTCCGTCATCGCCCGCTCACCCTGCGCTGACTGCGGCGACGAAGTCCTGCCGCTGTTCGCCCAGGCCGGCAATGCCGAGGCTGACCACGTCCCCGGCCTTCAGGTACCAGGGGGTCGGCTTCTGCCCGAGGCCCACGCCCGGCGGCGTGCCGGTGGTGATGATGTCGCCAGGCTCCAGCGCCATGAACCGCGAGCAATAGGCGACGATGTCGGCCACCGTGAAGATCATCGTCGCGGTGCTGCCGTCCTGCACGCGCTTGCCGTTGACGTCGAGCCACATCGTCAGCGCCTGCGGATCGCCGACCTCGTCGGCGGTGACCAGCCACGGGCCTACGGGTCCAAACGTCGGGAAGCCCTTGCCCTTGTCCCAGGTAGGGCCGCGCTCGATCTGCCACTCGCGTTCCGAGACGTCATGGACGACGCAATAGCCCGCGACATGGTCCAGCGCCCGTTCGCGGGCTATATCGTGCCCGCCGGTGCCGATCACCACGCCCAGTTCGACCTCCCAGTCGGTCTTCACCGATCCGCGCGGGATCGTGACCGGATCGTTCGGCCCCTGGATGCAATTGACCCATTTGTTGAACACCACCGGCTCTTCCGGGATGGGCAGGTTCGATTCGGCGGCGTGGTCGGCATAGTTCAGGCCGATGGCGATGAACTTGCGCGTGCCGGTCACGGGCGGGCCATAGCGGACGCCCTCGGGAGCCAGCGGCAGGTCGTCGATCGCGATCGCGGAGAGCGTGCGCAGCGCGTCCGGCGCGATCTCCACAGGACCGAAATCGGTGACGTGCGCCGACAGATCGCGGACGCGGCCAGCGGCATCGATCATGCCGGGGCGCTCCTGCCCGACTTCTCCAAAACGACAGAGTTTCATGACGATCCCTTCACGTTAGAAAAATTGGCCGGCGCGTTCGCAAGGATCGCACCGTCGATCGCGGCAATGGCGTTGACGCCGGTGAGCGTCATCGCGACCTTCATCTCATTGGCGAGCATGTCGAGCATGCGGGCGACGCCCGCCTCTCCGCCGGCTGCCAGCGCATAGAGCCACGCCCGGCCGAGCAGCACGCCCTTTGCCCCCAACGCCAGCAGGCGCACGACGTCCAGCCCGTTGCGGACGCCGCCGTCCGCCAGCACGGTCAGGCGATCGCCCACGGCCGCGACGATCGGCGGCAGCGCGGCCGCCGTCGACAGCACGCCGTCCAGCTGGCGACCGCCGTGATTGGAGACGACGATTCCCTCCGCGCCGTAATCCGCCGCGGCGCGCGCATCGTCCGGATCGAGGATGCCCTTGATGATGAGCGGGCCGTCCCATTCGGCGCGCAGCCAGTCCAGATCGCTCCAGCGGATACCCGGATCGAAATTGGCGCCCAGCCAGCCCATGTAATCGTTCAGGCCGCTGTCGCGACCCAGCACCGGTTCCAGATTGCCGAGCTGGTGCGGACGCCCCCGCAAGCCGACATCCACCGCCCAGCCGGGCTTGCCGATCGCCTGCGCGATCCGCCGCACCGCAGCGCCCGGCCCCGACATGCCCGAATGCGCGTCGCGGTAACGGATGCCCGGGATCGGCATGTCAACCGTGAAGACCAGTGCCTCGGCACCGGCCTGCTTCGCGCGCGCGATCAGTTCGCGCATGAAGCCGCGGTCGCGGATCACGTAGAGCTGGAACCACAGCGGCCCCGTGGGCGCGCCGCGACGCAGTTCGTCCATCGCGCAGATGCCGACCGTCGACAGCGTGAACGGCAGCCCGTGGCGATGGGCGCCGCGCGCCGCCTGAACCTCCCCGCGCCGTCGGTACATGCCCGCGATCCCGACCGGGCCGAGCACCACCGGCAGCGGCAGACGCCGTCCGAACAAGGTCGTGCCGAGGTCCAGCGTCGCGACGTCCTGCAGCACCCGCTGGCGCAGCGCCAGCCCGCGCAGATCGGCGACGTTGCGGTGGAGCGTCTCCTCCGCAAAGGCCCCCCCGTCGGCATAATCGAACAGGAAACGCGGCAGACGCCGGCGCGCCGCCGTCCGGAAATCCTCTACCGATGCGATCGCGCTCATCGCCCGCTCACGCCATTGTCCAGCCGCCGTCGACCGCCATCAGGCAGCCGGTCGTATAGGCGCTTTCGTCCGACGCCAGATACAGCGCCAGCGCCGCGATCTCGGCAGCGGTACCGATCCGTCCCATTGGCTGGCGCGCCACGAAGGCGTTCCGCGCCGCGTCCGCATCGCCCGTTGCGGCAAGCCGCGCGTCCAGCGACGGCGACTGCACCGTGCCCGGGCAGATCGCGTTGCAGCGGATGCCCTGCGCAACGTAATCCACCGCGACGGCGCGGGTCAGGCCCGCCAGCGCGCCCTTCGACACGCAATAGGCGAAGCGATTGGGCACCCCGATCATCGCGCCCGCCACCGAGGCGACGTTGACGATCGATCCCCGTCCCGCCGCGATCATCGCCGGCAGCACCGCCCGCGTCATCCGCATCGCGGCATCGACGTTCAGGTCGAACGACAGGCGATACCCGCGCTCGGATGTGGAGAGCAGGTCGCCCGCATCGACATAGCCCGCGCAATTGACGAGGATGTCCACCGTTCCGACCGTTTCGCCCAACGCGTCCACCACCGCGGCATCGAGCAGGTCGACCGTCATCGTCGTGCATCCCGCAAGCGTCGCCAATGCCTCCGCCTGCACGTCCAGCGCGATCACCTCCGCACCCTCGCGCACGAACAGTTCGACCGTCTCCCTGCCAATTCCCTGCGCCGCGCCGGTCACCAGTGCGCGTTTGCCGGCCAATCGGGTCATGTCATTTCCTTGTTTGATAGATGGTCGCTCAGCCGGAACACCGCATGCGCCTCCGGCCACGCTTCTCCGTCGCCGAACGGCCCGCGTTGCAATGCCGCCATGCGGATCTGCCACGCCGCCAGCTCCGGGTCCGTTCGCTCGCTCTCCGCCAGACCCGCCGGATCGAAGTCTTCGGCCAGGTACAGGATCATCACCAGCCGGTGCCCGGCGCGAAAGATCTCCATTTCGGCGATGCCGTGCCGATGCAACGCCTCAATGACGGCACGCGGCGTCCGACCGATCGCATGTGCGTCGTCGTAGACTTCCAGCGTTGCCGCCTCGGCAGCCAGATCCATGATCCTGATGACACGGATATGCGTCATTTAGTTGCAGGCTCGATACCGGCGCGCTCGATGACTTCGCGCGCAGCGGTGGGCCACCGGCCCTTGTCGATCTTCACGTTACCGATCGCCTGATTGTTCAGATACTCGGTCCACGATCCGCTGCGCCGCCCGGAATCGTACCAATTATCACGCGCAACGTTATCGAACGCGGTTCGACGCGGGGCGAGGAAATCCTGTGAGTTGAGGTTCAGCCACGTGCCGACGTTACTGACGACGTTGTTGCGCAACGTGATGTAACGCGACCCTTCGTCAAGGTAGAGCGCGATTCCACCCGGCACGTCGTACACGTAGTTTTCGGCGATCAACGCGCCCGGATCTGCGGAAAGGTGATAGATCGCGCCACCATCCGGGAACCAGCGCTTCACATCGTGAACCTTGTTCGCGAACACGACGGTGTCACGCAATATGGTGGGCGTATCGTAAACCGGATTGGCCGGGCTGTCGTAATAGCCGCGGCCCAGCGTCCGGTAAGCGGCACTGCCACCGGGATCGTTGACGCCCCAGCCCCAGCCTACGTCGATGCCGTCATATGGCGCATCCGCAATCTCGTTGTGCGTGATGACGGCCCCGGTCGCATAAGTGACCAGGATCGCCGCCTGCTCGCGATAATCCTGCGATACCGACCGGACCAGATTGTTGCGGATCAGGATATCCCTCACGCCCATTTCCGGTCGTGACGGGTGATGAGCATCCGGTCGGACGCCACCCACCATCATCCCGCCGCCGGCAAGATCGGTAAAGCGGCTTCGCTCCACGGTGATCGTACTGGCCCCCAGACCGATGCCGGACTCGTTCGCATCGTCGTTATTGCCGATCCCCAGCGCGATCTGTCCCAGATGCGAGAAGTCGTCGTCGGCGAACCGGATGCGCTTCGCGGCAGCGACCTGCACGGCGGCAGGTTGCTGATGCCAGCGATTGCGCATTGCCTCGAACGCCCGGCATCCCCAGCTGCAGTCGCGAATCATCTGCTCCGGAAGGTCGGCGACGCGCCCCGTGATATAGGATCCGCTCTGCTGGCTGGCATAGCCGTTCTCACTGGAAGGCACGGTCCAGCTGGTATGATGAAAGGCGATGCCGCTGAATTCCATATCCTGCACCGGCAGGTCGTGGGTTCCGCCGATCGCCATCAGCAGCGGCAGCCGCGGCGCGATCACCGATACCTTCGCCATGTCCTCACCAGCGCGCGGCTTGTAGAATAGGCTGCCCTTGACCGGGTCCAGATAATAGCTGCCGCCCTCGCGCAGAAATGCGAGCGAGTTCACGAGGAAGAAGCGTGCGTCATTGCCGGAAATTGGCTTGGCGAACGTGTCATAGCCGATGATGTTGTTCTGCCAGCCGGGCTGTTGCATCACGATCCGGCTGCCCTCGATCCGGTCGACCACGGCATGCCGGTGCGTGAACCAGCCGCTGTTCTCGACTTCGATCCGGTGCTGGTCCTCCAGCGTCGCAAGGAAGCGCCAGGCCGGATTGACGATCTCGATGCCCCATTCGTGGAATGCGAAGGCGGCACGCGGCGCTTCCACCGCCGCACGCTTCGCCAGCCGGTCGTTCACCCAGATCTGACGTGGCGCAAGACCGCGCGGGATGGTGGCGACCCAGATGTCGCGGGCTGCATCGGCTCGCCGCCACCCGGATACCGGAATGCCGCCGGACAGCACCGGATGTGCGCCCTCTGCCGCCTGCCAGCGAACGACATGGCCACCGCGGCCACCATCGGCCGCGCCGAAGCGCAACGGCGCGCTCAGGCGATAGACGCCATCGGCCAGGCGGACGGTGACGTCGTGATCACGGTTGAGCGTCCGGACCGCCGCTTGCGCGCGCGCCGGCGTCGCAAACGGATGGTCGGCGGAGCCGTCCCCGTCGTCCGAGCCATTGGGGGATACATGGACGAGCAGCGGCGGCGACACCGGCGCCGTTGGCAGCGCGATCGGCCCGCCGAAGTGTGGCGGTGCCGCAGCTGGCGCAGGCGGTATCGCTGGAGGCGGGGGCAGCAGCGACTGGCCCGGCAAGGCGGACGCCAGCGCGAGCGCCAGGATCGGACCCGCGCAAAGGTGCGTTTTCCACATTGGCATCGTTCAGCACTCCAATCCGTAGAATTCTCGGGCCGCCCCGGCGAAGAGTCGCTCCCGCGCTGCGCCTTGACGTCGGGCGAGCCGATCCGCATCGCCAAACCATTGGCGGGGGCTGTCACCCGCCAGGTGCAGGACCGGCCAGTCGCTTCCCCACATCAGCCGGGCGCCGAATGTCACGACGAGATGTTCGACATAGGGGGCGAGATCCTGGACCGGGGCGCCGGGCAGTTGTTCTGTCCGCAAGCCAGAAAGCTTGCACCAGAACCCGCGCCCCGCGAGGGCGGCGATGTCGTCACGCCACGGGTCGAATACGCCGCTGGCAATGAAGGGCTTTGCGCCATGATCGATCACCACCGGCAGCCCGGGCCAGCGATCGACGAACCGCGCCAGCATCGGCAGGTGGCGTGGCTGGACCAGGGCGTCGAGGCGCAGGCCATGCTCCAGCATCGCGCGTAATCCGGACTCCAGCGTCGGACCGAGCAGCCAGTCGGTGTCCGCAATCCCTTGCAGCATCGGCCGGAGCCCGCGCAGTTTCGGGTTTTCCGCGAGCGCCGCGATCCTGGCGGGCGCGGTCGATGCGGCGAGATCGACCCAGCCGACGACCGCGCCGATCGTCGGACTTGCCGCGGCGATCCCCAGCAACCAGTCGGTATCGGCATCGGTCGGCTGCGACTGGACCAGTACGGTCGACGCCAGCGGCAAGTCGCCGGCATCCGCGATCAGGTCGTCGATGCCGAAATCGCGATGGATCGTCGGCTCGGCAGGTCCCGGCCACATGTGGCCGGGGGTGTCGAGCGCCCATAGATGGTGGTGGGCGTCGATCACCTGCATGGCATCACGCCATGCCGAGGATCCGCTGCAATGCCTGCTGGAAGTGGGTGGCGAGCGCCGCTTCGGCCGCATCCGCTTCCCGGTCGGCACAGGCCTCCAGAATATCCAGATGTTCGCGCAGCGTGCGCAGCGCCAGCGGCTTCGTCACCAGACGATCGAGCCGCACCAGCGTGACGTAATTCTTCAGGCGACGGGCCGTCGTTTCGATCAACGGATTGCGCAGGGACGCGATCAGGGCGCCATGCAGACGCTCCTCCAGCTCGCCCAGCCGTTCCTGCTCGACCAGACCCAGATCGCCCTGCTCCAGCGCGGCCACGAGATCGCGATGATCCGCGATCATCGCGGCTATTTCGGCGGCGTCGCCCGTTTCGGCCAGCGCCCGCGCACCCGCCCGTTCGATCAGCGAGCGGAAGTGATAGGTCGACCGCGACAATTCCAGATCCGCTTTGATGAAGCGGATGCAGGATCGTGCATGGATCGTCACCAGCCCCTCGGTCTCCAGCGTGCGCAACGCATCGCGCAGCGGCTGGACGGTGACGCCGAGCAGCTTCATCAGGTCGTTCTGCGACACCTCGGCACCGGTCGGAATGGTCCGGTCGAACAATCCCTGCAGGATCGCACGATAGGCCTTTTCGGCGAGCCGTGGCTCCGCCTCCTCGCCTATCGCCGGATCCCGTTTCTGGGCGCTCGCACTGATCTTGGTTCTGGGCATGAGTATTCGGATAGGGCCAATCGACTGCCAGGAGCAACTGTCCAGTCCGGCACGCAATAACTGAGATATCAGCCATCGCTACCGCACCGACCTGATCGGCAGCACCAAACCCGCACCGGCGAGCACGAACATGCCGGCCACCATGAAGAGCAGCGGGTAATCGTTGCCGCTGGCGCTGAGCAGCATCGCCGCCAGGACGGGACTGAGGATCTGCGGCACGTTGACCGCCGTCGTCAGGATGCCGAGATCCTTGCCCGTATCGTCGGAACCCTCGCTGGCCGGTAGCACCTGCGTCATCAGCGCGAGGTCGACCGACATGAACGCGCCATAGCCCAGGCCGATCAGCACGGCGTAGACGAGCATGCCCGTCGCGGTCGGCTGCACCAGCGGGGCGGCCACCGCGAGCGCCATGACGATGCCGGCGACGAACACCAGCGGTTTGCGGCGCTGCAGGCGGTCGGACAGCCATCCCGAGGCCAGCCCCGAAAAGACCAGCGCCACGAACGTCACCGACGACAATTGCGCGATCTTTGAATTGGCGTCGGCCTGGCTCAGCCCGATATGATCCTGCAGGATGTACAGCAGATACGTGACGATCGCCTGATAGCCCATGTAGATGGTGAAGCGGCCGAGAAACGCCCAGGCAAAGTCCGGATGCTCGCGCGGATTGATCCAGAACGAACGCAGGAAGGCACCTGCCCGGAACGGCGGCAGCGGCGGCAACGCCTCGCGCGGTTCGGGATTGAGCAGGACGAAGCCAAGGCACGTAACGACGATGCCGCCCCCCAACGCGCCATAAGCCAACGTCAGATCGTGGGCCAGCAAGCCGCCATAGATGGTGCCGGCCGACACGCCCGCGGTCATCGCCGCACCGACGACGCCGGAAACGAAGCCACGTTCCTCGACCGAGAAGCGATCGGCGACGATCGTGGTGATCGCCGGCTGCATCGAATTGAGGCTGATTACCGCGACCACCCACAAGGTGGTGACCACGGCCAGGTTGGCACCGTGCGGGACGAGAACGATCGTCCCGCCGCCGATGATGCCGCCGATGACGATCCACGGCGTCCTGCGCCCGAACCGGCTTCGTGTACGATCGGAGAATGCACCTGCAAACGGTGTCGAGATCGTGCTGAACACCGATGTGATCGCAAAGACGATGCCCAGCGTCTTCGTCTTGCTCGCCGGATCGATGCTCTGGATCTGGTTGGGCAGCAGCACGCCGAGCACCGCCGCGTACAGCGTCAGCAGCACGAAGAACACGACGCCAAGCGAGACGATCAGCCGCCAGTTCCGCGGCGCGGAGGCGGGTGTGCCCGTCGGGGGCGAGGACATCGTCATGCCGCGGTCACGGCGGTCGCCGCACCCGCCGCAGCTATTGCGCGGCAGGCCTGCTCCGCGCCCGCGCTCAATCGCAGGCCATGCCCGGGCCGATCGCTGCCGAAGATCATGCCGTCTCGGATCGGGAACGTCTCCTCGACCAGATGATCGAAGTTCTGGAAACTATACTCCAGCCAGCGGACGCCCGGCAGCGCCAGCGCCATGTTGACGCCGATCTCCAGGAAGCTGTTGCCCAACGTCACTTCGACATTGTGCTCGCTCGCCAGCCAGCCGGCGCGCATCACGTCGCCGACCTGGGCATGGACGTTCAGCATGTCGCACGCGCGCTGCTCCAGCAGCCGGCGCTTGCCGGACAAATCGAGATACTCGCCGGCATTCACCCGCGTCACGCCCAGGCGACGGATCATCTTCAGCCCGTCGATATCGTCGCGCGGCACCGGGTCCTCGACCCAGAAGATGCGGTGTCCCGCGCGCTCGAAGATCGCCAGCGCATCGATCGCCTGCTGCGCGTTCCACGCCTCGTTGGGATCGATCATTACCGGTCGCTCGGGCCCGACTGCCTGACGCAGCAGGTTCAGGCGGTGCAGATCGCGCTCCAGTTCGGGGTGACCTACCTTGATCTTGAACCCGCGATAGCCCTGCTCTGCCGCATTGCCGAACAATTCGGAGAACGCGTGATCCGACAGGTGGAAGTCGAGTCCGCTGGCGTATGCGGGAACCGACTGCCGCTCCGCTCCCAGCATCTGCCACAGCGGCACACCCTGCTGCTGTGCGAGCAGATCCCACACCGCCTGCTGGATGGCCTCTTCGAACGGCAGCGTCATGCGCCGGACATTACCACCGCGCGGTCGCCTTACCGCCAGGGCAAGCGCCGACGGCAGCTTGCCTTCCAGGCCGGGCCAGGCCTGCTCCAGAAAGATGCGCTCGATTTCGGCGGAATCAGGCAGAACGCTGAACAGCGACTGCGCAAAGCCAAGCCCGATCCGCCCGCCGGCATCGATCAGTTCGATCGCCGCCACGTTGATTTCGGTTGTTAAGACCTGCGAGTCGCCCACCGACCGATCACGCGGATATTGAAATCGCGTGAGCTTGTACATGGCGATCCTGTGCCCATCCGGCATCACCCATCTCCGTCTGATATTTCAGAATCATATTGCAAACTAAAAGCGGTGCTGCAAGCAGCTTTTGCCGCGCCCTGGTCGTCGCGAGGTCCATGTGGACGATCGCGGCATCTGGCCACCGCCGTTCACAACATCTAACGCGAGATCACATGTCCATAACTCGCACACAATATCTGGTAGAAGCGCCAGACTAGAGCCTGATAGCTCGCTTGATATATCAGAATGGGGGTACGTGCTAATTATATAGCTTGCATGAAATACATTTCAGCGCCAATCAGCACGAGATGCCGGCTGTTGACCAGGCATGCGTGGGGAGAGCTTGAAATGAGCAGGGTTCGAGTGTTCTGTTTGTGTTCCGCAGGTTTGCTGTCGCTCACACAGGCGACAATGGCGAGCGCTCAGGCAGGCGACACGCCCACGCCGCTTCCGGCTGGAACGCCCGGTTCACCGCAAAATTCGCCTGATACGGCTCCGTCCCCCACTACCAGCGTCGCCGCTGCCGCAAACGCCCCCGGTGCGCAGGATGAGCAGATTTCGGACATCGTGGTCACCGGCTATCGCGCGTCTGCCGAGCGGGCCGTTGCGGTCAAGCGCGAGGCCGCGTCGGTCGTCGAGGCCGTGACGAGCCAGGATCTCGGCCGGTTCAGCGACGTGAACATCGCCGACGTGCTGCAACGCGTTCCCGGCGTTCAGATCGAGCGCAACGACAGCGGAACCGCCGGTGATCGTGCGTCGATCCGGGGGCTTGGACCTAGCTACACGCAGGTTACGATCAACGGTCGCGTACCATTGACCGGTGGCAACGAGGGCATCGGCTCCTTGCGCCAGGTCAACCTGGACGTGCTGCCGACCGAAGTCATTTCCGGCATGCTCGTGTACAAGACGCCGACCGCCGACCTCGTCGAAACAGGCATCGCGGGCGAGATCGACGTACAGACACTGAAGCCGCTCGATTACCGCGTGCCCAGCGGCGGCACGTCGTTCGGCAGCGTCACCGCGCGCGCCGATTACGACGATCAGACGGAAAACTTTATTCCTCGTGTCAGCGGTATCGTCGGCACGAAGTTGATGGACAACAAGCTCGGCGTCTATGTGTCGAGCCTGTGGTCGCGCGGCGACACGTCGGCATCGGAGCTCTTCTCGCGCTTCGCCACCCGCGACCTGTCGTTCGATGACAATTCGGATGGCCGCGCTGATCGGGTCGAGCGGAACGTTCTGGTGCCCTCCCGCATCGCGATGTCGAAAAACGACGGCAAAATCACGCGCCTCGCATTCAGCGGCGGGATGCAGTACAAGCCGGATGACGCATGGGAAGTGAACGTCGACGGCACCTATTCCAAGCTGCTCAACCGACAGTTCCGGCCGACGAGCGATCTTCAGCTCAACGGCGAGAACAGTGTCTATACCGGCGTGGCGCGCCCCGGCGGTTACACGACGCGGGACGGGCGCCTGATCGGCTTCGACACCTCGCGTCTGACATATGCCGGCGGAACGGGTCCCGGAGTGGCGCTCGATCCGCAGCCGTTGAAGTTCTTCAACGATCAATATGCAATCGTTGCCGGCGGCAACATCAAATACAAGGGTGACCGGGTTCGCGCGAGCGTCGACTACGGCTATTCGAACGGGCGCTATAAGCAGGATCTCCGCCTCTTCTTCGGCGGGATCAGCGCACCCAACCAAAACGTCCAGTTCGACGGCAGCCAGCAAGTTCCGACGATCACAGGCGTATCGAACGTCACGACGCCAGCGGGCGGTGTCTTCAACGGCTTCTTCGGTCGCAAATACTTCAACAATTCACATGCCCATGCGTTTCGTGGCGACATCGCGTTCGACGCGACGGCTAACTTCGTGCTGAAGGCCGGGGCACGCTACCAGGCGACCACCATACGCCTGCGCAGCACGTCGCTGTTCGTCCCGGCGCCCGACGCCAAATCCGGCTTCACCACTGCTGTGTCCCAGCAGATGCCTGGCGTGGTGTTCAACGGGTCCGGTGCCGACTTCCTGACGCGTTTCGACTTCGGCGTGCCCGCGCCGTATCTGAACTACCCCGCCGCAGCCAATCTGGTGCCGGCGTTGCGTGACGCCGCGATCGACAAGGAGGATGCGTCGTTCGCCGTGACCGCGCTCGAAAAGACGACGGCGCTCTACTTGCAGGGCGACACCGATGGAACCGTCGCAGGCGTACCGTTCAAGGGCAATGCCGGCGTGCGGGCGGTTTATACCGATCTCACGTCGCGATCGGCGCAAAGCACCACCATCCTCAACGGTCTGAACGCGACGCTCAGCCAGGGGCTGACGCCTAGCCGGGACACGAACCGTTACTGGGAAGTGCTTCCCTCGGCGAACGTGGACCTGAATCCGGTTGATCCCCTGCACCTGCGACTCGGAGTCTCGCGGGTCATGTCCCGTCCGGAATATGAGGATACGGCGCCTCGCAACGCGGTCAGTTTCTACGATCCCAACGATCCTCGCGTCGATCGCAGCCAGCGCGGTACTGCCACGCTCGGCAACACCAAGCTCAAGCCGCTGACGGCATGGCAATTCGACGCGACGCTTGAATATTATACCGGTGGTGGTGGTGCCCTTTATCTCGGCGGGTTCTACAAGAAGGTCGACAATTTCATCCTGCGCACCGTCACCCAGAACACCACCATTCCCGCTCAGGGCGCAATCCGGCTGGATGTGACCCAGCCGGTCAACGCCTCAAACGGACGGGTGTACGGCGCCGAAGTCGGCATGAACCAGCCGTTCAGCTTCCTGCCCTCGCCGTATGACGGCTTCGGCGTGCAGGCGAACTACACGTACATCAATTCCAAGATCAACATCGACAGCGCGGCGAGCACGACGTCGTATGGCTTCCCCGGCGCATCGAAGCACAATGCGAACGCGGTCGCGTATTACGAAAAGGGGCCGTTCGCCACGCGCGTGGCGTACGCCTATCGTTCAAGCTACTTCCAGGCGCTTGGCGGTGGCAACGACCGGTCTGCGCAACCGACGTTTACGAAAAGCTACGGGCAACTCAACGCCAGCATCTCGTACCGTCCGGTCGAGCATCTGGAGCTCAGCATCACGGGCACCAACCTGAGCCGGGCCAATCGACGCGACTACATCGTCGATCCCGACGTGTTCCGCTCGTTCATCCAGCGCAGCCGAACCGTGGCATTCGCCATTCGGGCCTTCTACTAACCCTGATGCCGCGGCCACGTGCGCTGGGAATGGTCGGTTTCTCCGACAGCCCAGGGGCGTGGCTGCAAGCACTCCGTTCATTTCACTGTTTCATGGTGTGGTCCCTTCGTTGGTATGAAACGAATGCGTGTGGGTAAGCCTGGCTGCTGCTAACCTGCCCCGCAAAGGCGCAGGATTGATGGAGTTACAACCGTCGATCCCGCGCCTGACTCGCCTAGCGTCTCCCGCAACGGCACGTCGTCTACTCGACGCACACGGCGACAAGCCTAAGCCTTGACGCTGCAAGCGCTATCCGGCTGCGCTTTTCACATCGGTGATGGCAAGGCCCATACTGCCGGAGCGCTCCAGCTGTTCGTCGGCGTCGGCTGCACGAGCAATCCGGCCCAGCAGATGCCGTGACGACACGTCTATCGCCTTCCGCTTATCGGGTCCGATCGGTCCAGCGCACCTCGGTGATCTGTCGGCGGCCGTTGCGGCGTTCGAGCTGGACGAAGACGTCGATGATCTGGTGGACATACAGCAATATATCCGCGCGGGTCAGCCGGGTTCCGGTTTGCAGGACCAGCAGCGCCAGCTGTTCCACCGCACGGTCGGGCGTGTCGGCGTGGATCGTACTGATCGATCCGGGATGCCCGGTATTGATGGCGCGCAGGAACGTCATCGCCTCGGGCCCGCGCAATTCGCCAAGGATGATCCGGTCGGGCCGCATGCGCAGCGATGCCTGGAGCAGGTCTTCGGTGCCGATCCGCGCCTCGCCCAACGCATTGCGCACGGCCACCAGGCCGACCGCATTGGCGTGGCGCAATTGCAGTTCTGGCGTATCCTCGATCACGATCAGCCGTTCGTTCGCCGGGATCTCGCTTAGCAACGCATTGAGGAAGGTTGTCTTGCCGGTCGACGTTCCGCCGGAGACGAGGATTGTCTTGCGGGCGCGGACGGCCGCGGCCAGCCGCGCGGCGGGATCGGTTTCGACCGGGGCGGTGGGCACATCGCGCGCGCGCGCCAGCGTCGACCAGTCGTAATCCGTCAGTCGCCGGTCCGCCACGACGTGCCGCCTGATCGCCACAGCCATCGCGCCGCGCGTCGCCGGCGGTGCGACGATCTGTACGCGCGATCCATCCGGCAGGATCGCCGAGAGCAGCGGATGTTCGCGATTGATGCCCTGATGCGACAGGCTGGCGACCTGACGCGCCAACCGCCACAGCGACGCCTCGTCGATGGCGGGTTCCTCGTATCGCTCGATCGTGCCGCCGATCGTCTCCGCCCAGACCTCGCCGGGGGCATTGATGTAGATGTCGGTCACGTCGTCGCGTGCCAGCAATGCTGCAATCGGCTGCAGATATTGCGTCAGATACGGCGATGGCGCGATCGTCATTGTCGCGGCGCCGCGCCCGCGAAATCGAGATCGCGCGCGACGAAGACCATGACGGCAGCTCCCTGGTCCACCTTGATCGTCGGGCGCAGATCGGCGCCCGGCGACAGCAACTGCCCGATCGACCCGGTCGCCTGACCGGGGACGCCGACGATCACCGACCCCCTTCCCGGCCGTGACGCCAGGTTCGTCCCGACCGCCAGCGCGGTCTGCAACACCGCACTGGTGAACCGCGCGAGGAAGTGGGTGTTCGCCCGGCCCGGAATGCCGGCCTGCCCCAGCCGGTCGGTCGAGGGCGCGCCGAGCCGGATCGCGACGCCATCCGGCCGGATCAACCGGGTCCAGGTCACCAGCACGCGGCGCTGGCCGGACTGCACGTCCGATGCATATTCGCCGATCAGGCGGCTGCCGCGCGGGACCAGGATGCGCGTATCGTCGAACCCGCGGGCGTCGCGCGCCACGATCGCGCGGACGAAGCCCGCCCGTGTGGAATCGATCGGCGTCTCCAGCGTCGCTGCGATCAACGATCCCTGCACGATCGTGGACGATCGACCGCGGATGACGGAGGCGCGCAACGGCGGGTCGTCCCCCGCCGCTGCCGAGGCGGCGGCCGGCGAGCCGCCCGTCGTGCCGGCTGCGGCCGTGGCGGGGCCGGCGGCGTCGCCCGAGCGATCGTACACCATCGCCTGATCATCGCGGCGCGCCGCAACCGGCGCCTGCGCCGACGAACGCCCGGTCGGGAGCGGCGGCGGTGGCGGCAACGCGTTCGTGACGGCGGGCGGCGGCATCGGGTCCGATGGTCGAGGTTCGACCGGCGGTGGCGGCAGCTCTACCTGCAGGGCGGCCACAGGAGTCGGCGTGGCGCTGGGCGGAACGCGCAGCGGCGGCGGCTCCGCAAAGCCCGCGGCCGCACCGCCGCGTCCGGCAAGATCGGGCGCGGACCTCGCCTGCCGCTGGATGTCCAGCGCCACGAACAGGCCGATCGCCAGCGCGCTGCACATGCCCGCGAACAACCACGCGCCGCCGCGCGGCCGGGTCACCGGCACATCGGGACGCAACGGTGCGATGCGCCGCAATTCATCCTCGCCGGTCGATGCCGGCCGCCGCCGTGCTGCGGTCATGGCCGTGCCTTGGGCAGCTGGCGCGTGGCGGTCGCCTGCCGGCCATCACGCCGGAACCGAAACCGCGCCGCGACGCCGGGAACGACATAGTCGCCATCCACCATGCGACCGTTCACGATCGACTCCCGCCCGCGCTCGTCGACCGTATAGATCGCCGGCAGGGCGACGCCGTCCGGCCAGCGGATGGTGGTCCGCTCCCCATCGTCCCCCATCGCGCCGGGACGCAGGAGGCGATCACCGCTGACCTTGTAAAAGGCCGGCGGGGTCGCCGCGACGATCGTCTCCACGTCGCGCGGGACGCCGGCGTAACGGAAGCGGATGTCGAAGGCCGCCGCTGCCGGATCGGATGCGGGCCGCAGCAGGAAGCTGTAGCGCCGCGCGTCGGTGATCACCGTCATGTTGGTTTCGACGCCGTCCTGGACCGGCTTGACGGACAGATGGTCGCCGCGACGGCTGGGCGTAACCTGCCAGGCCGCGCTGTTGCCGACGATGACGTTCTCCACCCGCTCGTCCGGAGCCAGCGCGAGCGTGAGCGCGAAGCCGGAGGCGACCTGCACCTCGAACACCTGCTCGGGATCGTAGAGCAACGTCCGGATGCGCGGATCGCCGGATCGTTCCGCCGGCGGGTCGGCCTGCGCCAGGCCGCCGCTCGTCACACCGAGCATCAGCGCGCCGCACAGCAGATAGCACATCCTCATCGGCCGGGCCCCAGCGGCGACCCCATCGGCAGGTTCGCCATCGGGACGACGATCGTGGCCGTCGCGGGCATCGCCGAGGCCGGCGAGCGCATCGATCGACCGGCCGACGACGGGACGGGCAGGCGAACGTCGTAGGCCCCGGTCGCTGCGTCGACCACAGGCGGTTCCGCAAAGGCGGGCAATGCTTCGGGATCGCGGCGATACTGCGACACCTGAAAACCCAGCGGATTGACGTAGCGATCCTGCAGGGACATCGGCGCGTCGGTGTAGCGATAGCGGATGTTCGCGATCCATGATCGTGGCGGTGCCGCGGGTTTGCCGCCACCGGCGACGCGCGTGTCGAAACGGACCTGAGCGACGCCATCGCGGACCGGCGACACGCTCTTCACCGCGACATCGACGGTGGTATCGCCGGGATGAAGGTTCAGCGGGCTTTGCGGGTTGGTGACCGGCATCCCCGCCAGATAGTCGGCACGGGCCCGCCCGGCGGACCACAGCGCCACCTTGCGGTAATCCTGCCGCAGGCTCGTCCGCGCGAAGCCCTCGCGCGCGATGACGTACTGGACCAGGAACGACTGGGTCAGCGCGGCATCGCGGGTGACGCGGTTCGCCTCCAGCGGCTTCAGTGCCTGGACGAACCCGGTCGTGCGATCGACGAGCAGGGTCACCGGCTCCACCGTCTTCAGCGGCGTCATCAGCGCCAGCGCGGTGGCCTGCAGCGCGATGACGCCCACCGCCACCCCCGCGACGGCCCAGGCAACGCGCCGCGAGCGGTCGGACGCGGCCTGTTGCGCAACGGCCCATCCGCTCGCACGCCGGTAATAATCGTCGTCGCTGTCGCTCATCTCAGGTATCGCCCTGTCATGCCGTGTTCTGCCGCCAGTTCAGCCGCCGGCCGGCCGGGGTGTGCGGCGCCATCGCGGTCGGTGGTGGCGCGTGGCCGTCCGCGCCCGCCTGCGCCGTCGCAGCGGTCGCGTCGGGAACTTGCGTGATCCCGCCCGATATCCCGCGCTCGCGACGCGAGATGGCCTCGGTAACCGTGCGGACACGCAGCACCGAAGAGGCGAGCACCGCCGGTGCGCTGGTGCCGCCCGCTACGTTCGCCGACGCCGGGAGCCGTTCCGACGGTGCGGGTGCCGGCGCCGCCGCCCCCACGGGGACGGCGGGGATCGTTCTGGGCAGCCGGATGCGCCCGGCCGCGCGCCCCGCGGCAAACCAGATCACCACCAGCACGACGCCGAACATCGCGACGATCGCGATGATGCCGGCCGGATCGCGCGCCGCCGCCTGCCCGGCGTCGGTCGCAATCGCCATCTCGCCGGCCAGCACGTCGAGTTCGACCGACAGCACCGCCGTCGTGCCCAGCGCGCCCAGCAACACCACGGCCAGCGCGCGCAGCCATCCTTCGAACAGGCCGATCGTCGCATCCAGCAACAAGGCAAGCACGAACAACGGCCCCAAGGCGAGCAGCAGCCCGCCGGCCAGCTTGGCGGCGAGCAAACTGCCCAGCCCGGTCACCAACAGCACGACGCCGGCGGCGGAGAACGCCAGCGGACCCAGCGACCGGTCATCGCCGACCGCCGGCACCGCCGGTGCCGCGACCGCATCGACTCCCGCCGGGGGCGGCGGCGCGTCGGCTGGATCGTTCTGCGACGCCATCTGCCCCGCGGCGACGAACGCGTCATAGGTGGCCTGCACGCGCCCGACCAGAATGTACGGATCGCCCAGCCCGGCCGCGGGCAGCACCACGCTCGCCAGTTCGGCAGGCGCGTCGAACGACACCCGGTGGAACAGCGTGCCATAGGCCGCCCAGCCGGTGGTCAGCGCCAGCACCGCGCCGATCCGTGCCACCCACAGCACCGCGTTTCGCGTCGTCGGAACCCCGCCGAATATCAGCCGATAGCCGATCACGGCGACGGCGATCATCATCATGCCCGATAGCAGCTGCGCGAACATCGACGAGCCGGCCAGCGCATCGAAGCCATCGCGGCCCAGCGCCTGCGCCCGGCAATCGACGGCGTCGTAGATGCGGATCGCCAGCCCGGCGATCGCCGCGGGAGCGGAACAGGCCGGCATCAACCGAGCGTGGCCATCAGGCGCGGTATCCAGTCGGCCGGGTCGTCACCGGTCTCCGCGCGAATGTCGTCCAGCAGCCGCACGGTCCGCTCACGACCCGACAGGATCGTCAGCAACTCGCGTTCGCCGTCCAGGCTGAGCCGCGCCACCACGCTGTGCTGGCCGTGCCGGATCAGGAACGCGCGCGCGCTTTCGGGCAGGCCGCGCACCAGATCATATTCGTGGCGGGTCAGCCCGAAGCCGTCGATATAATGTTCCGCCTGCGCACGCGGATTGGCCATGAAGATCTGCGTCGCCGCCTGCTCGACGATCGCGGATGCGATGCTGCTCGACAAGGCATCCTCGGCGCTTTGCGTGGCGAAACCCACGATGCCGTTGCGCTTGCGGATCGTCTTCTCCCAGTCGCGGATACGCGCGACGAAGACCGGATCGTCCAGCGCCTTCCATCCCTCGTCCACCACGATGATCGACGGCGACCCGTCCAGACGCTCCTCCACCCGGTGGAACAGGTACATCATCGCGGGCGTCCGCATGATCGGATCGTCAAGGATGCGCGTCATGTCGAACCCGATCACGCGCGATTGCAGGTCGGTGCGGTCCTCCGCATTGTCGAACAGCCAGGCGCGCTCGCCATTGCCCCACCACGGCGCGAGCCGCGCGTGGATGTCGCCGGCATGGGGGCGCTCGCCACCCCGGAACAGGCTGGCGAGATGGCGAAGCTGCCGGAACTCGGGCGGCGCGAGCATGTTCGCCGCGATCGCATCATCGATCTGCGCCGCCTCTTCCGGTCCCGGCGCGCCCGACGACGATACCAGTTGCGCGATCCAGTCGGCCAGAAATCGCCGGTTCTCCGGCGTGTCGGGCAGTTGCAGCGGGTTCAGGCCGGAGGGCTGGCCGGGGCGCAGCACGTCGTAGCGCCCGCCGACCGCGCGCAGGAAGAGTTCCGCGCCACGATCCTTGTCGAAGAAGACGATGCGCGGATCGTAGCGCCGCGCCTGCGCCAGCAGGAAGTTCAGCACCACCGTCTTGCCCGAACCGGACGGGCCGATGATCGTGAAATTGCCCAGATCGCCCTGGTGGAAGTTGAAATGATACGGTCCGGCCGCGCTTGTCTCCAGCACGGTGACCGCGTCGCCCCAATGATTGCCGGTCGCGGTCCCGTGCGGGAAGTTGTGCGACGAGGCGAGACTGGCGAAGTTGCGGCCGGCAATCAGCGCCGGGCGCGGAATAAGCGCTTCGTTGCCGGGAAATTGCGACCAGAAGGCCGGTTCCAGCGCCAGATCCTCCCGCACCGCGGCGATGCCAAGATCGGCCAGCAGCGCCTGCACCTCGGCCACGCCACGGTCCAGTTCGGCCGGCGTGTCGGCGCGGATGGCGAAGGTCAGATGATGCTGACCAAAGACCGCACGCCCCGCCGCCAGATCGTCGCGCGCCTGCATCAGGTCGCCACGCAGGCTGACCGCCTCGTCGTCAGCCGCCCGCATCCGGCGCAGCACCAGGTTGATCCGGCCCAGACTGGCTTGCCGGTCGGCGAACCCGAAGCTTTGCGTCACCACCATTTGCAGGGGCAGGCGCAACACCTCGTCCAGCATCCCGGGCAGCGTGTGCCCGGGGTAATCCTTCACGCCGACCATCGCGACGTAACTGCGGTCGGCGCCCGCCATCGCAGACAGTTCCGCCACGTCGGTGCCGAACGATATGCGGCGGCGCGGCAGGTAATCGCCGACATCGTCCTCCGGCAACAGCACGCGGCCGGGCCGACCGTTATAGAGGTCAGACAGGAATGCGAGCGGCTCCGAGCATCGCCCGCCGCCGCGGTCATACTCTCCCAGCAGGCGCGGACCATAAGCCGACAGATTGGCGGTGATCGCCTCACGCGCGGCATCCAGCGCGCGCACCTCCGCCATCAGCGTGTCGAGCCGGGCCTGCCGGCCGCCGCCGCGGCCGACACGGGAGAACAGGCGTTGCAGCGCGTCGCCGCGCCCCCGCGGACGACCGCGCACGATCGTCAGCACGATTTCGTTCACGAACAATCGCCGCGACGCGAGCCGGTCGGTCCATGTCCGGTCCAGCCGTGCGCTGAACGCATCGGGGAACGCGCCTGCCGCGGGTGCCGGCGCGGCGCGGCGCACCACATGATGGTAGAGCGCGATGCGCGACGTCCCCACCGCCTGCAACATCGCGTCGCGCAATTGCTTGCGGTAGTTGATCTCGTCCGTCTCGGCGGTTTCGAACAGGAAACCGTCAAGACGGACGAACTGTGCCAGCCGCCCGTCCCGCAACAACAGCGTGTACGGGTCCACCATCGCCACATACGGCAACCGCAGGCCGGCCGCCTTTTCCCGCGCCCAGAACAGCGCCTCGGTCGTCATGCGCGGTAGCTGTTGCAGCGCCAGAAGCGATGGTTGCGCACGCGCGGGCAATGCACCGAGCGCTTGAGCATCATGTCGAAGATGCGCGGCTCGTACCGGCACGCGATCCAGCCGCCGGCGTGGACCGCCAGCGCCAGTACCAGCACCCAGACCGACCTCGACAGCAGAAACACTTCGGTCGTGACCACCGCGTTCAGCACGAAGAAGCTGTACGTCACGCCGGCGAACATCTGCGGCCGCGCCAACGCGACGAACAGCGTGTCACGGTCGAGCGTGCCGACGCTAGTTTCCGCCATATTCCGACCCCGACGTCGATCGGATGCCGCCGACGATCCCCGCCGCGCCGAACAGGATGAAACAGCCCAGGATCACCGTCGCGCCATACCGCCAGTTCATCCGCCCGGTCAGCATCATGAATCCCACCGATGCCACCGCGATCACCGCCACTACCGTCGCGACCGTGCCGAGCAGCGTGCCCTGCAACCAGCTGACCGCGCCGACGATCGCACCCGATCCTGCGGGATCGTCATACGATTGCGCCTGCGCCCGAAGCGTCGCCAGGGCGCTTGCCGCCGCCGTCATTACCCCGCAGCATCGCGCTGCCCTGTGTTTCGATGTTGCTGACGCTGTCGTCATGTCCCGCATTTCGATCTTTGAGGAAGAAAAGGCTCGATGGTCCGCGGCGATGCACGTTCGCCGCGGACCGTCACCGCCTATTCGATCGTCCAGCGTTGATTGTTCTGGGTGTAGTAAGTCCACTGTGCGGCAGCGGCACCGTCCGCCACCGACTCTCCACCGATCTCCAGCGCCAGATCGCTGCGGAAGCTGCGGATCACCCAGGTGCCGTCGGCGGCGGGCTGGAAGTACCACAATTGGTGGTTCGTGCCCTCGAACGCATATTGGTTGATCCCGGCACCCGGGTAACTGCTGCCGTCCTTGACATCCAGCACCAGCCCGCTGTGTCGCGCCACAATCTTGAAAAGGTTGCCCGATACCTTGACGATCTGGAACTGCTGGTTCTTCGCGCCGGTGGCCGCCCATTGTTGCAGTCGGGTCCCCGGCTCCGTTTTCTCGCCGGACACGTCGAGGAGCTTGCCGCTGTTCACGTTCTTGATCGTGTAATAGCGCGCCGGATCGAAATCGGGTGCGGGATAGCTGACCGCCTCGCCACCACCTGCGCCGACACTGAACTCGCTGATGAACAGATAGTTCGTGTCGGTCTTCGCTACGCGGACGTAGCGGTATGCGCCATTATCCACGACCTGCCGCGTCAGCGTGCCGCTGAACGGGATTCGCGTCCAGCGATCTTGCCGGCCGATGACGGTAAAGTCGGCGAAGTTGGGATCGTTCGATGCCTGCACCTCGAAATTGGTGCGGGAATCCGGCTGATCCATATCCTGCCGGGTGACGATGCTGAAGCTGCCCAGCTGATACGGCTGGCCGAGATCGACCTGCCACCATGCGGCGGTGTCGCTGGCGGTCGGCGACCAGCCGCTGCCGACGTTTCCGTCGTTCGCCCGCCCGGCGGCGAACGGCGCCGCATAGACCGAGGACGACGATGTCGGACGATTATAGGCAAGGTTCACGCGGTTCCGCAGAGACCGGTAGGGCGCTTCGAGGCCGGCCGCCTTGATCGTCGCCGACGATTGCCCCTCATTGTTCTGCACGACGTTGTTGGGGCCGGTGAAGTTGAAGATTTTGGGGTTTTCAACGGTCTGCATCACGTTGTCGCGAACGAAAACGTTGCTGGTTCCCTCGTCGAGGTAGAAGCCGCCGACGTAGTGCGGACATGCCGACGGGCTGCGGGTGATGTCGTGGAAATAGTTCGCGTCGATCGTGGTGCCCGGATCGTTCGACAGGTGATACACTGCGGCCGTATCGCACAACATGCCGACAGCGGCGGCCACCTCGTTCCGGTCGACATGATTGTTGCCGAGTGCATTCGCCGCCTTTTGCCAGCCCCAGCCCAGCGAGATGCCGGCCCACGGCACTGCAGTCACTTCGTTGTTCCGGATGTTGACCGTGTTGACGAAGCCGGCGTTGATCGCCGCGGTGCCGAAATAGTCCTGCCCGATCCTGGTCACCAGATTGTTCAGCACGTCGACGTCGCGCGTCACTTCGCGCGGATCTTCACCCGCCGGAGTGATGGGCGGATTGTACACCAGATGATCCTCGTAGTCCGGATCGCTGAACTTGCCGACGACGATGCCATTGCCGGAGATGTCATACACCACGTTGCCGACGATGGCGCTCTGATGGACGCCGTTATGAAGATCGAGTGCGGAGGCACCGGCACGGGTGAAGGTATTGCCGTCGAATTGCAGACGATCGGCCCATGCGGCGGAGACCGCGGCGGGCGGACGCCCGACATATTGCTCGTTCTGCATGTTGGCCGCCAGGCTGTACATGCCTCCCTGCTCGTTCATATGACCACGGCTATTGGGATATAGCCACGTCGTGTCCGCGAACGTTATGCCCGAAAAGCGGATGTCGTGCGCGGGTGCATCCAAACTGCTTCCCTTGATCTGGACCAGCGTCTCCAGCGTGGGAACGATCACGGATGCGGCGCTCAACGTCTCGCCGTTGCGTGGCATATAATAGACCGCGCGCTCATCGGTATCGACGTAGAACTCACCCGGCGTATTCAGGAACTCGCGCGCGTTCTGGAAGAATAACGGTGAGTTCTCCTTCAGCAACGGAAAGGGCCGCTGGAAGAAGATATCGCTTTCGTACTTCTGGATGCGAATGTCCGCGCGATCGCCTTGCGGCGTGATGCTCGCCAGGCGAAGATAGGATTCCGCCCATTGCATCAGCAGACTCATCTCGACGCGGGGCAGATTGGCCCAATTCCCGACCAGGACGCTCGACGTCGTGAGTGTCTCGGCAGCGCGATCTCCTTTCAGCAACTGCCCGAAGCTGCCCACCTCCGGATGGCGGGAGCGTGTCGCCCGGACGCCGTTTACGAACATCTGACGAAAGTTCATCGCGCCGACCGCGGCCTTGTACTGACCGTTCCCGACCGAGCGCCATCCGGTCACCCGCCGCGCGCTCGTGATGAGCGGCGTTTCCGATGCATAGGCCTTCCAGATCACGGTGTGGCCGTTCATGCCGGAATCCGCCGTGTCCAGCACCAGCGGGGTCGTGAGGCTATACGTGCCGCCGCGCAGGTTCACGACGATGTCGTCCTTCATCGTGGCGTTGACGGAACGCACCGCCTGCTTTGCACGGGCGAGAGTCCGGAAGGCAGCGTCAACGCTTGCCCCGGACGCCTGATCGCTGCCGTTGGCAGGGTCGACGTAATAATTGGTGGATGCCTGGGCCACGCCGGCCAAACAAGTTGACGCCAGCAGCGTCAAGGCGCCGCGGATTGCGAGTTTTCCCATGTTCTTCAACATCCTCTGCCAATTATATCAACATTACGCACTTTGTGAACAGGCATCGTTGACGTGAAATTACTATGTCCATTGTTTCTTGCTGTAAACAGATATCTGGAATATCAGAATCAGGCCGGACACGCACTCGATCAGCGCGTGCCAACGGTTGAGAGACACAGGAGGGGATTTATGAAGGTTCCGCGTTTGGGATTGACGCTGGCGGCTGCGATGTCGCTGTGCTGGCCGGCCACTGCACAAGCCGCCCTGATGCAGGTTATCGGTTCGGGGGCCTGGGACCGCGACACAATGGCGAGTGCGGCGACCTCGCCCGACAGCAGTTTTTCTTTCGACTTCACCGTTGACGATGCGCTCGTACATAGTCCCGTCGTCGTATCCTCATTTGAATACAGGTTAGGTGGGCAGCGCATCGACTTGGCAGCGCCAACCGTCTCCTTCTTTTCGGAACTTCAGGGCGGCGGGATTGCGATGCAGTTCGGCGACATGCTTTTGTCGGGCTACGGAACTTCGCTGCTGTCCGCAGGCGGGCGCATGAACCCTGGAGAGGGCATGGCTATGACGTTCTCCACCAACATCGGTGACGCCATGGGCCGCGGCGAGATGACCATTCGGTCGGCAGCCGCCGTGCCCGAGCCGGCAACATGGCTACTGATGCTGGCCGGTTTCGGGATCGTGGGCTATGCCTGTCGCAGAACTGCGTCTTCACGGCCGGCCTCGGCCACCCGGAGGGCGGCTTCGATGCCCGGATAGATCGAACTGCGCTCGACGCACCGCCATTGCCGGATCGACAATGGCGGTGCGTCCGACAGCGGCATGCCGGCACGCGCAAGTCCTTCGTCCGCCAGCGCTTCCCGGAATTACACCGGAACAACGTCATGGTAGAAGTCGGGGCTGCGCCACACGGGCGCGATCGGAGGCCGGAAGGTATCCGCCGACCTCCTGCTCGGATCGCGCCCGCCCAGGATCAGAACTTCGCCCGGATACCAACCAGGTATCGCCGACCGGTCAAACGGTAGCTGAACACCTGTTCGGGTACGTCGGAGTAGGTGAACTCCTTCGCATTGTTGAGGTTTAGAGCGTTGACGCTCAACGTGAGGTGCGGGTTTATTTCGTACATCAGACTGGCGTCGACCTGCCCGTAGCTGTTCGAGTAGAGCGGAAGCCCGTTGCGCCCGCTGGCCTGGATCAGGTAGCGGTCACGCCAGCTGTAGGCGACGCGCGCCTGCACGCCATACTTCTCGTAGAATCCTACCAGACTATAGGAATTCTTCGAAAGTCCCTCCAGGCCATAGCTCGTTCCGGTGACCTGATTGGCGTAATTGGCGTTGCTTGCCGTGTAGGTGTAGTTGGCCTGAATGCCCAGACCGTCGAGCGGCGACGGCAGGTTGCGGAACGCCTGACGGTAATTGACCTCGAAGCCCTTGACGGTCGCACCCTTGCCGTTGGTCGGGGTGGTGACCTGGAAGGTGACCTGATCAACGGTCTGCGCCGTGGTCGTGCGCGCGACGAAGCTGTCGATGCTCTTGTAGAACAGTGCACCCGACAGCAGCGAGTAGCGGTCGATGTACCATTCGAGCGCCGCACCGATCTGCGACGCGCGGAACGGCAACAGGTTCGGGTTGCCGCGCGTGATCTGCTCGTTACCCGGATTCGAGAGGATGTTCTGCGCCGGAGACAGATCGGTCAGCGTCGGGCGACTCATCACCCGCGAGGCATCGGCGCGGACGACGAGCGTATCGGTCACATCGAGGCGGGCGTTGAACGACGGCAGCAGGTCCGAATAATGCCCCTCGAAGCCGATCGGCACGACCGGCGAGAGGGCGATGATATTCTGCCCCTGGCCGTTCGAGCGCGCGCTGAGGATCGTCTGCGCCGCGCCGTCCGAGGTGAAGCTGGTGTCCTCGAAGCGGACGCCGGTGTTGATCGCCAGCGGCATGTCACCCAGATCGGTCTTTACGTCGAACATCAGATAGCCGACCCAGACACGCTCCTTGACGATCGAGCTTTGTGCGGGATCCGCCACGGGACGCTGATAGCCGGCAAAGCCCGGTGAATTGCTGCGGAACGCCGACAGGGTGTTGGCCATTTCGCGCGGATCGTAGATGACCCACTGGCGTACGGTATCGCCCTTGTAGCCGGGGAACCAGTCGGACGGGGTGGCGGAGAACAACGAGGCAGGCAGCGGCGAGTAGACCGTGCCACCACAGAACGCGCATTGCGACGCGCCCGGCTGCGAGACGTTGCTTGCGGTCTTGTCGCGGTTCTGTCGGGCGCCGCCGAACGAGATCTTGACCGCATCCGTCGGAGCCCACTCGCCATCCAGATGCGCCTCAAGCGTCTTGTCGGTGGTGTTCGTGCCGCCCGCGAACTCGAAATGCGCACCGACGTTGTTCCGGTCGACGGCCGCGTTGGCATAACCGGGATTGCTGAACCTGGTATCGAAGATGTTCGTGCCGGTCCGGCTGTCCCACTCCAGCGTCGAATTGGTGCGGCGAATGGTGGAGAAATACTGGTCTTCATTGCCACGGCGCGTGGCGCGTGACGCCGCGAGGTCGGCGACCAGCTTGATCGGGCCGTGATCCCACGCCAGGTTGCCGCCGATCAGATAAGTGTCGGCCTTGCGCGGATAACGGGTGACGATCTGGTCGACGAAGCCGCCGGTGAAGCGCTGGAATACCGCGCGATTGTCGTCGCCGACCGTCATCGCCGCCAGCGTGCCGCCGCTGAAGTCGAAAGCGATGCCGCTTGCCGTGTCGAGCTGCCGGAGATGCGAGAAGAAGCCGTCGCCGGTGAACGTCAGTTCCTCACTGGCCTCGGCCTGGATGGTGCCGCTCAGCCCGATGCGCTCGCGGTCGGAGAAGCTGACGGTCGGCGAGATGTTGGAAGGCATCACGACGTTCGTGAACGACCCCAGCGACGGCGCCACACGCCCGGCATAATAGCTGTCGTTGTTGCTGTGCCGAACCCAGCCGGCGCCGATATCGAACGAGTCGATCCGTACGTTGCGCTTCTGGTAGGATGCGACCAGCGAGGCGCCGATGGTGTTGTCGTCATTGTGCCAGCTCACCACGCCCGAAGCACGCGGGTTCCACTGGCCGGGCAGGTCGTCGTACTGCATGTCGAACGACCCGGCGAGGACGAAGGCCTTCTGGGTAAGGGGCCGCAACGTGCGCACGTCGATGGTCGCACCGATGCTGGCACCGTTGATGCGCGCATTCGGGCTTTTGAACACATCGGCCCCGGCGATCAGCTCGGAGGGCAGGATGTCAAAGCTGAACTCGCGTCCGATGTTGTCGGTGGCGAGCACGCGACCGTTCAGCGTCACCACGTTGAACTGCGGGCCGAGGCCGCGCACCGACACGAACTGACCGTCGCCCCCGTTGCGACTGATCGTCACGCCGGGAATGCGCTGCAGCGATTCCGCGACGTTCTGCTCGGGTAACTTGCCGATGTCCTGGGTGGTGATCGAGTCCACCTGGTTGACGGCCTGGCGCTTCAGTTCGATCGAAGCTTGCTGGCTCGCGCGCAATCCGGTGACGATAATATCCGCTCCCGGAGAATCGGTCGCATCGGATGCACGCGTATCCGGCGCCTGCGCACCGGCCGCCGGCACACCAACTTGAACGCCCTCGGACGCGGCGCCTGCGGTGCCGGCTTGCGTCGTCTCAGGCCCAGCTTTGGCATAAGCTGCTTCGGAACTCAAAAGTGCGACGAACGCCGCGCCGCGCAAAAGTGCTACTCGAGCCTTCATTATCCCCCCCGTGCAATCGCGCTCCATGCGCTTATGAAATATCAGTACCGCATTTATATGTTCGTTCAAGCAGGCTTTCTTCTCTTTTTCGGGGAATCGATGCCGATCGGGGCGTGTCCATGAGGCGGTTTGTCCATGTCGTGGTATATCAGGAACTAACGAGTGCGGTCGCCCGCGCCGCTTGGCAAGCATGGGAAATGCAACATCTGCGCTGGCGGAACGCCGCCCGGCCGTTGCAGGAAGGGTGTTCCGCATACCCGCCGTCGAACGCGGCGACGTCCCCGACGCGCATTGGAACGCGACGGACAGGCGAACCGTCGGGCGAAATTCCTCGGAAAATAGAGGCCGCCGGCTCGGATGGCCTTCATCGCGGCAGGATCACCGCAACCTTCCATCCGCGTACATAAAAGGCACACAAATTTCGGCTAGCGTCCATCCTGATGGTCGGGTGAGCGCAATTTCCGTAAAGGAAGGCACGACCGCCTTCATTCAGGCAGGGCGACGGGGACGGCGAGATCTAACGGCTATGTCGTCCTACCTTTTCGCGCATTTCGCCAAAAGCCAGCTCTGGCACGCCAGCACGTTGCTGTTCGGCTTCTTTCTGACCGAAGCGTGCGGATTGAGCATGGCGGAGATGAGCCTGATCATGGCCGCCTCGCTGGTGCTCAACGGCGCGGTCGATGCCGGGATCGGGCGGCGCTGGCGGACATTGGTGGTCAGCACCGTCGATGCCATGCGACGTCAGGCATGGGGGGCGCCGGTGACCTGTCTGTTCTTCCTGCTGGTCTGCGCGACGCCGTTGATCGCGCACGATCAGCGGCTTGGCTGGGCGCTGTTCATGCTCCTGGGTTTCCGCGCAAGCTATCCGTTTCTCGACGTGCCGCAAAACGCTGTCGTCGCCCTTGCCGGGTTCTCCGTCGAAACTCGCCAGGCGTTGCTTGCCAAACGCAACATCGCGTCCGGGATTGCCGGTCTCGCAGTCGGCGGGATCGCGGCCCCGTTGCTGGTACGGGGGGAAGGACCCGTCGCGTGGCTCACGTGGGCGACGTGCCTCGCGGTGCTCGCCTGCGGCTCGGCATGGTGGCTTGCGCGGACCTGCAGGCCCGACGAGACGGGGGATACGCCTGCCGAGATCGCTCCCATCCCGTCATTGTCGTTCGGGGGTGTACTGGCGGCTCTGGCGGTGATGATGGCCGCCGGTGCGACGTTCCGGACCCTGGAGCCCTATCAGGCGACGTTCGCCGGGCGGGGCATGGGCATCATGGTCTGGGCGGCGACCGGAGGGCTGGCCAGCCAGTTCCTGTGGTTCGCGGGCCGGCGCCGGGTGTCTGCCGCGGGCATGCTGGTCCTTGCTGCGCTGGTCTCGACGCTCGCCTCGCTCGGACTGGCATGGCCGTCGCCGCTCGGCAGCGGTCTCGCAGGGCTGGGGTTCGGTATCGCCACGGGTTGGCTGTGGCTCGCGCTCTGGACCGCGATGATGACCCACGCTGCCGCAGGCGGCGCGACCGGCTATGTCGGTACGTTCACGTGCGTGTCGAAGTTGGCGCAAGCCGCGGCGATGCTGTTGATCGGCCGGGTCATGGCGCGCTCCCCGTACCGCGTGACACTCGTCGATCCCGGGTCGCCGCCGTCGCTGTTGATGCCGCTCGCCCTTCTTGCCATTGCGTCGACCGCGCTCGCGCTGGCCTTTGCCGTCAGTCAAACAGGGTCCGATGGAAAACCAGCGCCGCCGCGCCCAGCGGGCCGGCAAGCTCGGGCTCCAGCACCGCGACGTCCAGCTTCGTCATAGGCGCGCGCCGCTCGCGGCGGGCGGGCAACTGCGCTTCGGGCCAGTCGACCGCGGCGACGATCCGCTGCGCGAGAACACGCGGCAGCCGCCCGCCCAGGATGATCGCCTCGCAATCCAGCGTGTAGCGGAGCGCTCCAAATAGATAGGAAAAGCTCGGCTGATGCTGCTCCAGCCAGGTTTCGATCCCCGGCCATGCCGGATCGAAACGGGCGATCATGTCGGCGATACCGGCAGTCGCGACACCATGATCGTCCAGACAATGCCGCAAGGTGGCCAGATTGGGCGTGACGCGCCCGGCGAGCGGGAACAGTCCCGCAACCTCGCCGGCATTGCCATGGTATCCACGAAGCAGCACGCCGTCGACGATCACGCCGGCACCGAACCCGCCCGCGACGTTGACGTAACAGGAACTGGCATAGCGCGCGCCGCTGCCGAGCAGTCGCTCGCCCAGCGCGGCGGCACTGGCGATGTTCTCGATCGCGACCGGCAGGGCAAGCTGGCGCGCGGCGGCCGCGTGCAGGTCGACCAGCGCCCAGTCATTCAGCTCCTCACCGGGGTTGACCGTCCCGGGTGCGACGAAATAGCCGGCAACCGCGATCCCCATCCCCTTCAATCTGCCCGGCGGTATCCCGAGCGGCTGCAACGCCGCAGTCCCGAATGCGACCGCAGCATCGAGCAGCGCCGCCCGGGGCATGCCCGCGACGGTGATCTCGCGCTGCGCCCGCACACGACCAGCCAGATCGAGCAGCACGACATCGGCGCGGTCCGTCATCACGGACAGGCCCAGCGCGAAGGCAGCGTCGGGAACGATGTGGATGAGGTGGCTGGGTTGCCCGCGTCCACTTGCCACGGGATCACCGGTACGCACCAGCCCGGCCGCTTCCAGTTCCTCGGTCGCCCTGAAGATCGCTGTTCCGGACAGTCCGCTCTCGCGGATCAACGCCGCGCGGGACGCCGCCCCGTGACGTCTGATCGTCGCAAGGACCGTGCGTGCCCGTGCACTGATGACGATGGCACCCATCCAAGTCCTTCCCCGGCCAGCTAAGCTGCTCACCCGGCTACGTTTCCGTCATCTCCCTACAACTGTCAAATAAATAACATACATTGTGATATATATTGCTCCTGGTTTTTGGGGGTGATTCGATATGGCGTACGGAACGGGTTGGATGTGCGGCTTGCTGGCGAGCACGATCCTTGCGGGCACGCCCGCGCTGGCGCAGCAGCAAACGCCTTTTTCCGCACCAGCAGCTCCGCAGGCGCCGCCGACAGTTTCCGACGAAGGTGCGGGCGAGGGTGCGCGCGAGGACATCGTCGTGACGGGCTTCCGTTCGTCGCAACGTTCGGCCGTCAAGGCGAAACGGGATTCGACCGTCATCCTGGATGCCGTGTCGCAGGATGATGTCGGCCGCTTGCCCGACCTGAATATCGTGGAGGCCAGCCGCCGGATCACCGGCGTTTCGGTCGTCGGTGGTGCCGATCCGACCAAGAACCGCGACATCTATCAGCGCGCGACGATCCGCGGGCTCGACCCGAAATACAGCCTCGTGACCATCGACGGCGTTCCGCTCGCTTCGCCGGACTGGGTGTTCCGAGGCGCGCGGCTCGACATGCTGCCGGCCTCGCTCGTGTCGCGGATCGAGGCGATCAAGAGCGTCACCGCGCAATATGATCCGCATGCACTGGGCGGCCAGATCAACATCGTGTCGAAAAGCGCCTTCGACGGGCGCGACGACCGGTTCTTCGTCGTCAACGCCAATGGCGGCCATAACGACACCGCCGGCAAGCTGATCCGGCGCGGCGGCCCGGCGATCCGCGCGGACGCCACAGGCGCGGCGCGTTTCGGCGCCGACCGGACGTTCGGGATCGTGGCGTCGGTCGAATACCAGCGACTGCCGTCGACGGCGCGCGCGGAACTGCCGGGCGACAGCAACGGTGCGGGCTGGTCCTACTTCACCGCGGCCGGCGCGCGCACGCCGTTCCCGAACCGGTCGAGCGGCCTGCTCGTCCCGGTGCGCAATCAGGATTATTTCTTCGAGAACCTGCGCACCCGGCTCAGCGGCAACCTGAAGCTGGAATGGCGCCCCGACGACGCGACCGAGCTGTCGCTGTTCGGCGGCTATTATCACGACAAGGATACCGAGACCCGGTACGAGATACTGACCCTGCCCACCGGCGCGCCCACTGCCGTCACCGCGACGAGCGGCGCCTTCGCGCAGGGCGATCTGCAACAGGGGCTGACCTATCAGCCCGTCACCCGCGACACCTGGCTGATCGATGCGAAGGGGCGACACGATTTCGGAAGCGGCGTCGTGCTGGATACGACATTGGCGCGCTCGAAAGCGGAATATCGCGAACTGCGCGAGATGATCAAATACGACACCAGCCCGCGCGCGGGCACGGCCCAGGCGGGTTTTCTGCCTGCGTTCGGCTATGGCTATATCATCGATGGCGGTCGGCCACGGCTGACCCTGAACGATACCGCGGCAGCGGGTAACCCCGACCGCTATCGGGCGCTCTACTATCGCAGCATCAACCGCGATCTCGATTCCACCGTCGATTTCGCCAGGATCAACCTCGGCGTCAACGCGACCGGCGACGACCGCGGGTTCGGTGCGAACATCGGCGCGGCAGTGACGCGTACCGATCTGTCCTACGATCAGCGCTACACCGAACATGTTTCCGCCAACGCTGCCGGACTGGCGACGATCGGGACGATGCGCGGCATCCTGCACGATCAACGGCCCGGCGCCTATCTCACGCCGGCCGTACCCTATCTGCTGATCGACCGGCCGGCGGCATGGCGGCGTTTCGAGGCGAACCGCAGCGCGTTCGTCGCCACCGACCAGCGTGCCAACAATGCCGCCGACGACTTCCGCGATCTCGAAACGACGAAGGCCGGCTATGCGCAGCTGCTGTTCCGCGCAGACCGGTTCGACGTGCAGGCGGGCGTCCGTTACGACGCGACGACACTGGTCGTCGATACCAACCGGGCACCGACGATGCGGGGCGCGACCCGCTACGAAGCGACGCGGCGTACGACCGACTATGCCTATTGGCTCCCCTCTGCCCTTGCCACGTACCAGCTGGGCGACGGCATGCGGATCCGCGCAGGCGTATCCAAGACCATCGGCCGCCCGGATTACAGCCAATATGCCGCGCGCACCTCGTTCGGGATCGGCACCGACGGAACGCTGACCGTCAATACCGGCAACCCCGACCTGAAGCCGCGCGAGGCGTGGAATTACGACCTGTCCTACGAATGGTACATGGGCGCCGGCATGATCTCGGTCGCTGCCTTTGCGAAAGACATCAGGAACGAGATATTCACCAGCAGCCAGCAAGGGCCGCCCACGACGTTCCAGGCGGTCAGTTACCAGACGGTGTTCGTCAACACGCCGCGCAATGCGAGCAGCGCCAAGATCAAGGGTATGGAGCTGGGCTATTCGGTCGATCGCATCGCGGCGATCCCGGGGCTGGGCGTCAACGCGAACTTCACCTTGCTCGACGGATCATATCGTCAGCCCGTCAGTGCAGCGGGTATCGCCTCGGGACTTCCCGCGACGCGCGGGACGACCGGGCTGATCCAGCAGCCGGACTATATCGCCAACCTGACCGCTTTCTACGGTATCGGCCCGGTCGAGTTGCGCGCCTCGTACAATCGCATCGGCCGCGCGATGCAATCGGCCGACGGCGATACGCCGACGCGCGATCTCTATCAGCAGCCGCGCCAGCAGGTCGACGTGCAGGCACGGTACGCCGTGTACGACGGGCTGGAACTGGTCGCGCAGGTGCAGAACCTGAGCAAGGAACCGTTTGTCGTCCGGCAAGGTACGGGAGGTGAGTATCTCAACTACTACTTCCCGGTCGGCCGCACGTTCTGGCTCGGTCTGTCGTGGAAGCCATGATGAGGCGCTCGCTGTTGGCGGCATCGGTCCTTGCGGCGGGGATGGTTTCCGTGCCCGCCGCCGCAGCGGAGACCGACACGGTCAGGGTCGTCCTGAAATTCGTCAAGCGTGCAGCCGCCTCCGGTCCGGTGGTTCGCTTCGATCCGGCGTCCTGCCCTGCGTGCGAACCGGTCGCCGACCCGCTCTTCAACGCGGACAATCCGCGCGAGACCGTGGTGGCGATCACCGTGCCCTACCGGCGGAGCCTGGAACTCGGGTTCCTGGGCAAGCCCGATGCGCTGCGGCGCGTGCTGCTGGAGGGAGGCGACATACCGTTTCGCGCCGGGCACGAGCGGATCGTCGTGCCGTTGCCGCCGCTCTCCTTCGATATGGTGACCGCGGCCGAAGTGGCGACGCATATCGTCGAGCCCGGCATGGTGCTGCGTTTCGAGCATGCCGATCCCGCGCGCAGGGCGGGCGCCTATGCCACCGGGCGTTTCCCGGTCATGGAGCGCCGGGCTGCCGACGTACTGGAATTTGCGCAGCGCGACGTCGTGCGCACGCTCGGTATCGGCGAGGAAGTTGCCCGGAACGGATCGGGCGCCATCCAGATCATGGGTTTCGATACCAATGCCCCGCATGGCCATATCGACGCACCACCGCACGTCCACATGCACCTGCGCTGGCCCGGCGACGCCGGCACGCAGATCGGCCATTATTACCTGACGAGCGGGGGATTGTTGTCTCACAACGTGGTCGGGATAAAAGGGTCGACCGCACCCGATCGCCGCTATGCCCGCGGGGAACGGTTCGTCACTGTCGCCCCGGATGGACGTCCCGTCTACACGCACCGCATCACGGAGCAGGGCTGGCTCGAAATCGGTAGCGCGGCGGGATCGGCTTGCCTGATCCGCCCGCTGCAGGGAACGAGCTTTGCCGGGGGTGCGATCGTCGCCTGTGCGGGCCGACCCGATCGACGGATCACCGTCACGGACGATCGGGACGCGGGTATCTTGACCGTCGCTACCGACGAGATCGTCGAGACATTCCGCTATGACGCCGATTCCGGTGCCTTGCGCGATCCTGTCGCTCCACCACCATCGTCTCCGTCCGTCGCGACCAGACCGGGCCAGCCACGGCCGCGATCATGATGCGCGGGTTGCTCGGCACGGGGGTGCTCGCCATCCTGCTGTGCGCGGGCTGGCTCCTCTGGCGCGGGCACCGTGATCCGCCTGCCGTCGATGACGGACACATTCGGATCGTGCCGGCGGGTGGTGAGGCGGCCGTGGCGCATCCTTCGCCGGTGTCGAAACCGGCCTGGGTCCCGCCGGGCGGCGGACCGGAAACGGCGCTGCCCGATCTGGAGCCGCTTTCCGTCAACGAGCGCGCGGCGATGCTCGACGGGCGCAGCCGGGAGCCTGTCTGGGCACGCCACACGGAAAGCGAACTGACACGACAGCTTGCAGGAGCGATGCGCGGACTGGCCGTACAATCCGCCCGCTGCGCCGACAGGCTCTGCGCCGTCGAAGGCCGGTTACAGTCGTTCGGGGATCAACAGTCGGCGGTCGCCCAACTGGTCGCTGGGCGCCTCGCCCCGGCGTACGCGCGCGCGGGCCTGGTGCCGGCAGGTTCGATCGAGATCGAAGCCGATGACCGCGGCGATCTGCATTTCACCCAATACCTTCAGCGTCCTCGATAACCGACGCCAGGTTGTCGTGCCCACCTTTGGGCCCCAAAGCAGGAGTATCGACCGTGATACCGAGAAGATTTCTAGGCGCGCTTATCGTAGCGATGGTGACGCTAAGCACCCCGGCAGCCGCGAAGCAGAATTACTCGCCGGCCAAGGTCATAGAAGGCATGAAGGCAAACAACCACAACCTTCGCATCATTGTCGAACATCGTGGGAATTTTTCACAGGACTGTCCGGAGAATTCCATTTGCGCGATCAATGCCACGGGCAATGCCGGTATCGAAGCCGTCGAGATCGACGTCAGGGAATCCGCTGATGGAACATAGTGGCCCATCCACGACACCCGCGTGGGCCGGACAACCAATTTCGCCGCAAACGGGCATCTGTTCGACCCATACGTCCGCTCCGAGCGAAACACCCAGAGCAATCCTGAAATCAGCAAGTTGCGCGATGCAACGCTTGAGAAATTGCGGCTGCGGGATCCCTTGGGAAATGTCTCGCGCTATCGTTCCAAAGACTTGAGAATATGATGCGCGACGTTGACATCGGCAATCGCAATCTCGTCTACATGTTTGATATCAAGACGTCCTCCGCAATCGGCAAGACCGCGTCGATGATCAGGCGCATGGGCCTGCAAGACCGTTCGATCCTGAAATTCAGTAGCACGCTGGTATCACCTCGAAATCTCCTCGCAGAGACGCAAGGTCTCCACTTCGTTCCCGTGATGGGAACCGGCAGCCTCGATCAGATCGCCGATCACTTCCACCTGGAGCGTTCAAGCCCGTCGGAGCGCGTCAACGCCTACGTACACGATCTTTCAAGGACACGGGGGTTCGTGTATTTCGAGGTACGCAACAAGATGTTTAGCGGACCGACATCGAATAATGATTTCGATGCCAAGGTAGAAGGGCCGCTAAACCAGGTGAACTTCTATATGCGACTTACCGGTATCACACAGGGAGGCTTTCGCCCTTCTCCCGAACATTTCTCCACTCCAAACCAGCCAGGCTCGGGCTATTATTTCGTTGATGGACAATGCTGCCAGCAGCTGGCGCAGCACCATGATACATCACGGCACTTCGGGACCGATACGCGCGATGATCGCGAAAATCTTCACTATATGATATCGTACAACGCTGTCATCATCAGTGAAAAGGGGTCGCAGGCGCTGGCAAAAGCGCGAGCGATGGGTGCTCGAAAGGAGCAGCATAGACTTCTTTATTGATGCCGTAGCGCAACGCCTTGCGGCACCGGCCCCAGTGAGCCGCCGTAGCAGAAGCCAAGCGGCGGTTGACGGGGGTCGAGCTCCTCACAAAGGCGAAGTCGCAGGGCAAAGGCTTGCCCCCTGCACAACGGCGATTCCCCGCTTCCGTGCAGCGAGATCATGCGCACGCGTCGGCGGATCGGCGACCCGCCGACGACCGGACGTCATGAATCCGTCGCGGGAAAGCACCGGAAGCGACCCGAGGTGATCGTACCCGCGCCGTAACGCTCGCTGATCAGCGGCGATCTCCGCAGGCACCTTACAAAGTGGGAAGTTCATGATCCGCAAGACGCTGCTGCTCGCCTTGGCAAGCGCGCTGTTCGCCATCTCCGGCACCGCGCACGCGCGCGCCACACCGGGGGAGCAGGCGGCGACGGTCGAAACCCGGGATGCAGGCGCAGAGATCGTGGTCTATGGCCGCGGCAAGGTCCGCCAAAAACAGACGATCTCACGCAAGGCGATCGACATCCTGCCGCCGGGAAGTTCGCCGCTGAAGGCGGTGGCGCGGCTGCCTGGCGTGGCGCTGCAGAGCTCAGACCCGTTCGCTTCGTACGAACTCGGCACGCGCCTGTCGCCCGCCCGCCCGCGCTGATCGCCTCCTATTCGTACAATGACCGCAGCTACGACGACGACACCGCCAATGGCGCGGCCTTCGTCCGGACCAAAGGCGTGCGCACCGTCGACACTCCCGCCCATCTCGGCAAGGGCGAGATCAACTACGACGATGGGCGCTTCTTCGGCGATCTTGCCGGCGCGTACACGTCGCGTCGCAATACCACCTACACCGGCGACGTGACGGTGGAGGGTTACACGCTGTTCGATGCCACCATCGAATATCGCTTCCCGGCAAACGGCGTGCTTGCCGGCGTCGAGCTCCAGATCAACGCCGTCAACCTGACGGACGAACGGTATGTCGCCGCGCTCGGCTCCGGGCAGTTCTTCGACACCGCCGCGTCGTTGAACAACACCCTACAGGCCGGATCGCCGCGCCAGATCTTCGGTACCTTCAGGCGCCGGCTCTAGGCGCCCCGCCCGGCTATCACCTCAACGGTCCGTCATCTCCCGAGCGGTGTTCAGTCGCGCGTCGTCAGCCGGACCGCGGAAATGGCGTCGTCGAAGCGCGCATTGTGGAGTTGCCGCAGTCGCTCGACCTGCGCCAGCGATGCGCCGAGCACCGCGGCCGGCGCGAGTTCGTCGGCGCGGTGCATCGCCACCACCGCCGCATCGTCGAGGGCGGCGAGCGCCGGCTCCGCCACCGCATACAGCCCGTCCAGCACGTGCTCACGCCCGTCCGCCAGCTTCAGCACCACCGTCAACGCGCGCAGCAGCGACCGCCGCGCGTAAGCGTCGGCGAGGGCGCGCCCGGCCGCGACGCCCGCCAGCACCGCGTCCAGCGCCTCGCGCCACCGATCGGCGCGCCCGTCGTCGAACAACGGCTCGCCCGACCCGCCGACCGACGCATCCTCTTCGTCGACCGCAACGCCCCCCGCACCGCCCGGATCAAGCCGGAGCGCCGAAAGCCCGGCGGCGCGCGGTTGGTACGTGGCATGATAGCCGGCCGGCGAGACGAACAGATTGACGGGTTCCACCAGCCCGGTCAGCGCGACCAGCTCGAACCGCCCGGTCTGCGCGTCCTTGGCCATGCACAGCGGCATGTCGGCCGCGGCGAGCGCGATCTCGCCGCGGCCAAGCGGCACCAGCCGGCGCTGCGCACCGCCGCGCGTCCGGTCGATCGACAACCCGCCATGCCGCGTCGGATCGAGCGCGCGCAGCCGCGTCATACCGCCTGCAGTCCATGTTCCCGAACCGCGCGCAGGAGGTCGCGATGCATCGGCATCCGCTGCATCGCCTCGGCGCGCATCCGTTCGGTGCGCGCGATCCAGCGCTTCGCCAGCGCCGCCTCGGGGGCGGCGTCGCGGCGCGCATAGCGGGTGGGATAGTTCATGCCGTGCAGCACATATTGATAGCTGGGCCAGCCGAACACCTCGCGCGCATGATCGAAATCGACCGCGGCCGGCGGGTGGTCGCGCCACATGGCGAGCCGCTCGGCCAGCCCGTCCGGCCATGTCGCGGGATCGGCATGGTCGCGCCAGAACGGCGTGTCGGTACGCCGCGTGATCGCATAATGCAGCTTCAGGAACTCGATGATCCGCGCCCAGTGATGCGTGAACGCGGCGTTGAACTGCCGCGCGGCGGTGTCGATCGCCCCGCGCGTGCGCGGCAGGCGGTCGGCGATCGCATCCATCGACGCCTCGATCAGCATCAGCGCCGACGCCTCCAGCGGCTCGACGAACCCAGCCGACAGCCCCACCGCGACGCAATTGTTCTGCCAGAAGCGCTCGCGATGGCCGGCGTCGATGCGCAGCATCCGCGCCGACAGCCCCTCCGCCGCGGGGCCGATGTAGCGGCGCAGCGTCGCCTCTGCGGCATCGTCGCTGATGTGCGCGCTGCTGTAGACGTGCCCGGTGCCGCGGCGCGTCCATAGCCCGATATCCCAGATCCATCCGGAATCCTGCGCCGTGGCGACGGTGTGGCAGGTGACGGGGTCGTCGGGGTCGGCGTACGGCACCTGTATCGCGATCGCCCGGTCGGCGAACATCACGTCCCGGCACGATCGAAACGGAACGTCGTACACGCCGCCGATCAGCAGCGCGGCGAACCCCGAGCAATCGACGAACAGGTCGCCGGCGATCGTGCGTCCATCGGCCAGGACGATGCCCGCGACGTCGCCATTGGCGGCCATCTCGGCGCGCACGATGTCGCCCACGACATGCGTCACGCCCAGCTTGGTGGTGGCATGTTCGTGGAGCAGTCCGGCGAATTTGCCGGCGTCGAGATGGTAGGCGTAGTTCGCCTGCCCGGCATATTCGGGCATCGTGATCGCCTTCGGCGCCCGCCCGGCGTCGCACAGGGTCGCCTGAAAATCGACCCACGACGCGAAGTCCGCGTCACCCGTGCCGCCGGGCCAGTATGGCGCGAGGTCCAGCTCGGTCGCGCCCGCCGGCAGGTTGAGCGGATGGTAATAACCGTCGCCGGGTGTGCCGTCCGCCCAGCCGACGAACCGCGCGCCCTGCTTGAACGCCGCATCGCAACGCCGCACGAATTCGGTTTCGGAGATGCCGATCTTGGCCAGCGTGTTGCGCATCGTCGGCCAGGTGCCCTCGCCGACACCGATCGTCGGCACCTGCGCCGATTCCACCAGCGTCACCGCTACCTCCGCGCCGCTACGTCGCACCGCCGCCGCAAGCCGCGCCGCCGCGATCCACCCGGCGGAGCCGCCACCGACCACCACGACGTGGCGCACCGGCCGTTCCGCGTCTTCGTGCGGCTCGCTCATTCAACCCTCCCCCAGCCTCAGGCGCGATGTTTGCCACCACACCTTTATAATATTGATCATATCCAATTGTCTTACTAGAACGATTGCAGACCCTGCGGACATCAAAGCGGGGCACAAAAGGGAGATCAAGGCATGACGTCACCATTCCGGCACGCGCGCACGTGGCAGCGTATCACAGCGGGCATGGGGTGCGCCATCGGCGCCTTGATCGTGGCAACGCCGGCACTGGCGCAGGACGGCACGTCGCCGGAAGCCGCCGGCATCGCAGCCCCCGGCCAGACCTCGACCGACAGCGCCGCGGGCGACATCGTCGTCACCGGCATTCGTGCCAGCATCGAATCCTCCGCCGCGCAGAAGCGTACCGCGTCGGGCATCCTCGATGCGATCTCGTCGGAGGATCTCGGCAAGTTCCCCGACGCCAATGTCGCGGAATCGCTCCAGCGTATCCCGGGCGTCGCGATCGACCGCAGCAACGGCGAGGGCCAGTCGGTCACCGTCCGCGGGCTGGGGCCGCAGTTCAACACCGTGCTGTTCAACGGCCGCAGCTTCGCCAGCGACAACTTCAATCGCTCCTTCTCGTTCGACCTGATCCCGGCCGAACTGATCAGCGGTGCGCAGGTCTACAAGAGCGCGCAGGCGTCGCTGCAGGGCGGCGGCATCGGCGCGACGATCAACATCCAGACGCCGCGTCCGCTCGCGCTCAAGGAATTCAAGGGCATCGTCAGCGCCAAGGCACTGTACGAGAAGAACAGCGAAAAATTCACGCCGCAGCTGTTCGGGTTGCTGAGCGACACGTTCGCCGACGGTCGGCTCGGGTTGCTGGCGTCGCTGTCGTACCAGAAGCGTATCGCGTCGATCGATTCCGTCACCAACGGCGGATACCTGCCGCGGACGGCGGTCGGTCGCGAAGGCGCGCGGCTGTTCGAAAACGTCTATGCGCCGCGCAACCAGGACGTCGGCAACGCGCGTGACGTTCGTACCCGGCTGGGCGCGACGCTGGTCGGGCAATACGAGGCCAGCGATACGCTGACCTTCACGGTCGACGGGCTGTACAACAAGTTCAAGAGCGATTCGACGACGCGGGCGCTGGGCAGCTGGTTCGAGCCGTCGCAATATACGGCGGCGACGATCGACGACAACCGCACGATCACCTCGCTGACCACCAGCGGCAACGCCGACTTCATCTCGTCGGGCGCGATCCGCGAGACGACGACGTGGGAAGCCGGCGGCAACGTCGAGTGGAACCCCAGCGACCAGTTCAAGATGGTGCTGGATGCGACGTGGTCGCGCGCCAAGAACGCGGGCGGCGGCAAGTCCTATTTCGCGGTCATCGGCTCGGCCTCGCCCTATACCTTCAATCAGGCCGTGGACGGCGGGATCGGCTCCACCTCCGGCTATGGCCCCGGCGTGCTGAGCGATCCGGCGCTGGGCAAGACGCACATCGCGGGCGTGAACGGCAACGATATCACCGAAGAAGTGCAGGAATATCGCTGGAACAACGAATTCAAGCCGGACGACGGCGTCCTGAAGGCGTTCCGCTTCGGGCTGGCACGCACCTCGCGTGACAAGAACAACGTGCCGATCACGTCCGCCGACGACGTCGGCTGCGTCTATTGCGGCTATCCGACCTTCGCCGATCCGTCGCTGCTGACGCCGTTCACGATGAACGGGCTGGGGGCGAAGAGCGGTTCGGTGCCGCTGACCTTCCTTACCTTCGATCCGCGCCGCTACCTCGATTTCCTGACCAGCCCGGCCGCCACGTCGGCGCTGGACAGCGCGCAGAAGCTGGCGCCCGGGACGACCGCCGCGCGCTATGCCGCGGTCAACGGCTATGCGACGACGCCGCAGCCGTCGGCGCGGGTCAAGGAGACGGTCTATGCCAGCTATGCCGACATGGATTTCGAATCGACCATCGGCAGCATGCCGTTGTTCGTCAACGTCGGCGCGCGCTACGAATATACCGAACTCAGTTCGTTCGGTCAGCAGCGCCAGCTGGTCGATCTGACGCCGACCGGCGGCAATCCGCCGACCGATCCGACGATCTATGTCGGGGTGTTCAACAGCCCGGCCGGCGTATCGATCACGCGCAAGTCGTCGTACAGCAACTTCCTGCCGACCGCGAACGTCCGGCTGAACCTGACGCCGAAGCTGCAGGTGCGCGTCGCGGCCTACCAGACGCTGACCCGCCCCGCGATCGGCGATCTGGCACCCACCTTCAACACCGACACGCTCCGCCCGGCGACGCTGAGCGCCAGCGGCGGCAATCCCGAGTTGAAGCCGTACCGCGCCAACAACGCCGATCTGTCGGTGGAATGGTATCCGACCTCGACGACGACGCTGTCGGCGGCGGTCTTCTACAAGAAGGTCGACGACTTCATCATCCAGAGCTTCGGTGACGAGCGACTTCCGATCCTGAACGCGGGCAACGCGCAGGGCGTGCGGCTGCCGGCCGGCGGGCTGATCACCCAGACCGGCGGACAGTTCTTCGGCGAGTTCAGCGTGCGGCGTCCGCGCAACGCGCAGTCGCTGGAGATCAAGGGGCTCGAATTGAACGTGGTGCACACGCTCGATTGGCTGCCCGGCGTGCTGAGCGGCTTCGGCGTGCAGGCGAACGCCACCTTCGTCAGCACCAACCGCGAATTCGACGTCGACCAGATCGGGCAGTCGTTCGCAGCGGAAGGCATCGGCAATTCGCAGAACGGCACGGTGTTCTACGAGAAATACGGCGTCTCGGCGCGGATCGCCTACAACCGCCGCGAACGCTTCCTGCGTCAGCTGGCGGGCGGTTCGGGCAACGAACCGATCTTCGTGCGCGATTACGGGCAGTTCGACGGCAGCGTCGCGGTCAACGTGACCCCTGCGGTGCAGGTGTTCGTGGAGGGCACCAACCTGTTCAACTCGAAGTATTTCACCACCGGGCGCTTCGACAACCAGCTGCTGTCGTACCAGAACTTTGGTCCGCGCTACGACGCGGGCGTGCGCTTCTCGTTCTGATCGCGCGGCGGGCGGCGGCGATGCGCCGCCGCCCGCTCACCGCGCCGGTGCGAACGTGCGCGACAGGCCGTGGTACAGTTTCTCGCGGCACACCTGCGTGCTCGCCCAATCCGCCACGAACGCCGATGCGAACATCGGCAACATCAATCCGCGGCTGCCGGTCGTCTCGGCGAGGATGATGACGGCGGTCAGCGGGGCGCGGACGACGCCCGCGAAATAGGCGACCATCCCCAGGATCACGATCGCGCTCGCCGGGCCGTCCGGGAACGCCGCGCGCAGCAGATTGCCGACGCCTGCGCCGACCGCCAGGCTCGGCGCGAATATGCCGCCCGGCAATCCCGCGACCGCGGTCGCCAATGTACTGGCGAACTTGGCGGGGCCGAACCACAGCGGCGCGTCGATTCCGACGATCATCGCGTGCGCGGCGGTATAGCCGGTGCCCCATGTCAATCCGGTCACCACGCCCAGCACCGCGACGACCAACCCACAGCTCCCGGCGAACGCCAGCGGACGCCGGCGCGCGAACCGCGATACCGGATGATCGGCGAGTGCCACGGCGAGCGTCAGTCGCGAGAACAGCCCGCCTGCCGCGCCGCCGACGATGCCCGCCACCGGGGCGATCAGCACGGCGCTCTTGAGCGGGATCGTCGCGCCGATCGCACCGAAATAGACGTAATCGCCGACCAGGCTCTGCGCGACCATGCCCGCAATCACGATCAGCGACAGGACGAGCAGCGTCACCCGTTGCTCATACGCCGCGGCGAGTTCCTCGATCGCGAACAGGATGCCGGCGAGCGGCGTGTTGAAGGCTGCGGCCACCCCCGCCGCACCACTTGCGATGACCACCGACGCGCGCATCGGCACGCGCAGCCAACGATGGCTGAGCGCCATCGTCGCCGCGGCAAGCTGCACGGTCGGGCCTTCACGCCCGACGCTCGCCCCCGTCAGGATCGCGACGAGCGTCAGCCCGACCTTCACGATCGCGGTGCGCATCGTCAGCAGCGTCGCGACGCCCAGGTCGGGCAGCGTGCGCGCCGCGATCACCTGCGGGATTCCGGAGCCACGCGCCGCGGGCGCGACACGCCGCGTCAACCAGACCAGCGCCATGAAGCCGAGCGGCGTCGTTACGAGCGTTATGCGGCACCAGCTGCGCGAAAATCGCTCGAACCATTCCCCCGCCGTGTCCGCAGCGGCCGCAAACAGCACCGCGATGACACCGATCGCCACCGCACCCGCCACCACCGCCACCCGGCGCCGGAACATCAGCGATGTCGGTCCACGCGAACGCAGCAGTGCGCGGGCGCGCCGGATGGTCCAGCGGCGACGGCTCGGAGCGATGATCGGCATGGCGGCGCCCTACCCGCATTGTGTGGCGAGGTTGCGGCGCGCACCCGCAACGCTGCTCGCGGCGGCTGACTGCATCGCCGGCAATTGATTATGATCCAGATCAACTCAGGCACATTTTTGCCCGGTAATCCCGCCGCTTCCGTGCCCTGCGCCTTTGCGCAATCGATCGCGTGGTATAGATGTGGATCATAGTCCGGCTGCGCGATGCCGGATGTGACGGGGCGATGGCGGGGCATGGATGCGGCGGAGGATGATGATCCTGGAACGGTAATGCCGGGCATGATCGACTTGCTGCGCCGGTACGATTGGAGCGCCACCCCGCTCGGTGCACGTGCCGACTGGCCATTCAGCCTGCGCACGACGGTGGACCTGATGATGGCGTCCGGCCACGCGATGTGCCTCGCCTCGGGACCGGAGCGGACGTTGCTCTACAACGACGCGTACGCCGCAGTGCTGGGCGCGCGGCATCCGGCGGCGTTCGGCATGCGCCTCGAGGAGATATGGTCGGACGTGTGGTCGGAGATCGGGCCGCTGGTCGCGCGCACCTTCGCGGGCGAGACGGCGACCTTTCATGACATGCCGCTGACGATGACCCGCAACGGTTTTCCCGAGCAGACGTGGTGGAGCTTCTCCTACTCGCCGGTACGCGACGATCGCGGAGCGGTGGCGGGGCTGCTGAACGTCACGACGGAAACGACCGGGCGCGTGATCGCCGAACAGGAACGCGACAAGGCCATCGCCGAACTGCGGCGCAGCGAGGGCCAGTGGCGTCGCCTGTTCGAGACGATGGAGGAAGGCTTCATTCTGGGCGCAGTGCTCCGCGACGATGCGGGCCGGATTATCGACTGGCGCTACGAAGAGGTGAACGACGCGTGGTACGACCTCGTCGGGATTGCACGCGGCGGCGCGATCGGGCGCACGATCCGCGAAGTTTTTCCGGGGATCGAGGACGAATGGGTATTGGAGTTCGCCTCCGTCGTCGAAGCCGGCGAGCCGGTGCGCTTCACCCGGCAGGTCGGTTCGCTTGGCCGCTGGTACGACGGGGTCGCCAAGGCAGCTGGTGGCGACTATTTCACGGTGCTGTTCACCGAGGTGACCGACCGCGTCCGCCGCGAGCAGCGGCAGTCGGCGATCATCACGCTGGGTGACCGATTGCAGGCGCTGGCCTCCGTCGACGACATGGTGGCGGCCACCGCCACGATCCTGGCCGATTCATTCGAAGTGCCGGTCGTGGATTACGACGACATCGAGGCCGGCGCAGCGTCGGTCGCGATCGGCGGCATGGTCCTGACGCCGTTCGTCGAGGATCTGCGCGCCGGCCGCGCGATCATGAAGCGCGATGGCATGGCCCCGTTCGTGGTGATGCCGGTCGTCGAGCGCGGAACGCTCGTCGCGCTGCTCCACGTCAGCAGCGCGGCCCCCCGCGACTGGAGCGCGGAGGAGGTGCAGTTCCTCCGCGACGTCGCGCATCGCCTGCGCGCCGCGGTCGAGCGGCTGCGGGCGGCCGAGCGTCAGGAAATACTGAATGGCGAACTGTCACACCGGGTGAAAAACACGCTGAGCGTGGTGCAGGCGATCGCGATGCAGACGCTGTCCAGCCAGATCGACCGCGGCTCGATGGAAGCGTTCGGCAACCGATTGAAGGCGCTGGCGGCGGCGCACGACGTACTGCTGACGCGAAGCTGGGCGGCCGCGGAGATCGCAGATGTCGTGCAGGCGACACTGGCCTCCTTCCCCGCCGACCGTGTGCGCGTGAATGGCCCCGAACTGCCGATCGGTGCGCGCACCGCGATGTCGCTGTCGCTGCTGATCCACGAACTGGCCACCAACGCCGTCAAGCACGGTGCCCTCAGCGTGCCCGCGGGGCATGTCCTGATCGATTGGGCGATCAATGAAGGGCAACTCGAAATGCGTTGGGTCGAACGCGGCGGCCCGCCCGCGATCGCGCCGACGCGGCGCGGATTCGGCTCGCGGATCATCAACATGGGTCTAACCGGGTCGGGAGACGTTAAGCTGCACTATGCTAGTGACGGCCTGACCGTCGAGATGACAGCGCCGGTTCGCCAGGTGCAGCAGGCCTGAGGACATCGAACGAACCACAATGCCGCAGCAAGAACCGATCACGCGCCTTCCCGTGCTTATCGTCGAGGACGAGCCGATCCTGCGCCTGGACGCGATCGACATGGTCGAGCATGCCGGGTTCGAGGCCGTCACCTCGACCAGCGTCGAGGACGCGATCCGCATCCTGGAGCGCCGCGCCGACATCCGCATCGTCTACATGGACCTCGACATGCCGCGCGGCGTGCGTGGGATCGAGATCGCGGCCGCGATCCGCGACCGCTGGCCGCCGATCGAGATCGTGCTCACCTCGGCCAGCTTCGCCAGGGCCGATCTCGATCTGCCGGTCCGTTCGGAATTCTACCCGAAGCCGGTCCTGCATCGCGAAGTGACCGAAGCCATGCGCCGAATGGCGCGCCACGTTGCATGAACTAGCGCAAAAATACGCAGATGGTGCAGCACAGGACCGCATAAAACAGAAAACGCGGCCAGCCGCACGACGGCGCGCCGAACGCGCGGTTCACGACTGCGCCATCACGTGCACGGGAGCGCAGGCCACCGGCGCTGGCGAACGCACCGCATCGCCGACCAACAGCAAGGTCGGGTCGTGGTCGCTTATCGTGTCGACAAGGAAGGCGAGCGACGACAGTCGTCCGCGGATGATCCGCTCGCCAGGCAAGGAGGCGTTGACCACGACCATCACCGGCGTGTCCGCACCGCGTCCCGCCGCGATCAACCGCTGCGCCACCGTCGCCGCTGCGGCACGTCCCATGTAGATCGCGAGCGTCGCATCGGGTGCCGCGAGTGCCTGCCAGTCGAGATCGAGCGGCTCGCCGGCACGCGCGTGGGCAGTCACGAAGGAGAGCCGGCGTGCGACGCCGCGCGACGTGAGCGACGTACCGGCGGCGGCGGCGGCGGCGCTCGCGGCGGTGATGCCGGGACAGATCCGCACCGGAACCCCGGCAGCGGCACAGGCGGCGGCTTCCTCCACGGTCCGGCCGAAGATCGCCGGATCGCCGCCCTTCAGCCGCACCACGCGCTTGCCGTCGCGCGCCGCCGCGACGATCAACGCATCGATCGTCGCCTGGTCCTTCGAATGGCGTCCCGATCGCTTGCCGACGCTGACCCGCTCGGCAGCCGGCGAGGCGAGATCGAGCACCCCCGCCCCGACCAGCGCGTCGTAGAAGATCACTTCCGCCGCTGCGATCAGCCGAGCCGCCTTGCGCGTCAGCAGTTCCGGATCACCGGGGCCGGCGCCGACCAGCCACACGCTGGCGGGCGGGAAATCGTCATGCGGCATGGATCGTCTCCTCGGCGATGAGCTTGGCGAGTGCGGGACGGCACGATCCGCAATTGGTGCCGGCGCCGAGCGCTGCACCGATCGCGGCAACGTCGGCCAGACGCTGATCGCGGATCGCCGCAACGATGGTCCGCACCCCGATATCGAAACAGGCGCAGACGATCGCGCCGCGTTCGACAGCCGCGCCGGGTGCGCGGCCCGCCAGCAGGGTCGGGGCGGCCTGCGCCTCGGCCAGTTGTGCGATCAGCCAGTCGCGTCCGGGCAACTCGCCGGTTTCGGTGAGGAACAGCGCCGCGATCAGCCGTCCGTCGCGCAGGACTGCGATCCGCTGCGTCCCCCGCGCGCGATCCACCGCCTCGATCCGCTCGCCCGACGGCAGGAGCGCGTCGATGCCAGCGTCGCCGGCCAGTTCCCACAAGCTGCCGGACGGCACCGCGACGCGCGTCGCCCACACGCAATCGGGCCGTTTCGCCGGCTCGCCCGCGAACAAGGCGAAGCCGCGCCAGCGCGTGGTCACGGGCGCGATCGCCGCCGGCGTCGCCTTGAAGCCGGGTTGCCCCGAAAGCGGATCGGCGAGCGGGCGGGGCAGCAACCCGGTCCGCCCGCCGCTCGACGTCTGGTCGGTCCAGTGGATCGGCACGAACAGCTCGCCGGGGCGCTGCGCATCGTCGACGGCGACGCGGTAGACGCTGTCACCCTGCGGCGTGGCGACGCGCGCCAGCCCGCCGTCGTCGATCCCCAGCCGCGCGGCGTCGTCGGGATGCACCGCCACCAGCGGCTCGGCGCGGTGACGTGCCAGTTTCGGGCTGAGCCCGGTGCGGGTCATCGTGTGCCAGTGATCGCGGTAACGTCCGGTGTTGAGCGTCATCGGCCATTTCGGCAACGCCGCTGGCAACGGCTTCTGCGTCACCGCCACCAGCCGCGCCCGCCCGTCCGGCGTCGCGAAGCGGCCGTCCGCGAACGGCGTCCCGCCCCAGCGGAACGGCGCCAGCTCGTCGTAGCCGGCGTTGCCGCCGCCGCCCTGTCCCGGCAATGCGAACATCCGCTGTCCACCATTGCCGTACTGCGACAGGCGGACATGCTCGCGCCAGATGTCGGCCGGGCGATCGTAGTCGAAGGCGGATTTCCAGCCCATCCGCTGCGCGACCTGCGCCATGATCCACCAGTCCGGCCGCGCCTCGCCCGGCAGCGGGAACAGCGCGCGCTGGCGACTGACGGTCCGTTCCGAATTGGTGACGGTGCCGTCCTTTTCGCCCCATGCCGCCGCGGGCAGCCGCACGTGCGCGAAGGCGCCGGTATCGGTGTCCGCAACCACGTCGGAGACGACCACGAACGGACATGCCGCCAGCGCCTCACGCACGCGCGCCGCATCCGGCATCGACACCGCCGGATTGGTCGCCATGATCCACAGCGCCTTGATCCGCCCTTCGCCGACCGCGCGGAACAGGTCGACCGCCTTCAGCCCCGGCTTTTCCGCGATCGTCGGCGAGGCCCAGAAGCGCTGCACCAATGCGCGGTTCTCGGGCGCGAAATCCATGTGCGCCGCCAGTGTCGTAGCGAGTCCGCCGACCTCGCGCCCCCCCATCGCATTGGGCTGTCCGGTGATCGAAAAGGGCGCGGCTCCCGGCTTGCCGATCCGCCCGGTGGCGAGGTGGAGGTTGATGATCGCATTGACCTGATCGGTGCCGGCCAGCGCCTGGTTGATCCCCTGGCTGAACATCGTGACGGTGCGTGGCGTAGCGGCGAACAATTCGTAGAAGCGGCGCAGGTCGGCGGCGGGCACGTCGCAGCTGCGCGCGACCGACCACAGATCGTTCCCCGCGCCCAGCGCGTCCCAGAAGCCGTCCGGCGTCGCGACATGCGCGGCAAGGAAGGCGTCGTCCAGCACCCCCGCCGCGCGACACCATTCCAGCGCGCCGTTCATCAGCGCCACGTCGCTGCCCGGGCGGATCGCGAGGTGCAGGTCGGCCTCCTCCGCGGTTTCGGTGCGGCGCGGGTCGATCACCACCAGCTTCGCACCGGCGGCGCAGCGCGCGCGGACCCGCTGGTAGACGACCGGGTGGCACCATGCGGTGTTCGATCCGACCAGCACGATCAGGTCGGCGCCGTCGAGATCGTCGTAGCTGGCCGGCACCACGTCCTCGCCGAAGGCACGGACATGCCCGGCGACCGCGCTCGACATGCACAGCCGCGAGTTGGTGTCGATGTTGGCGGTGCCGATGAAGCCCTTCATCAGCTTGTTGGCGACGTAATAATCCTCGGTCAGCAACTGCCCCGAGACGTAGAAGGCGACGCTGCCCGGGCCGTGCCGCGCGATCGTCTCACGAAAGCGCCGCGCCACGTGATCGACCGCCTTGTCCCATGTCGCGCGGCGATTGCCGATCATCGGATGGAGCAAACGACCGTCCAGCCCGACCGTCTCGCCGAGGTGCGTGCCCTTCGAGCACAGCCGGCCGTGGTTGGCGGGATGGTCCGGGTCACCCTCGATCCGTACCTGCCGTTCGCCGGTGACGGTCGCGCGGATGCCGCAGCCGACACCACAATAGGCGCAGGTGGTGCGGATCGCGGTGTCCATCTCAGGCCGCCGCCTTCAGCGTGCTTGCGCGGCAGATCAGCACGCGGCCGCCGCTGATCTTGACCGGCACCGTCGGCGTACAGCCGCGGTCCTCACCCAGTGCCTCGCCCGTCGACAGGCTGATCCGCCAATTGTGCAGCGGACATGCGACCGCGCCGCCGTGCACGATGCCCTGCGACAATCGCCCGTGCTTGTGCGGGCATCGATCGAGCAGCGCGAAGACGCTGTTCTCGCCGGTGCGGAAGACGGCGATGTCGTCGCCGCCCTCGACCTGCACGGTGCGGCTGCCGCGCAGCGGGATTTCATCGACCCACCCGATATCGAGCCATTCGCCCGCCAAAGCACCACGGGTCATGCCAATTCCTCCTGCGGCTGGAAGCGCGCCATCGGCGCATGGATCTCGCGCTCGGCCCCGGCGACGCGCGCCGCCCACGGGTCGTCCTGCATGAATTGCTGCGAGAAGACGAAGCGTCGGGCGAGTTCGGCGCGCGCCTCCGCATCGGGCAGCAGCCGCGACTGGACGTAGGCCAGTCCGACACGCTCGATCCACGGGGCGGTGCGCTCGAGATAGCGTGCCTCCTCGCGGTACAGCTGGATGAAGGCGGCGCACATCTCCATCGCCTCGGCCTCGGTCGCGACCTTGCCGAGCAGGTCGGTGGCACGCACCTTGATCCCGCCGTTGCCGCCGACGTGCAGTTCGTAGCCGCTGTCCACGCAGACGATGCCGAAGTCCTTGATCGTCGCCTCGGCGCAGTTGCGCGGGCAACCGCTGACCGCGATCTTGAACTTGTGCGGCATCCACGACCCCCAGGTGGCGCGCTCGATCTTCACGCCCAGCCCGGTCGAATCCTGCGTACCGAAGCGGCACCATTCGCTGCCGACGCAGGTTTTCACCGTGCGCAGGCTCTTGCCATAGGCATGGCCGCTGACCATCCCCGCCGCGTTCAGGTCCGCCCAGACCGCGGGCAGATCCTCCTTTTTAATCCCGAAGATGTCGAGCCGCTGACCGCCGGTCACCTTGACCATCGGCGCGTTGAACTTCTCGACCACGTCGGCGATCGCGCGCAGCTCCTTCGGGCTGGTCAGCCCGCCCCACATCCGCGGAACGACCGAATAGGTGCCGTCCTTCTGGATGTTGGCGTGCATCCGTTCGTTGACGAAGCGGCTCTGCTGGTCATCGACATAGTCGCCCGGCAGCGCGCACAGCAGATAGTAATTCAGCGCCGGGCGGCACGACGAACAGCCGTCGGGCGTCGACCAGTGCAGCTTCTGCATCACTTCCGGGATCGCACGCATCCCTTGCGCGACGATCTCACGCCGAACGTCATCGTGGCCGAAGCTGGTGCATTTGCACATCGTCCTGGGTCCGGCCTCGACCTCGCCGCCGAGCCGGAGCGCCAGCAGGCTCTCCACGATCCCGGTGCACGAGCCGCAGCTCGCCGACGCCTTGCACCCGCCACGCACCGCGTCGAGGCTGTGCGCCCCGCCATCGATGCATGCCAGCACCTTGCCCTTGGTGACGCCGTTGCAGCCGCAGATTTCCGCTTCGTCGGAAAGCGCCGCAACGGCCGACCTAGGGTCCGCGTGCCCCCCTCCCGAGGCGAACGCCTGGCCGAAGATCAGCATGTCGCGGATGTCCGCGACACTCTCGCCTCGCCTGAGCAGGTCGAAATACCAATTGCCGTCGGCGGTGTCGCCGTAGAGCACCGCGCCGACGATCCGGTCGTCCTTGACGACGACGCGCTTGTAGATGCCGCGGCTCGCGTCGCGCAGCACGATGTCCTCCGCGCCGTCGCCGCCGGAAAAATCACCGGCGGAGAAAACGTCGAGCCCGGCGACCTTCAGCTTGGTCGCGGTCGGTGCGGGCTTGTAACCACTGGGCGCCTCGACCAGCCCGTCCGCCAGCGCGCGGCACATATCCCAGAGCGGCGCGACGAGGCCGTAGACCTGCCCGTCGTGCTCGACGCATTCGCCGACCGCCAGAACATGCGGGTCGGACGTGACCATATGGTCGTCGACCCTGATCCCGCGCCCGACGTCCAGGCCGGCTTCGCGCGCCAGCGCAACCGACGGGCGGATGCCGACCGCCATCACCACCAGATCGGCCGGGATCTCGGTCCCGTCCTTCAGCCGTACCGCCTCCACGCGGCCGTCGCCCAGGATCGCGGCGGTGTCCGCGCCCGTCAGGATCGTCTGCCCGCGTGCCTCCAAAGCCGTGCGAAGCAACCACGCCGCCGCCTCGTCCAGCTGCCGTTCCAGCAACGTCGGCATCAGGTGCAGGACGGTGACGGTCATGCCGCGCAACGCGAGGCCGTGCGCGGCCTCCAGGCCGAGCAGACCGCCACCGATCACCACCGCACTGCCGCCCTTCTCGGCGGCGGCGAGCATCGCGCCGACGTCATTCATGTCACGGAAGCCGATCACGCCGGGCAAGTCCTTGCCCGGTACGGGAATGATGAACGGGTCGGAGCCGGTCGCGATCAGCAGCCGGTCGTAATGCAACACGATCCCGCCGCGCGTGGTCAGGCTGCGCGCCGCGCGATCGATCGCGATCACCGGGTCGCCGGCCAGCAGCGTGACGCCATTGTCGTCGTACCAGTCGCGACCGTTGAGCACGATCTCTTCGAAGGTCTTCTCGCCCGCCAGCACGGGCGACAGCATGATGCGGTTGTAGTTCACGTGCTGCTCGGCACCGACGATGGTCACGCGGTAACGGGCCGGATCGCGGGCGAGCAGTTCCTCGACGGCGCGGCAACCGGCCATGCCGTTGCCGATGACGATCAGGTGCGGCCGGGTGTCGGCCGCTGCGATGCGGATGGGTTCATGCTTCATGATGGGTCCTGTCCGTGTTCGGGCGATCAGATCCGCACGCCGTCGGCCGTGCCCCAGCGGGCGCGCCAACTGCGCTTGACGATCGTGAGGCCGGCGAGCGCGACGAGCGCGAGCGCGGCGAAGATCAGGAAGCCGGGCGCGAAGCTGCCGGTCCATTGCTTGGCCAGGCCGAGCGACGAGGCGAGATAGAAACCGCCGACGCCGCCCGCCATGCCGACCAGCCCCGTCATCACACCGATCTCGGCGGCGAACCGCTGCGGCACCAGCTGGAACACCGCGCCGTTGCCGACGCCGAGCGCCAGCATCGCCGCGACGAAACAGGCGAGCGCCGCCGGGAAGGTCGCGGCAAGGCTGACGCCGACCAGCGCCAGCGCGGAGAGCATGAACACCGCGGTCAACGCGCGCACCCCGCCGATCGCGTCGGCGAGCGCACCGCCCATCGGGCGCACCAGCGAGCCCGCGAACACGCACGCCGCGGTGGCGTAGCCGGCGTGGATCGGGCTGAGTGCGAAGCGATCGGTAAAGTAGATCGGCAGGCTGGCCGCAAGCCCGACGAACCCGCCGAACGTGACGGCGTAGAACGCCATCAACCACCACGCATCGCCCTGCTTCAACGGCGCGAGATATTCCGCAAGCCGCTTCGGCGCCGGTGCGCCCGGCGGGTCCTTGGCGAGCAGCATGTAGACGGCGAACACGATCGTCAGCGGGATACACGCCAACCCCAGCACGGCGTTCCACCCGAACAGCGCAGCCAGCGCCGGCGCGAACAGCGCGGCCAGGACGGTGCCGGAATTGCCCATGCCCGCCAGCCCCATCGCCTTGCCCTGATGCTCGGGCGGATACCAGCGGCTGGCGAGCGGCAAGGCGATCGCGAAGCTGGCGCCGGCGAAGCCGAGGATCACGCCCAGCGCGAGCGTACCAGCAAAGCTCGTGACGCCGAGCGTCCAGGCCGCGAGCAGACCGAAGATGACGATCAACTGGCTGATCGCGCCCGAGCGCTTCGGGCCGATCCGGTCGACCAACAGCCCGTTGACGACGCGCAAGCCCGCGCCCGCCAGCGTCGGCACTGCGACCATCAGCCCCTTCTGCGCCGGGCTGAGCCCCAGTGCGTGGGCGATATCGGGTGCGAGCGGCCCGAGCAGCACCCACACCATGAACGCCAGGTCGAAGTAGAGGAACGCGGCGATCAGTGTCGGCGTGTGCCCGCTCGACCAGAAACTGCCCGTCCGCTTGCTGCCGTTCGTATCGCGATCCCAGAACGCCGTCGCCATCGCTCGTTCTCCAAAACAGAAAAAAGCCGCCAGAACGGCGATCCTTGCGGATGCGTTCTGGCGGCGTCGTTGCCTCCATGCGGTTGCGGGCGTCATCGCCCGGCTCCGCCAGCGGAGAACCTCCCCGGCGCTGGAGAGGCGTGTCGCTGCTATCTCGTGTCCGGCATCGTTGCCCGACGATGGTGAAGCTGCCTGATTCGCCGGCGCTGCACAAGCCCCTTTCGCAGGCGCAGCATCAGGCGCTCACGGGAGCGTCGCGAGATATCCTGCGATGTCATCGGGATCGAACGCGCGCCCGTCGAAAAAACGATCCTCGCTCAGGATCAGCCGCCCCTGCGACGCTCCGGCACCGATCGGCGCATCCAGGGCGCCCTCCAGCTTGGAGCTGGCGTTGGGCAACGGTGCGCTCGATCCCGCCAGCGCAGCGCGGTAGAGATCGGGGCGGAACACCGACTGCGCTACCGCCGCGTCGTCCGGCGAAAAGCCGATCCCGTCCCACCGCACCATTTGCGCATAAAGCCACGCGGCCTGGCTGCGCCACGGGAAGTTGGCGGCTTCGCGATGCTGGAACATGAAGTCGGGATAATGAACGGGGACGCTGCCGGGCACGACGCGGATGCGATCCGTGATCGCGCGCAGGATCGCATCGATCGGCGCGTCCAGATATTCCGGTCGGGCGAGCAGAGCCGCGCTGTCTGCCACGGTATCGGGGCGCACGAAATGCACCGCTGCGGCATGAAGTGCGCGGACCAGCGCGGCCAGCGCCTCCGGGCGCGCCGCCGCGGTGTCCGACTTCAGCGCCAGCACCTTCTCGACCCCGCGCCGCCACACCTGCGCGGTCGCCAGTGCGATCCGCCCGACGCCGCGATCGACCGCGATCGCGTTCCACGGCTCACCGACGCAGATGCCGTCGACCTCGCCCGCCGCCAGTGCATCGGCGGCGAAGGTCGGGCTGGTGACGGTGATCGCAACGTCGCTGTCCGGGCGGATGCCCACGCCTGCCAGCCAGTAGCGCAGCATGTAATTGTGGCTGGAATACCGATGGACGACCCCGAACCGAAGCGGCCTGCCCGCGGCACGGCGGCGCGTCGCGACGGCCTTCAGCGTCGCACCGAGCGCGACCGGATCGCCGAGCGCGTCGCCCAACCCGCATTCCTCGCCCAGCGCGGTCGAGAAGGTGATCGCATTGCCGTTCAGCCCCAGCACGAACGGCACCGCGATCGGCACGGCAGGCCGATCGCGGCCCAGCGCGGTGGCGATCGCAAGCGGCGCGACCATGTGCGCCGCATCGGTATGGCCGTAGAGCAACCGGTCGCGCACCGTCGCCCAGGTGACGTCGCGGACCAGCTCGATCCGCACCCCCTCCGCCGCGGCGAAGCCCAGTTCGTGCGCCAAGATCGGCAGCGCGGCATCGACCAGCGGCACGAAGCCGATGCGGAAGGTTTCGGCGCTCATGGCAGATCTCCCATCAGCGCCTCGCTGGTCACGATCGCTTCCGCCACCTCGGCGATGCGGCGGTTCGATTTCATCGCATGACCGCGTAGCAGCGCGTACGCGGCGGGCTCGTCCAGCCCGCGGCGCTTCATCATGATCGCCTTCGCGCGATCGATCGTTTGGCGATCGGCCAGCGCCGACTTCGCCTCGGCCAATTCGGTCTGCAAACGCGAGAACGCCTCGAAGCGGCGGATCGCGAGGTCGAGCACCGGCTTGATCCGCTGTTTCGCCAGCCCGTCAACGACATAGGCCGACACGCCGGCATCGACCGCCGCCATCGTGGTCTGCGCATCCGACTGGTCGACGAACATCGCGATCGGCCGCGCCAGCGCGCGCGACATCGCGAAGAAATCCTCCAGCGCATCGCGACTGGGATTCTCGAGATTGATGAGCACGACCTCTGGCGCACATACCTCGACCTGCGCGACCAGCGGCCCGGCGGGATCGATCACCACCAGATCGGTCAGCCCGGCCTCGCGCAGCCCGTCCGAGATGATCGCGGCGCGCGTGGTGCTGGTGTCGATGATCGCGATCCTCACACCTGGGTGACTATCGGCTGGCGTGATGGCCGGCCAGCCCCAATCGCCTGGTGCGCCGCCGTAGCGCCCACACGGCGGCCCGGCGCGTCGTGACGATGAAGATCGAGCATCGTCCGTCGGACGCCCTCCTGAACAGCGGCACGCCGCGGCACGCCATGATCGCATCGAACCAGGTTTCAACATGCCAGTTTGTCGAGCGAGCGGCACCGGACACGAAGCTCCGAACGCGACATCCCGGCCACTGCCACCGCCACCGATCACCCGTCACCCCGGCTCACGACCGGGGTGACGGATCGCCATTCCTAGAACTTCGCGCGGATACCGAAATTGTACCGGGCGCCAGTATCCTGCAGGAGAAGGAACCGCTCCTCGATCGCCGACCATTCGTCGATATACTGGTTGGTGACATTCACCCCCTGCACATAAACCTGGAAGTTCGGCGTGAGGTCATAGGAAACGTTGAAGTCCAACTGTCCGTAGGAAGAGCGATTGCGCGGACGGGACTGGCTGTCGCGGCAATTACGCAGATACTCGGAGCGCCAATTGTACGATGCCCGCGCCGAGATACCGTACTTTTCGTAGAAGATGCTGCCGTTCGCTGAGTGCGGTGACAGGCCGTTATATCCGCATGGGTAGTCGGCAAGCGTCTGGTCGCGCTCCGCGCTGCTCGACACATAGGTGTAATTGCCGGTGACGCCAAACCCGGAGATCAGTCCGCCCAGCGCATCGAACGAATACTGACCGCCAACCTCGATGCCCTTGATCTTGCCGGTCTGCCCGTTGCGCGTCCGCGTATCCTGGAAGACGCGCCCGAAGCGATCGACCGGCAGCGTCTGCAACTCCAGGAAGTCCGACAGATCCTTGTAGAAGCCGCCGACGCTGATGTAGCTGACGCGCGAGATATACCATTCCAGCGCCAGATCGTAGTTGGTCGACCGGAACGGCAACAGGCTGGGATTGCCCCCCGACGACAGCGGCACCGCGATACGCCCGCCGAAGTCGTTGTTCACGCCAAGGTCGGTCAGCGTCGGACGCGTGATCGTCTGCGAGAACGCCGCGCGCGCGATCAGCTTGTCCGTCAGATTGTATTTGATGTTCGCGGAGGGCAGCGCGTTGACGTAGCTGTTGCGCAGCGACACCGCCGTCGCGGGGCCGTACGTATATTGCAGCGTATCGTCGCCCGGGGTGTTGGCGATGCTGGTGACCGGCGTGTTGAAGCCGGACGACAGCACGTCGGTACGGATCACACGCACGCCGGCATTGCCGGTCCAGCGCTCGTTGCCGAACTGCATGCTGATATAGCCCGCGGTCAGCCGCTCCTGCACGTTGACGGTGCCGCGCAATTGCTCGCGCACGCCGAACGGTCCGCCCGGCAGCGCCTGCACCTGCTGCGCGAACGCCGCCTGCTGCGCCGGCGTGCGTCCGTTGCTGGGAATGTTCAACGTCGCGGGATCGTTGAGATAGGCCACGAAGGCGTCGGCATCGAACTCGAAGACCGAGGGCGGGATATCCCGCCCGCCGCCGAGCAGGTCCGTCCAGTTGTAGGCCTTCAGCAGCCCTGCAGCGATCGGCACCTGGTATCCGCAATAGGTGCAGTTGGAATCGCTGTTGTTGAACTGCCGGTTGATCTTGCGCCGCTCCGTATACGAGCCGCCCAGTGTTACCGACTTCAGGATCGAATCATCGACGTCCCACTTCGTGTCGAGGTGATATTCGGAGCCACGATCCCGCGTGCGATTGTTGTCGAACGCCATGTAGTGCAATCGCATCAGGTCGGGGTTGTTGATGATGGCGTTGTCGTAGGAGATCGACGGCACGCCCTCCCCGCTGCCCAACTGGAACTGATAGGTGTACGGAAGCAGCGCGCCGATCACGAGATACTGGTTCGGGGAGGTGCGGTTGGCGCCGGTGACCGACGCGTCGAACCGCAACTCGACGTTGTCGACCGGGTTCCACTTGACGTTGCCGCCGATCTGGTAGCTGTCCGACTTCCGATTGGTCAGGTTGTAGACGTGATCGATCTTGGCGTTCACGCCGTTGTTGGTCAGCGTCGGGTTGGCAGCCAGGAATTGTGGGTTCTGCGCGATGAAGTCGCGCCCCAGCATGCTCAGCCCGGTCGCGGTGTTGTTCCCGTTGAAGGTCGGCTGGTAATAAGGCGCCGCCAGGAAATTATCCATGCGGCGGATTTCGCCCGAGATGTTGAATCGCGAATAGATGCCGTCGACCGTGATCTCCAGCCTGTCGGTGGGGCGAAGCTGGATCGCGCCGGAGACGTTGATCCGCTCGCGTTCTTCCTGCGCGCGCTGGTAGTACAGGCTCTGCGGCACGTTGACGTTGCCAGTCGCCGGATAGCGCGGGTCCGACCCGGTCACGAGCGTCGGCACGCCGCCGATCGTGGTGGCGATATCAGGACGCCCGTTGATCCAGCCGTCGATGGCGATCGTGTCGATCTGGTTCTTGCGCCTGGTGTACGATCCGGCCAGCAGTACCCCGAACGTCTTGTCGGGGTTCGCATAGGAGGCGGTGGCCGCGAAATCGGGCGAGACCTTGTCACGCAACGTGTCGTAGATGCCGCCGACCTGGGCGGCCGCGTGGAAGCCTGTCCGCCCCTCCAGCGGACGGGCGGTGACGATGTTGACGGTCGCGCCGATCCCGCCTTCCTGCAACTCCGGCACCGGCGATTTATACACGTCGGTGCGCTGGATCATGTTCGACGACAGCACGTCGAACGAGAATTCGCGCCCGGCATTGTCCGTCGCCATCACCCGGCCGTTGACCAGCACGGTGTTGAACTCCGGCCCGAGCCCGCGGACCGTGATGAACTGCCCCTCGCCGCCCGACCGGTCGATGGCGACGCCGGTGATACGCTGCAGCGATTCGGCGATATTGGCATCGGGGAACTTGCCGACGTCGACCGCGGTGATCGAATCGACGATCTGGTTGGCGTCACGCTTTACCTGCGCCGACGAACTGAGGCTGGCGCGGATACCGGTGACGACGATGTCGGCTGCGGCGCCCGCATCGGCGGTCGGCGCGGCCTGATCCTGCGGCGCGGCGGATGCCTGCCCGGGCAAGGCCAGAGCCCCGGGGCCTTGAGCGTCGGTGGGGACGGCCGGGGCCTCCGCCGCGACCTGCGCCAACGTCATCGATGGCAACGAGCAGCTGGCGCCCAGAGCGGCCAGAATCCACCACGACCTCATGTTCCTCTCCCGATTTCATCTTCGTTCGTCGCGAGAAGGTCGAACCCGCCCTTTTGAGCGTTCCTGTGCCGGCCTCCTTGCCCTTCAAAGGGAGCGGCTCACCTGCATGGCGGCAATAATTTTGCGGTAAATGCCGGAATTTATACGATGAATGGGCAAGGGAGGCGTGGTGGAATATTGCCGTGGCGGCCCGCCGTAAGCGCAGTCCGCAGCCTTATCGCAGGCGCCGGAGATGCGCCTGATGCAGGAACCGCGCCGGCCCATCATGTGCGGCGCCACTTCAGCACAGCAGGAAGCTGATGCGGTATCGGTCAGCGGGCGCTTCGATGCCATCGCTGGGGTTCGCCCCACTGACCGCTCGATCCGGAATGACTTCCTTCTCAGGACGCCAATGTAGACCGACAGCGTTGGCCACGATGCGGGGTGGCGACCGGCCTGGGCAGGGCGATGAGAACTATAGCGCGAAGTCATCGAATGCAGGACCTCGGAGCCCTTGCACGCGATTATGGCGGAGACGGAGGGTATCTAGGGTCAGGACTCATTGGTCATAGCCAGAAGATGACTGTGGCCGCGAGGGCGACGGCGGAGAGGAAGACCGTTGGGCATCGGTCGTAGCGTGTGGCGACGCGGCGCCAATCTTTCAGGCGGCCGAACATGATCTCGATGCGGCTGCGGCGCCGGTAGCGCCGCTTGTCGTACCTGACCGGCTCGTTGCGCGATCTACGGCCCGGGATGCAGGGCTGGATGCCCTTGGCTTCCAGGGCGTCCCTGAACCAATCCGCATCATAACCGCGATCACCAAGCAGCCATTGCGCCTTTGGCAGATCGTCGAGCAGAGCTGCCGCGCCGGTGTAGTCGCTGACCTGCCCGGCGGTCATGAAGAAGCTCAAGGGCCGCCCATCCGCATCGCTGACGGCATGCAACTTGGTGTTCATACCGCCTTTCGTGCGGCCGATCAGGCGGCCGAGATCCCCTTTTTAACCCGCAGGCTCGATGCCGTGCGGTGTGCCTTCAGGTAAGTCGCGTCGATCATGACTGTTTTCGGCACGGCCTCCGCTGACGCCAGACCCTCCATCATGCGCAGGAAAACGCCCCGTTCACCCCAGCGCTTCCACCGGTTGTACAGCGTCTTGTGCGGACCATACGCGCTCGGTGCATCACACCAGCGCAGTCCGTTGCGATTGACGAAGACGATGCCACTCAGCACCCGTCGGTCATCGACCCGCGGCTTGCCATGGCTCTTGGGGAAGTACGGCTGCAGGCGCGCCATCTGCTCATCCGTCAACCAGTACAGGTCGCTCATCCACGCTCTCCTCACGGGGCCTGAATCAGATCGCGGCGCTCACATCAATGGGTCCTGACCGTAACCGCCGCTCTGCGGTTCTCTGCGCGCGTAAGCGGACGGGCAGCTCTCCTTAAGAGTTTCGGCGCCGGCAGGCGTACGAAAGTCCTGTTAGCCCCAGCCCGCGGGCGGCAGGCAGTACGCGATAGGGTTTTGGGTTTAGCCTTGCTCAGCGAGGGGAGCGACGATACTCGTGGCGGGATCGTCGCAGACATAGGCCTGCCGCTGGCATGCTGGCCGACGACAAGGGGCTGCGTTCTCGATGTTCGGCGCCTGCAGCCCAGCAACCCGGATAGCTTGCCTGATTGGCACCACAACGGCCCATCCCCGTCACGGACGCGAACGACGTGACAGATAAGTGGCCGCAGCCGCATCATCCGAGAGGTTGCTTTAGGTAAGCGTGGTTTGTCGGCTCGCTCTCCGCGTTTGAGCGTTCAGACGGCAGCCCAGGAGAGACATATGTCGGATCACAAGCCCAATGAGCCGAAGCCCAGCGATTTCCAGGAAACGATGAACCGGAGCGACAACTCCGGTGGTGACGAGAGCGCATCCTTCGTCGCTGCTGAGCAGCCGACGGAAGGCGGAGACGCGGAAAAAGACAGCGAGGCGCATCCTAGCTAACCGCCCCACAGATGCGCGCTAAAGCAAATGCGCCACCTTCTCGGGCACGCCTTCAAGTATGAGCCGCACGACGACCATCGCCACGGTTGCGGCGCACCCGTTGATCAGCAGACGGCGGAGATCATGATCCTTTCTCAAGGCAAACATGGCGGCCTCCAGCACGGCCCCGAAAAGCCAGAAGGCAAGGATCTGATACCGCGTGTCTATCGTATGCTGGAGCACCAGGCGCGTGCATGCTGCCGTGGTGACAAAAATGGCAGCGGAAGGTAGGTAACGGCTAAACATGCGGCTCGCTACGACGCGCTAGCCCTATGTGCCAGCCGCATCGGAGCGCCGGTGTCCGCCGATTTTCTTGCTAAGAAGACCGCATCGCGTCCAGCGCCGTCTCGGCGAGCTGACGAAAAATCCGGCGCCAGTGGTCGCCCGCTGTCTCCCACGACCATCCGCCGTCCGGTTCGCGGCTTTGCCATAGCGCCTGCGCGACGTGCTCGATCAGCGCATTGCGGTCTTCGCTTTCGCACAGCCGGCAGCCACCTCCATTGTGCCCGATGCCTGGTGGCGCGGCGCGATCATTCGCCACCGGCTAGTAGGCTGCCCAATCAAGTTCGGCATCGTCGACCGCCTCGAACATATCGCCTTCGGCCTGAAGTGTGCGGAGGCGAGCGCGTACGTCTTCAGGGTTGCCCTGCTTCGGGAAGGCGCGATCAGCGGCTGCGCCAGTTGCGAGCGAGCCGATCAACCCGCCACGGTCTTTCTGCGAGAGCACCCATTCTCCAAACGACAGTGACCGGGCGGGCGGCAACCCTTCAATCTGCATCATGTCCGTGATCCTCGATCGACCTGCGTCCACCCGCATCGACTCGCTGGCGGGCGGTTCTAGCTATCAGATGCACCCTCTTGGCTGCGCTTTCCAGCCTTTTTGTTCCTGCAATGTTCCGGGATTTAGGCGGTATGGTTGGTGATCCCAAAACCCTGTACGACCTGCGGAAGATAGAGGCATCGCTCCGGGTCACGTGCCGCGTTTGCAAGACGGTGAAGGTGCACGATCTGGAGGCGGTGATTAAATCACGCAGCTTCCACCGGCAGACGATGGATTGGCCGACTGCACGGCGCGCGTTTGTCTGCCAGCGCTGCGACGTGGGCGCCGGGCACGACGTGAAGGTCGACGCAGTGCCGTTCGGCCGAGACGATCGCGAGCTACGAGAGCAGCGTGCCAGGACGCTGGTGATGAACCTGGCGCTGCTTGTGCTGAAGGACGCCGCTCAGCGCGCGGTGCGGGAGGACGTCTGCACCCCGGCTGTGCGCCTCGCACTGCGTGTGCTGCGTCCATGCCTTGCTAGTTCCGAACTGCTGACGACGTTCTGGACCGCGGCCCGGGAGAGCGTCGGCAAGCCGTGGGGCGGCGCACAGCAGGCGCACCGCTGGCTTGTCGCTGAGCTGGAGAAGCGAGGGCATCCGGTGTGGGCGGAGTTTCGATGAGAACTGCCTCCGCCCGATTACGGGCTTAGAAAGACCGTCGCTCGCGCAAGCGACGGTCTTCTATCGAGCCCAGTTTGCGAGTGCTTAGGTGAAGCGAATGGCGGTTCGCACGTGCGACTTACCGCGACGAAGTAAGTGCCCCACCACACCGAAACCGAGGATCATCATCGCCCAAGTCGCCGGCTCCGGAACAGCGGGCATGGGGGTGACTATGTTGTAATCCGTTAGCATAGCATAGTCGAAGCCGTAGAAGTCAGTGGAAGCAGAGCGGTCGATTTTGACAGTCAAGCTCCCCAACGAATTTATAGAGTTGAGAACGTTCTGTTGTAGATCGAAAGAGTGGATCGCTGTTTTAGGATACCCGTCGTTGAAGGCCCAGTTCTGAACGAAACCGTTGTATGTAACGACTGTCGCGCCAAAGGTGCTGGCTTGAAAGTCGGCCAAATCGAAGGTCATCGCCCCCTGTGTCCAGCCGCTTCCCAGGTTGGTGAAAATAAAGGTGGCGATTGCGCCCGCCTGCGGACTGTAGCCCGGCTGTGTCGTGCTATAAGTGTCGGTGTATTGCGCCCCGTTCATTGCAGCCTTTTCGGCTGCGCTCCGGTTGTCGTATGGGGGGAGGCCCGTAAAAGGGTGGTCTGCATTATCCGAAACGCCGACGCCAAAGCCATCATTGTCCCCGATCATGTAGGTAGCCGCGGACGATTGGACCGATGTAAAAATCGCCGCAACACCGCAAGCAAGAATGAATTTCCGCATGTGCCCTCTCCCAAAACCTACTAATGAAACAGTAGATGCTTGAAGCCTTCAGCGCCCGCGATAACCTTCTTGTGATGGACCCCACTCAATAGCAATACTCCAATTGGATTAGGACGATGTATTGTGAAAAATGACATCTTCATTGTAAATATGCGCAGCTACTGCTTGGGCAGGATCCCGTACTATACGAGTGTAGTGGAGAGCTCCGGCGGACGCCGGCAGACCGCGGCTTTAATCGGGAACAAGGCTTTGAAGTTTAGGTCCTCGGTTGCTTCGATCGCGCCATGTGCAACCGAGAACCGCATGTCCTAGCCGCAGATCGCGCTCGCCGCCGCCTGAGGGCCGCATATCGTAGTGGGCAACGATCAAGGCGCGCCTTGCCCTGCACGTCCTGCGCCTGTTTGTGCGCGAGCAGCGGCTGCTGACTAAAATATGGACGGCTGCGACTGCCGAGCTCCGGCATCCATGGGCGGGCTGCCATCTGGCCTATCGCTGGAGCGCGCAACGGTTGATTGAACAGGGCGCTGACGTCGAAGAGGAAAATCGCCTTTAAGCCCGGAGTAGGCTTGCCACCATTATTCGTAGCGCGCCTACTCCATGTCTATTCATCCGGAACGGTGAATGCCACAAAGCTTGTTGCCGTCCGGGTCGCGAACATAGGCAAGCTCGAGGGTGCCCATGGATGCCGTGTGACGGGGGCCAGGCGGAGCTTCAATCGATGTCCCTCCAGCCGCGACAGCAACGTCATGGAATTGCTGCACTTGCTCCGGGGAGCCGCACTGGAAGGCGACCGTGCTGCCGTTTGAAACAGTAGCCGGCTTGTCATCGATCGGTTGACTGACAATGAATGCTGTTCCGTCCTCACCGCGATATATGAGACGTGTATGGCCACTGTCGGCCATGTTCAGGATCGCTTCCCCAATGCCGAGCGTGCCGAGAAGGGTGTCGTAAAAGCGTTTTGACCGCTCAATGTCATTGGAGCCGACCATCGTGTGAAACAGCACGTATATTCTCCCGCTCTAAGCACGTTGTGAGCGACTGCCACCCGCACCCGCCGCATATTCGAACTACACCCTTCATTCAGACCTGCCGCGCGTTTCAAGGACGCCAACCAGCAGCACGAGCGATGCAGGAGGCCGGCAGCGAATGCTGCCGGCCAAAGGTGGTTAGGGCATCAACACGGTGTCCACGACGTGGATCACGCCGTTCGACTGCCGCACATCCTTGATCGTCACCATCGACGTGCCACCCTTCGCGTCCGTCAGCATCAGCTTGCCGCCGTGCATCATGGCGGTCAGCGTTTCGCCCTGGACCGTGGTCAGCGCAGCCTTGCCATCGCCTGCCTTTATCGCCGCGGCAATCTGCTTCGAGGTCATGGTGCCCGACACGACATGGTAGGTCAGCACGCTGGTTAGCGTCGCCTTGTTCTCGGGCTTGAGCAGCGTATCGACGGTGCCCGCCGGCAGCTTGGCGAAGGCGGCGTTGGTCGGCGCGAAGACGGTGAACGGCCCCGGACCCGACAGCGTCTCCACCAAGCCAGCCGCCTTGACCGCGGCGACCAGGGTGGTGTGGTCCTTCGACTGGATGGCATTCTCAACGATGGTCTTGGTGGGGTACATGGCCGCGCCACCGACTTTCGGATTAGCCTGCGCCGACACCACGGGGGCGACACCGACCAGCGCCAATGCCGCGACAGCCATACGGATGGTGTTCTTCATCATGTCTCTCCTGCTCGGCTGCAATCGCGCGAAGCACCGCAGGTACGATGGCAGGTGGTGGCTGGATGCGAACAGCGGCGGCTCGCGCCACGATCCCGCGAAAGCCCTCGAACGCGGCGCCGGTGATCGAGCGTCTGGTGACGACGCTCTCCGATCATAAAAGGCCGGCACCGCTGAAACGAGCTGTGTGAGAGATTTGGCTGGGGCTGGGCCATATTGGCGTCGGGCAAATCACGTGACATCATCGGCCCATGTGCAACAGGTATCGGATGACCGAGGCGCAGGCTGCGCTGGCGCAACGCTACGGCGTCGCCTCCCCTTTCCCGCCCGATCTCACGATCCCGCCGCCTGAGCTGTTCCCGGACAAACCGGCGTACGTCGTTCGTCAGGAGAACGGCGCCCGCGCGCTCGACGTCATGGCGTGGGGCTTCCCGCACAAGGTGCCGGGCAAGCGAATCGACAAGGCGACTGGCAAGCCCGTGCTGCTCGACAAGCGCGTGACGAACGTCCGCAACTACACCTCGCCGTTCTGGCGATCGGCGCTCATGAACCCGGAGCGCCGCTGCCTGGTGCCGTTCACCAGCTTCAGCGAGTATGGGCAGCAGCGAGGCGCGGACGGAAAGCTGCCGCTCCACTGGTTCGACGTGCCCAGCCGCCCGATCGTCAGCTTCGCGGGAGTGTGGCGGCCGTTAGAGGGCAGCGCGGTGTTCGCCTTCCTGACGACCGATCCGAACCCGCTGGTGGCGCCGATCCACCCGAAGGCCATGCCGGTGTTGCTCGACGAAGAAGATGAAGATCGCTGGCTTACGCGCCCGTTCGACGACGCAGTTGCGCTTGCGAAGCCATTCCCGTCACAATTGATGACATTACGACAAGATGCAGCGGTGAGGTCGCAACCAGAGGTTCGAGGCATGAGCTCGCTTTTACTCTGAAGCACTCGCTAGCGGGCGGCGGCCGATCGCCGCCCGCCTTGAGCGTCAGATCGCTTGTTGGTAGCGCATCTTCGGGCGGCGCCGCATTGCGTAGCCGACCGCGCCGAAACCGAGCATCATCATCGCCCAGGTCGCCGGCTCCGGAACCGCCGGTGCGGCGATTGCGATGCCGAACAAGCCACGATCGGTGTTGCCAAGCGACGTGAGCGCGCCGCTGTTCAGATCGACGCGGTACAGCGTCGAGCCGTTGAAGGCGAAAGCGTCAGTACCGGAGATGTCGAAGCTGGTGCGCGAACCTAGATCGGCGCCGAAGCCACCCACGGTGGTCAGCACCCCGCCGTTGTTGTTCTGACGTGCAAGCACATCGAGGTCGGTATCCAGCACGTAGAGCTGGGTAGTGCCGGCTGCCGCGCCGAACGTCGATGACGTGTACGCAGCGGCGGTGACGCCTGGGTTAGCGCCTTGGTTAGGATCACCCGCAGCGAAGGCCAGTGGCGCAGCGGTCGGCGCGCCAACAACCGAGCCATTTTCCGGATTGAAAACGTAGTTTCGATCGGTGTTGCTGACGATGCGAACGCGATCGATCGTCGGATTGAAGTCGAACCCGAACGAGTTTCCACCGAGTGCCAATGTGCTGCCAACAGCCGTTGCGACGCCGGTAGCAGTGTTGATCGTGAAGACCTGGCGGTTGGTGCTCAGCCCATACAACGCGTTGTTGACCGGACGGAAGTCGAGCGCTTGAAAGCTGCTCGAGGAGCCGGTGATCTGGATGCTGGATAGCATGGTGGAAGGCGAAGCGCTGTCGAACGTTACCAGCCGATTATTCTCGTCGACGCCGAAGATTGTTGCGGCCGAAGCTTGGATAGGTACGATGGATGCAGCACCGGCCATCAGACCAGCCGCGATTAGCGCCTATTTCATCCTAAGTCTCCCACTGTTCACGAACCGCAAGCATCCCCCCGCCCGCTTCTACGCTTGGTTCGCCCGACTGCGTGGTTTAGTCATGAAGCTGAGTCAAATGGTTAAGCGCTCGTTAAAGCTGCTGGAAATGTTATCTTTTATGTCTGACTTCATCTCGCATCTTTCTTTCGGTTTCGGCGTATCTTTCTTCCTTCCAACATAAGCGTCCAGCGTGATCAGCTTGGCTCCTGCGGCAGGGAGCACCGATTTGGATGGGTCGACAACTTCGGTCTGACGGGTTCGATCCTCGAGATCGCCACCTTCAGCTGGGCCACGTACCTGTCACTTAGGCTGGAGGTGCTGCTCAACGACCGGCCACAGGTCATCATTCGGGACGGTGCTCTAATCGAAGCGAACCTTCGCCGCGATCGTATCACACGCTTAGAGGTCGAAGCGGAGATGCGGCTGGCGGGGATCGCCCATATGCACCAGGTCACTTGGGCGATCCTGGAGACGCAGGGCAAAATCAGCTTTATCCGCAAGGACGACGGTGACGTGAAGCCCAAACGATGACGCAGATGTTGCCTAACGCGGCAACCGCATCGATCGTCCGGTCGTTCGTACGGCGCCAAGGAGAAGACCGATCGCCCACGCTAGCAACGTCGTTCAATGTGATGGGCCGAACAGCCCTCACGCCTTCGACATCATCCCGCTTCAGCCGCGGAACGGCACCCTCGATGCGGAATGCTCGATCTGTAAGGGGCACGGCCAGTGGAACACCGAGATCGATCTGGTGAGCTTTCGGTGCAAACGCGCCAGCTGCGATTATTGCCACGGGGCTGGGTGGGTCGAAACTGGCAATGACCCGGTCGGGCATGCCGACATCGTCATGTCGCCGAACGGTTATCCGCAATGGGTTGTCGCGTTCGAACCGCGTCAACATCCAGAGGATGTCGTCGCCGATCCAGCAGCGCCCTTATCGCCGGAACAATTTGACCGATAGGCGAGCATCCAGCGCCGGCTAGAACAGAGCCAGCCCGCGTGAAGGCGCCGACGCCGAGTGGCTACTTAAGAGAATCCAGCGCTGCGTATGATCGCTGGCTTGTTAGGGCAGATTGTAGGGCAGAAACCCTTATGGCCGGAAATCCCTAGGATTTCTGCGGCACAGTGGCGGAGACGGAGGGATTCGAACCCTCGGTACGGTTTCCCGTACGACGCTTTAGCAAAGCGTTGGTTTCAGCCACTCACCCACGTCTCCGGGTCCGGCGTGAGGCGCGGCTATAGCGAGGGCTGCGGCGGCGATCAATGGCAAGTGCGCGATTTCCGCACATCGCGTGGCGGACTCCGGTTATCGTGCCGTTCATTGCCGCGACAGCACGGTCCGGCCTATACCGCAGCCATGATCGAGGGGGTATAAACGATGCGGACGGCACAGCGCAGCACTTGGTCGGCGATGCTGGCCGCGGTGATGATCGCCGCGTCGCCTGGCGCGGTCGCGCAGGTGCGGACGATCGATCCCAACGCGGCGATCGATGGCGACGTCGCGAATGATCCGCCGCCGGTTCGCACGCCACGTGCGCCAGCGCCAGCCCGCGACCCGGCACCGGTTCAGGATCCTACTCCGGCCCCGCCGTCGCAGACGGTCCCTCCCCCGACCGGGCCGGAGGTGCGCGCGGACGCGACGACGTCGGCAGCCTCCACCTACAAGCGCGACGACCTGATCGCCGCAGGCGAGGGCGTGTTCGGCAAGGGCGCCGAAGGCTTCGGGCAGATCATCGAGAAGATCCTGAAGGACCAGGGCGAGCCCAACGCCTATATCGCCGGACGCGAGGCGTCGGGCGCCTTCATCGTCGGCGTGCGTTACGGCTCCGGCGTGATGACCCACAAGGTGGAGGGCCAGCGACCGGTTTACTGGACCGGGCCGTCGGTGGGCTTCGACGTCGGCGGCGACGCGAACAAGGTGTTCGTGCTCGTCTATAACCTCTACGACACGCATGACCTGTTCGCGCGCTTCCCGGGGGCAGAGGGGCGCTTGTATTTCGTTGGCGGCTTCGCGGCGACCTATCTGCGCAAGGGCAATGTCGTGCTGATTCCCGTGCGGCTCGGCGTCGGTTGGCGTGCCGGCGTCAACGTCGGCTACATGAAGTTCACTGAAACCTCGAAGTGGCTGCCGTTCTGACCTGATCGGCGGGCGTTCCCGGCCGAACCGGGGACGCCCGACGTCCACCCGGCGGTCGTCTCACCGGCTGCCGGGAAAATCCGCGGACTCGAAGCGGATCGGCGCACCGCGCGCCGCATCACCCAGCGTATCCTCCCACATGGCGACCTGCCCGCGCACGATCGTCCCGATCGGCTTGCCGGTAAGTTCCATGCCGGTGAACGGCGACCAGCCCGCGCGCGAGCGCAACCAGCGCTCCTCGATCGTCCAGCGCTTCTTCAGGTCGACGATCGTGAAATCGGCGTCATAGCCCGCCACGATCCGCCCCTTGCCGTTCAGCCCGAAGATCCGCTGCGCACCCGCGCTGGTCAACTCGATCACGCGCTGGAGCGTCAGCCTGCCGTGCGCCACGTGATCCAGCAGCAGCGGCAACAACGTCTGCACGCCCGGCATCCCGCTCGGGCTCGCGGGATAGGGCTTGGCCTTCTCCTCCAGCGTGTGCGGCGCGTGGTCGGAACCGATCACGTCGGGCACGCCCTGATTGAGCCAGTACCACAGCCCGTCACGGTGCGCGCCCGAGCGGATCGGCGGGTTCATCTGCGCCAGCGTGCCGAGCCGCGGATATGCCTCCTCGCCCGCCAGCGTCAGGTGCTGCGGCGTCACTTCGCACGTCGCGATGTCCTTGTTCTGGCCGAGCAGTTCCAGCTCGGCCGGGGTGGTGACGTGCAGAACGTGGATCCGCCGCCGCGCCGCGCGCGCGAGGCGCAGGATGCGCGTCGTCGCCAGCAATGCGCTCTCATCGTCGCGCCACACCGGATGCGACGAGGGATCGCCGTCGATGCGCTCGCCACCGCGCGCGTTCATGCGATCCTCGTCCTCGGCATGGATCGCCACCCGTCGCTGCCCGCTTGCCAACACCTCGGCAAGCCGCGCGTCCTCGCTGACCAGCAGGTCGCCCGTCGAGGCGCCCATGAAGATCTTGACGCCGGCCGTCCCCGGCAACCGCTCCAGCTCCGCGAGGTCGCGCGCATTGTGGTTCGTGGCGCCGACATAGAAGGCGTGGTCGCACCACATCCGCCCGTCGGCACGTGCCAGCTTGTCGGCGATCGATTCTGCGGAGTCGGTGTTCGGCTTGGTGTTCGGCATCTCGAACACGGCAACCACGCCGCCCATCACCGCCGCTTCGCTACCCGTCGCCAGGTCTTCCTTGTGGATCAGCCCGGGCTCGCGGAAATGCACCTGGGTGTCGATCACTCCCGGCAGCACGTCGAGGCCGGTGCAGTCGATTGTCCGCCCGGCGTCGCCGCGCGCGCCGACCGCGACGATCCGACCGTCGCGCACCCCGACGTCGGCGGCGACGGGGCCACCCGGCGTGTGCACGGTGCCGCCGGTCAGCAGGAGGTCGTAGGTCGCCATCGTCAGCCCTTTCTGGCTCTTTCGCGGGGTCGTCGCTCTCCCTACCTTGGCGCCATGAACGATACCACCCCGGCGACGATGCTCGCCGACCGAGCGTTGCTGCGGCTGTCCGGCGACGATGTACGCGGCTTCCTGCAAGGATTGCTGACCAATGACGTCGCCGATGAGCTGCCGGTCTGGGCCGGGTTGTTGACGCCGCAGGGCAAGGCCTTGTTCGACATGATCGTGTGGGGGGACGGCGCGGACGTGCTGCTCGATGTCGAGCGCTCGCAGATCGACGCGATCGCGCGGCGGCTCGCGATGTACCGGCTGCGACGCGCGATTACGATCGCGCCGGACGACGCGCTCGCTGTGCACTGGGCGCACGAGACGCCGGATCGTGCGCCGGACCCGCGGCTCCCGGCGCTGGGCGCGCGCTGGCTGGCCGCTCCGGGTTCCCCGGCCGACGGCTGGCACGCGCATCGCCTGTCGCTCGGCGTCACGGAAGGTGTCGTGGAACTGGGTGCAGGCGAAACGCTGTGGCTGGAGGCGAATGCACGCGAGTTGGCCGGCGTCAGCTTCGTCAAGGGTTGCTACGTCGGACAGGAGAACACCGCCCGGATGCACCATCGCGACAAGGTCCGCCGCCGTTTGGTGGTCGCGCCGATCGACGAGGGGGACACGCGCCGACGGGCGATCTACCCCGAGCTAGGCATCATGGTCACCCTTCGGCGTGTCGATGCTCTTGGTGAGGCACGCGTGCCCGCCTGGCTGGCGACGGCGCTCGGCAGTGGCGCGGAGACGACGTCCGCCTGATCCGCCATCGCGTATCTTTCTTGACGCCGCCGATTACTCCGACATTGCCGGGGCGGTGTCGCAACGAACGTACGCGAGGCCGACGCGCCCTGACGGCGGCTGGCAGCGCCGGTGCCCGCCACCACCGACGTGGCAGGCCCCAGGTCAGACCCGTGCGGAGCCGCTGCAGGCTTCCACCAGCATGAGGGAAGCGGCACCACGTGCTCGCGCCTCGAAACCTACGTACCGCACAAGAAAAAGGGAGGCCGGCTTGCGCCGACCTCCCCTCTTTTCGTCACCGAAGTGATCGACCTTACTGGCCCGAACCCGGACCGTAGGTGATCTCCACGCGACGGTTCTGCACTTCGCGCACACCGTCGGCGGTTTCGACGCGCAGGCGGGTCTCGCCGAACGCTTCGGTCGTCATCACGCCGTCCGGGATACCCTTCGACGCCATGTACGCCTTCACCGCGTCTGCACGACGCTGCGAGAGGCCCACGTTGTACTTCGCCGCACCCGAGGTGTCGGTGTAGCCCGCCAGCATGACCTGCGCATTGTTGCAGCTCTGATACTGGGTAACCGCGTTGTCGAGGATCGACCCTGCTTCCGGGGTGACGTCCGACTTGTTCCACTCGAAGAACACGATGAACGGACCCGGCGAGCAGACCACTTCCGGCGGCGGCGGCGGCGGCGGGGGCGGGGGGGGAGGCGGCGGCGGCGGCGGCGGCGGCGGCGGAGCAGCCTCCTCCGGAGCGCCGAAGTTGTACGTCACGCCACCCAGCAGGCTGTGCGAGCGGAACCGGCCATCGTACGCGCTGCCGCGTGCGTCGAACAGGTTGACGTTGTCGGCGTTGAAGAAGCGGTACTTCAGCGAAACGTCGACGTTCTCGCTCAGCGGTGCACGGATACCGGCCAGCGCCTGCCAGGCGAAGACGGTGTCCGAGTCGTCGAGCAGGCGATAGTTCGAGCTCGAGTCGATCCGCGCCTGGACGCGGGCGACGCCCGCACCGCCGCCGACGAAGCCCTGCAGGCCGTCGTCTTCACCGAAGTCGAGCAAGCCGTTGACCATGAAGCTCAGCGCCGACGTACGGCCACCGACTGCATCAAAAGTCCCCGGGTTCGCCTGCGCCGTGGCGCTGATCGGAAGCCCGGCAGTGGTGCGAAGGCTGTCGATCGAAGCACGGCGATAGCCGACCTCGGTCTCCAGGCGGAACGCACCGAAGTCATACCCAACGATACCGTCGACATCCCAACCGTAGTCGTGATCGACAGTTGCCGTGCCGTTGCGGCTAGCCGCTCCGGTGCCGGCGCCGGTCACGCTCCAGTCGATGTCCTCGACGATCATCGCACCGCCTTCAACGCCTACATACCACGCCTTGTCGCGCGCAAGCGCCGGCGTTGCGAGGGCGGTGGAGGCAAGCGCCATGACTATGGCAAGCTTACGCATCATAATCCCCTTTCCATGGTGTCACTACGGACAGCGCAAACTCACTACCGAAACGTTGGTTGCCGAACAAGCTGACAAATACCTGCGACTGTGACACGATTGTCACACAAAAATTCAGGTGCTGCGGGTCGCTATGCTTCGATAAGTCCATGGTTTCGCAGGCTATTAAGGATGGTTCCCACGCAAGTGCGAAGTTCGGCATCAATCGTGGAACCGCCGATCGGCACGGTGATCGCGGGCGTGCGCGGGCCGATCACCTGCTGGCCGTCGATCAGCAGCCGTACACCGCGCAGATCGCCGGTCCGCCACCGCGTGCCGTCGTGCACCGCTTCGTGCCCGCTCGGCACGTGCCGCGCCGCCAGACCCACACGCGGCGCGACGAAGCGCCAGCCGCCCGCCGTCCACCCGGCGATCGACCCTGCATGCCCGATCCAGGCGCCGGTCGGCGCCGCCCCGACGATCCAGCAACGCCCCGGCTCCGGCGCGGCAGGCGGTACATCGCGCCCGATCTCCTCCACCGTCGCCTGCACCGCGATGTCGAGCAACGCGAGCGCCTCGTTGTGCCACAACTCCTTCTGCGCCTGCCCCGGCGCCAGCAGCGGCAGTACCAGCCGCGCGCTATCCTCGTCGGTCATCGTCCGTCTCCCTCCATTACGCCCTCGATCGCTGCGGACGGCGCCAGCGTCCCCTGCTGGCGCACCGTTACCGGCACCACGCCTGGCGGCAGCGAACCCGCGGGCAGCGCCAGTTGCGGCGCCTCGCTGGTCAACTGCCGCGCGCCGACCGTGACGGCATAAAGCTCGCGTTCCTCTCCGAGCGGCACTTCCATGCCGTCGCTCCAGCGCCAGCCGAGCCGGCTGCGCCGCACCCAGCGCACTTCGCCACTGCCATCGCCGCGCCGGGACGCGCGCAACCGCACCGGCGAGGGCGGCGCGACGGACATCCCGCTCAGCGTCACCGCCACGGCCACCGGGGTCGGATCGCCGTGGCCGCTCGCCATCAGCCGGATCGTCTCGCCTGCCCGCGAGTGCGGCACCGCGACCGTTGCAACACACGCCTCCTCGATCAGCGCGAAGGCCGTCCCCTTCGGCCACGCCCGCACGACGCTGCCGCGTCGCGCCCGCAACAGCGTAGACAGCCGCCACCGCTGCGGTGCGACTTGCACCGCGTCGCGGAACTGGAAGAGCTCCTCGCCCAACACCGCCAGGTTCCCGCCGCGATCGAGTGCCGCATCGTCCACCGACATCAGCGTCAGCGCCTCGTGCGTCAGGTCAACCTCGATCGCCGTTGCACGATCGACCAGCCACGCCGAACCGGCGGGGGCCGGCTGAGCCAGTCGCCCGACCAGCGCGGGCGCGGCAGTCGCGCCCGCAGCTTCCCAGTTCGCCCCACCGTCGCCGCTCACCAGCAGCGCGGCGCTTCGCCAACCCGAAGCATCGCCGCCCGCCAGTACGGCAATCCGCAGCGTATCTACGCGCGCATCGTCCAACGGCGGCAGTTCGGCGGCGACCAGTATCGTCGCCGCGACGCGCCGGTCCGGTGCCGCCACCACCCGGCCCGGATCGGCGGCCAGCACGATCGTCGCCGATCCCGATGGCGTGAGGTCCAGCGTCACCCCCCGCCCTGCCACCTCCGTGCGAGTCACGCGCCACGGCTCGCCCGCATCGGGCAAGCGGACGGCATCACCCGGCGCGATGCCGATCGCTGTCGCATCCAGCGTCACGCGCCGCGTCACACGCGCGCGCTCCGCCCGCTTCACCAGCGCCTGCGCCAGCCCGCGTGCGGTCGCGGCGTCCAGTGCCGCCGGCACGTCGTTGGTCGCGTCGCGCCACCCGCCACCGGGGCGTTGCGCCTGCTGCACGCCGATCTGATAGTCGCGTGCCGGGTCGTAGCAGGACACGCTCACCCGCGCCGGTACGGTTTCGATCGAGCGACGCACCTCGCTGACCGACGCATCCGGGTCGATCGCCACCACAGCATCGACGCCGTCCGCCAGCCGCAGCCCCGCGCCGGCCGGCGTCCACCACGCGCCCGCGATCGTCGCGAGCGCGTCCAGCGCGCCGGCGACGCTCTCCCCGCTCGCCGCATAGCCCGGCAACGGCAACGCCGGACCCGCTCCGACGATCGCACCGCCGCCCAGTTCGCGCGCCACGCTGCCGATCGACGGCGCCGCCGCGTCCGCGACCACTTCGAAGCTGAGCGACGGGATACGGTTACCGAAGTCGCCAAGCGGCAGGGCCTCGAACACCGCATAGGCGATGCCGCGATAGGCCGGCGTATCGGGCGTCAGCGACGCGATCAGCGGATCGGCCTGCTGCTCCTCGCTGCCCGGATACAACCGGAACCCGGTCGGCGTCTTCCAGTCGCCTGCCGCACCGCGCAGCAGCTTGCCCTCCGCCCAGATCCGCCCGACCGATGCGATCGGCCGGGCCGACAGCGCCACCGCGAACGACGCGGCGTAATTGTACCCCGACACGCCTGGCCGCCCCTTGCCGCCGCGGGTCGTGCTGCGCGTCTCGATCAACTCGGTCGCCCAGATCACGCAGCCCGCGACACGCATCGTCCCGAACACCTTCGGAATTTGCGTGCCGTACGAGGAGGTCTGCACCTTCAGGTCGCTCAGCCGCGGCCCCTGTCGCGCTCGTGGCGCCAGCAGCACGTTGCGGTCGAGCGCCTGCCCCAACACCCCGCCGATCGCGCCCCCGATCGGCCCGCCGATCGCGCTGCCGACCGCCGTCAGCACCAATGTCGCCATGTCAGTCTCCTTCCGGCGTCCAGCGCCATGCCGCCTCGATCGGCCACGGCACCGGCCCGCCGCGCTCCACCACTCGTCGTGCGGCCATGTCCGCGTGGACGATCCCGTCCGCCGCGCGGATCGCCAGGTGCAGCTGCGTCGCCGACACGCGGCACACCAGCACGTCGCCCGCCGCCTCGCCGCCACAGCGCACCATCGCCGCCGGCACCGCGTCGGTCGGCAGCACCCCGCGCGTCAGCCCATAGTCGCGCGGCATCGTCACGACCGCGCCCGCCCGCGCCAGCGCGACCGCGGCCAGCCCGACGCAATCGAGCCCGAACGCCGGGTCGCGCCCCTGCGGGCGGAACCGCACCCCGACGAGCGCGCGTGCCGCGGCGAGCACCCGCTCACCCGCGGTCATCCGCCGGGGTAGCGCGTCAGCAGGTCGATGCCGGGCAGGAACGGCTCGCCACGAAAGTTCGCGACGTTGCCGAATCGCGTCGCGCACGTCGCCAGCCGCCGGTCGCATCCCTCGCTCACCTCGACCAACGTTCCCGCAGCGACGGCGAACACCGGCGGCGCGCGTAGCGTCAGCACCGCCCCCACCGACCGCTCGATCGCGCTCGTCAACCCGGTGTTCCCGCCACCGAACCACCGCAGCACGCCCTCGCCATATGCGTCGTCGACCGGGCCCGGCGGGTCGCCGCCCGCAGCGATCGTCACCCGCTCGTCCACGCACGCCAACACCCGCGCGAACCGGCGCCGCGGTGCCATCGCCACCCGGCAGCGCGCGTCGCCAAGCATCGCGCGACACGCCGGCGAGGTCGCCTCGGTCACCGGCCGCTCCAGTCGCGCCTGCGCGCCGCGCATCTCGGCGGTGAAGCCTTCGGCGGTCAGCTCCACCTCGCCGATCCGCCCTTCGCCCAGCGGCACCGCGGCCCGCGCCGGATCGCCCCAGTCCACCGCGTTCATCACCACCCGCGCGCCGTCCCACCTTCCCGCGACCAGATCGTCGCGCCGGAACGCCGCCGCGCCCAGTGCGCCGGTCACCTCCATCGTGTCGGCCTCCAGCCCCTCTCCCCGCACCACCGCCGACGGCGTCATCCCCGGCGCGGCGCGGTGCAGGATTCCATCCACCACCAGGTCGCGGTCATGATCGGTCAGCGCCACCATCACCCCGTCGCCACGCTCCACCCGCCAGCACAGCGCCTGCGTCACCACCCGGTCGCTCATGCCTCGCGCACCTCGATCAGCGGAACCGAGGGCGCGTTGCCGGCCAGATGCGTCGCACGCGCCACGCTCAGCTGGTCGTCCGCAAAGCGGACCGGCACGTCGAAGTCGAACGACGCGGCCACCGCCACGCCCGCCGGCGGTGCGGCATCCAGCGTCACCACCCCGCCGTCGCCCAGTGCGAACGCCTGCGTCGCCGCACCCGCCACCGTCACGCGCACGCTGCCCGCCACCGGCCGCGTGATCCGCCGCGTCGCCGCGCCATAGCGCCGCACCAGCGGGAACGTCCGGGTCGCGCCGTCACCGATCCCGATCGCCTCGTTCGTCGCACGCCAGTCGAACGGATCGCGCAGCCGGAACGCGCGCGCCGGCCCCATGCGCGCGCGGAAGAACGCCAGCAACGTCGCGACGTCGGCTTCGCTGCGCACGCCGGGGCCGACGTCGTAGCGGGTGCGCGCCGCCGCCCAGCCGATGCTGCGCGTCTCGCGGCCACCGGCGCTGGTCGTCACCCCCGTCGAGAAGGTCGGCGTCACCTCCGCCTCGCGCCCCAGCGCCAGCGGGAACATCACGTCGTCGAACGCTTCCACCGCACCCTCCTCCTGCCAATAGACCAGGCCGTCGCGCAGCACCTGCGGCAGCGCCCAGAGATACACCCGCCGGACTCCGCGCGCCTGCGCCGCCGCCGCCGCCGCGACGATCGCGCGCCATTGCCCGCGCTGTTCGGGCCGCAGCACGAAGCCCGAGAGATACTCCTGCTGCCGCGCGGGATACCCCAGCCGCGCCGCTGCGGCCGCCGCCCCGCGCGCACTCGACGGCGTATCGCCGTCGGTCACCCAGTCGTAATCCTCGAGCTGGAGCACATCGAACGCCGGCGCCGCCCAGCCGGTCGGCATGTTCATCCGCTTCGCCTCCGGTGCCTGCGCGTCCAGCACCGTCGGTAGATACGCCAGCAGGTAGGTCGTGCACCCCGGTGCGGCCGCTTTCACCACCGCCGCCAGCGCCGCGGTCGATGCCGCCAGCGCCGCCCCGGCGCGGTCCAGCGTCGCGCGCTGCGCCGCATCCAGCGTGCCGCGCACGCTCGGCACCGCCACCGGCGCGAATGCCGCCTTGGCGCTGTCGTCGTAGATGCACGGCCGTGCGCCGTCCGGCGTCACCCACCACCACGGCTCGCCGATCTGGAAATGCGGTACCAGCCCGGCCGCGGCCCCGATCGCCACGAACGCCCGCGCGACACCCTGCAGATACGCCATTGCCGCCGTGCTGGCCGGCGACAGCAGCGTCGACGGGGGTACCCAGCCCGTCAGCGCCGGGGAACCGTCCGCCGCGCGCTGCTTCCACCCCGCCGGGCAATGCGCATCGAACAATTCGTACGACAGCGACCAGATCAGCACATAGCCCAGCGCCTTCGCGCGTTGCGCCAGGTCGCGATGCCACGCCGCGCACGCGACGTTCAGCGCCCCCTCCACCACGCCGCCGCGCAGGCGAAAATAGTGGCTCATGCCGACATAATGGACGATCGCACCGCGATACCCGAGGTGCAGCGCGTTGCGCAGCAGCCGTGCGGGCGTCAGGTGGTAACTGTCGTCATAGCCGCTGGCGATCCGCAGGTCGTGCTCGGGCAGCACCGCGTCGCCCACCGCGATTACGGCACCGGCACCGTCGCACCCGATCCCGCTCAGCTCCACCCACGCTTCGACGGGGTTCGGCAGCGCACCGCCCGCCTTCTCATACCCTGGCGCCACCAGCGACACGAACATCCGGTCGACGTCGCCCGCCCACACCGGATCGCGCTCGCCCGGCAGCAGGAACCCGCCGTCGACCTTCCCGAAGTCGATCGCGACCCGCGCATCCTCGGGCGTCCCGGTCGCATAATTCCACAGCCGCACATACCACGATCGCGCGCGCCCGGCGGCATCCCGCCCCTCGATCGTCAGCACCGGGCCGTTCACCGCATCCAGCGCCAGCACCCCGGCCGACCGCCAGCGGAACGACAGCCGGCATGCGCGATAATCGCGCGCCGTCTTGTAACGCAGCAGCGGATGATCGTGCCGGTCCTCGCTTTCCCAGATCAGCCCGGCGAGATCGTCGCGGTGGTAGAACACTGCATCGACACGCAGCGCATCCGCCGCGCTCGTCGTCACCGCCGCCATCATCGGCCGCGGGAAATTGACCGTCCAATAAGCGGGATCGAAACGCGTCAGTACGCCCGCCGCCTGCCCGGCGCGCGCCGCCGTCAACCAATGGCCCATCGCTGCATCCCCTCACCCGGCTTCGGTCAGCGCGGCACGCACCGCGCGCGCCACCTGTCGGCTCGACCGCGCCATCGCCTCGGGCGCCGCGCCGCCGCCGGCGTTGATCGTGATCGCCACCCGCACGTCGCGTGCGCCCCCGCTGCCCGCCACCGCCACCTGCCCGCTGCTGGTCGGCACGAACACTTCCGGCCCGCGCTCGCCGACCAGATAGGCGCGTCCGGGGCTCACCGGCCCGCCGGTCGCGCGGCCCGGCAACCCCAGCAGCCCGGTCAGCACGCCGCCCAGGCCGCCCGCTGACCCGCCGCCTCCCAGTACGCTGCCGATCCCGGCCTTCAGCGCCGCCGCCGCGATGTCCGCCATCACGCCGAGCGCGACCGCACGCAGGTCGTCGAACCCCAGTTTGCCCGTCCGCACCGCCCGCGCCAGCGCGGTCTCCACCGCGCGGCCGGCACGATCCGCGCCGCTGGCGAACGGTCCTTCAAGGACGTTACGCATCGCCGCCACGTCGCGCGCGAACCCGCTGGTGTCGGCGCGCACGCCGATCACCAGTCGATCAATTTCCTCATCCATCCGGAAAGGCCTCCTGCAATGCCATGATCGCCTGTGCGTCTGGCGGCGCCGCACCCTCGGGCACGCACGCACGCACCAGCGCCGCCAGTTCGTCGGGCGTCGCGCGCCAGAAATCGTCCGGTCGCCACCCGAACATCACGCCCGCCAGCCCGGCCAGCCGCCGCGCCTCCTCGGCGAACGTCGTCATCGCCCCGCCAGGATCTGCCGCAGCAGCACCTTCAGCGCGGGCGTCGCCGCACCCAGCCCGGCCTCGACCACCGCCTCGCCCAGCCGCTCGCGCGTCAGCGCGTCCGGCGCGCCGTGCCGGCAATGCCAGAACAGCCCCACCAGCTCGGCCAGCCCCAGCCGCCCGTCCGCCGCGCGCTCGACCACCCCGAACAGCGGCCCCAATTCCTGCTCCGCCGCCACGAGTGCCGCGAACGTCGGGCGCAGCACGAGCATTTCACCCGCGATCCGCAATGCCGCCTCGCCGCGCGCGGGATTGGCTGCCGGGTTCATGCGCTCACCACCTGGCCGGAACTCTCCAGCGCGACCGTGTAGCTGCGCTCGCCGTTGTAATCCCCGGCATAGTCCAGCCGCGTGACCAGGAACCGCCCGGTCATCATCTCCCCGCTCTCGAAGGTCAGCCGGTAATCGTCGAGCGTGCCCGCCAGCGCACTCGCCTTCACGCGCGCCTCCGCCGCCGATCCCGTGAACACCCCCGCCGCAGCGACGCTCACCGACCTTACGCCTGCGCCCGACAGCAATTCGCGCCACCCGCCCGAATCCTTGCTGGTCACCCCCACCGCCTCGCCGTTGACGCTCAGCTGCGTCGTGCGCAGCCCCGCCACCGTCCGATACGCCACCGGGCTGGCGCCATCGCCGACCTTCAGCAGGAACGCACTGCCCTTTTCCGCCGCCATCTCAATCCTCCGCCATGATCCGTATCCGCACGTCGACCAGCGCCGACCAGCGTCCCACACCCTCGTTTACGAGCACGCTGCGCACCGGCACCGCCGTCACCACCCGCCATCCCGCGACCGACGGAAGCGACAGCAGCGCCGTTTCCGCCGCGGCGGCCAGCGCCACCGCGCGCGCGCCACTCTCGCCTGCGTCGCGCACCGCCACGCCGATGCGCAATTCGCCCCCGGCGCGGTCCTTCGTCCCCCAGTCGCTTGCGCCCCAGTCGCGCAACGTCAGGAACGGCACGGTCCCCTTCGCCGCCGCTCCCTCGAACACGCGCGTCACCGCCACCTGCGTACGCAGCCGCGCCAGCACCGCCGCCCGCACCGCCCCGCTCCCGGCGCTGGTCACTGCCGCCACCACGTCAGCCGCGGATCGTCGACCCACCGCCGCGCCAGCCCGCGCGCGCTGACCTCCACCGCATCGTCGCGCTCCTCGACGTCGGCATCCGGCAGCAGGTCACGCAGCCGCGCCGCCAGTCGCGCGCGCGCCCGCGCCAGCCCGCGCTCCACCGCGCGCCTCATGCGTGCACCGGTCGCGCGAGCCGCACGGTGCGGAACGGCCGCCACAATGCGCTCACCGCTGCCGGCACCGGCGCGCTGCCGGCGCGATCGGTGAACAGATGCGCCGCCAGCATCGCCACGCCCTGTCGCAACGGGGCGGGCAAGGCAGCCCAGCCGCTCGCCAGCCCGGCGGTGAACGTCACCCGCATCACGCCGACGCCCTTCACCCAGCCGACGCCGTCCGCATCGATATCGACCGCGATCCCGTCCCCCGCGATGGCGCGCACCGGGACCACCGGCAATGCGCGCCAGCCCGGCGACGCCGCCATGTCCACCACCACCTCGCGCACGATCAGCACGCGCCCGGTAAACTGCTCCGCCAGCCCCAGCGCCGCTTCGACGAACGCGATCGCCAGCGCGTCGTCGTCCACCGTCGCCGCACGCAGTTCCGCGCGCACCGCCGCCAACGCCAGTGCCCGATCCGCAGCACCCAGCGTCACCGCGCCGGGCTCCCCCGTCACGAATGTCATGTCGTTCCTGTCCTTCCGTCATCCCGGAGAAGGCCGGGGTTCCTCTGCGCCCGCGCTGTCGCGACCCGTCATCGCGAGCGAAGCGACGCGACCCAGGGCCGCGCACGGCGAAGCTGCGACCGTCGCGCTCCGCCACCGGCAACGCCGTCAGACGGAGGACGGCGCTGCCGCCCTCCGCTGCCCGGCCTCGCCGGTCCTGCGATCGCTCGTGCGATCGCGGGCTCAGCCGGCGGCGAACTTCAGCAGCTTGATCGCCTCGCTGTTCGAAACGCACCCGCCGACGCGCTTGGTCGCGTAGAAGGTCACGAACGGCTTGTTGCTATACGGATCGCGCAGCACGCTGGTCTCGGTGCGCTCCGCGATCAGATAGCCCATGCGGAAGTTGCCGAAGGCCACGGCGTTGCTGCCCGCGGCCACGTCCGGCATGTCCTCGGCTTCGACCACCGGATAACCGAGCAGCGTCGCGGGCTGTCCGGAGACGAGGCTCGGCTGCCACAGGAATTGCCCGTCGCTGGTCTTGAACTTGCGGATGCGTGCCGCCGTCGCCGCGTTCATCACGAAGGTCGCGCCCTGGCGGTAGGGCGCACGCAACGCCTGCACCAGGTCGATCAGCCGCTCCGCGCCGTTCGCGCCGAAGTCGCCCGCCGTCCCGGTCGGCAGGTGCTGCAACGTCCCGAACGCGCGCGTCGCGTCGTTCGTCGCCGCGGTCGGCGACTGCATGAAGCCGCGCGGGCGATTGACGCCGTTGCCGTTCACGAACGCCTGCCCTTCGGCCTTGGCGAATTCCGCCGCGATCTCGCCGGCCAGCCACGCCTCGACGTCGAACAACGCGTCGTCGAGCATCGCCTGGCTCGCGGACGGGTTGGCATACAGCTCGCCCATCGGCGGCGCGATCTCGACGAACGTCGGCGTTCCCGACATCGGCCGCGCATCGGTCTCCGCCGCCCAGCCCGACGGCGTGCCGCCGGTCGTCACCAGCTTGCGATATCCCGCCGATCCGACCTGCACGACGTTCGCGATGCCGCGGATCGGGCTGGCGTTCTTCAACACCGCATCGATCTGCGCATCGATCTCGCGCGGGATCGCAAAGCCGCCCTGGTCGCCGGTCGTACCGGTGAAGGCCTTCAGCTCGATCGTCGTTCCCGACCGCACGAAGCCGTCGAACGCCCCGCCACCCTGCACGCGCGCGCCATCCAGCACCGGGCGCGCCACCACCGTATCGTTCATGCTCTTCTCCGTGGAATGGGGTTCCCCGCGAACCCGTGTGAAAACTCAAAGGCCGACGATCCGCTCGATGCGCGCCGCCGGCTGCATCGGCACCGTCACCAGGCTGATCTCGACCAGTTCGGCACGCCGGATCGTGCGCCACGCGCCCTGCTCGACGACGTGCGCGCGGTACCCGACCGACAATCCCGGCAGCGCCCGCGCCCGCACCAGCCGCGCGACCGCCGCATCGTCGATGCGCGCCTCGACCCGCAGGCCGCGCGCATCCTCCGCCAGCGACAGCACCACGCCGACCGGTGCGCCGCGATGCTGCATCAGCAGCGGCACGATCGCGGCGTCTGCGAAGGCACCGCGCCGCATCACGTCGCCGGCGCGGTCGACGCGGTCGAACACCGCCGCATAGCCGACGATCCTCACTTGGCCGCTCCGTGCTTCAGCACTTCGTCGAACCCCAGCCGCATCGCGATCCCGGCGAGCAGCAGCGCCAGCACGACGCGCACCACCCACGCCGCCAGCGCGCGCCAGGCCGAGCGTTTGGCGTCGCGCCACGCCCGCACCAGCTCGCGCAGTTCCGCCACGTCGCCGGCCGCGCCTTCGTCCGCCAATCCCAGCCGCCGCAGCGCGCGCAGCGCGCCCAACTCGCCCGCCTCCTCGGCGATCGCGCGCAGCGTCGCGATGTCGGCGCCCTCGCCGCGTCCCTGCGCCAGCAATTGCGCCAGCACGCTTCCGCCAGCCGCGTTCCCGGCGCCGCTCACTGCCAGTCGACCATCTGCCGCTTTTCCTCCGGCGAGATGAAGTCGGCCCCTCCCACCATCCGCCACAGCCGCTCGCGGTCCTCGCTCAGCGCCGGCACCCGGTCGAGATCGACCTGCAACCGCGCATCCGGGAACGCCTCCGCCAGCCCGTCGCGCAGCGCCGACAGGATCGTCCCCGCCAGCGGCAGCACCGTCAGCCGCCACAGCGCCTTGTTCGCCTCCTTGTAATTGGCGTACGTGCTGTCGCCCGGCAGCCCCAGCAGCATCGGCGGCACCCCGAAGCCCAGCGCGATCTCGCGTGCCGCCGCCGCCTTGGTGCCGGCGAAGTCCATGTCGGCCGGGGTCAGGCTCATCGCCTGCCACTTGAGGCCGCCTTCCAGCAGCATCGGGCGCCCGGCATTGCCGGCCCCCGCGAACCCCTGCTCCATTTCCTCGCGCAGCCGCCGGAACTGTTCGGGGCTCAGCACCGATCCGTCGCCCGCGTCATAGACCAGCGCGCCGGACGGCCGCGCGGCGTTGTCGAGCAGCGCCTTGCTCCACGCGCTCGCCGCATTGTGGATCGCGATCGCCGCCGATGCAGCACCCAGGCACCCCAGCCCATAATGGTCGTCGACCGGGTTGAAGCGCCGCACATGGATCACGCTTCCCGGATCGAGCCGCGTCGTGCGGACCCCGACGCGGTACAGATACGCCCCCGGCCAGCCGTCCGCACCCAGCTCGACCGACACCCGCTCGGGCCGCAGCGCGAACAGTTCCGCCACCGTCCCCTCGCCGTCGCGCAGCACCTGCACGAAGGCGTTCCCGTGCAGCAGCACCTGCGCCGTCGTCGCCTCCAGCAACCCGCGTCCCGCCACCAACGCGCGCAGCCGCTCGTCCCCGACGTCCAGCGGCGCGCCCTCGACGCCCTCCGCCACCAGCCGCACCGCGCGCTGTGCGATCGCGTTGCCGCAATAGCCGGCGCGGACCTGCGCCTCATAACCCTGCGGCCATCCGCCCACCGCGCGCGCCACCCCCGCGCCACGCCCCAGCGCCGGACGCGCGACCGCGCGCCCGGATTTCCATCCGAACCATGCCATGTTCGTTCTCCGAAAATGTGGTGCGCCCCACCGGGCGCCGAAAACCCGCTCGTCCGTCGTGGCGAGCGCAGCGCAGCGATCCAGCGCCGTGATCCAGCGCCGAACCGCGCCCGCCGGCGGCGCCGCTACCCCGCGGCCCGCAACCTCACATCGATCGCACCCGCACCTCGCCCTGCCGGTCGAGCATCAGCGCGGTCAGCGCCCAGACGCACGCATCCGCGCGATCCGGGGAGCGCCCGGGGCCCTCATAGCCACCCCCGGCGACCAACCCGGCCAGCTCGTCCTCCAGCGCCGGGAACGCCCGCGCGTGCCACACCCGTCCCCGCTCGTAGAGCGCGGCCACCGGCTCCGCGCGCGCCGCCTTTCCGCGCGTCGCGTGAACCAGCCGGATCGGCAGCGTCGCCTGCGCCGCGCGCAGCACCTGCTCCACCATTGCGCCGCCCTGGTTCGCTTCCGCTACCACGCGCTCCGCCGAGACACGCGCCGCGCAGGCCGCGACGGCATGCGCCCAGCGTTCCGGGCTCGCCCCGGTCACGCTCGCATCCTCGATGACATAACCATGCCCGTCGCGCCCCACCCCGGCCGCGACGATCCCGCACGCATCGCCGCCGATGCCGGCCGGCGGGTCGACGCCCACCACCACGCGCAGCAGTTCCGGCACCTGCGCGGTGCGCTGCCGCTCGATCAGCGCACGCGGCCACAGCGCGCCCGCCACGTCCTCGATCAGCTCGCCGTCCAGCTCCTGCCGCCCCAGCCGTGTCCCGCCGTAGCTGGCCTCCATCGCCGCCACGAACGCGTCCGGCAGGTACGCATTGTCGCGCGTCGTGCCGCGCGTCACCACCGTGCCCGGCGTCGCGCGCACCTGCCGCATCAGCGGCGTCGTACGCGGCGTCGTCGTCACCAGCACGCGCGGGCGCTCGCCCAGCCGCAGCCCCATCGCCAGATTGTCCCACGCCGCCGGCAACCGCCACTTCGCGAGTTCGTCGGCCCAGGCGAAATGATGTTCGGGCCCGCGCAATTTCTCCGGCGCCGCCGCCGAATAGACGATCGCGCGCGCACCGTTGCCGAACCGCACCTCGCCACTGGTCGGCCGCCACACCGCGGCATCGGCGGCGCGCGAAACTGCCAACACGCCGCTCGGGCCCTCCACCATCACGCGGCGCGCATCCTCGATCGTCGCACCGACCAGCGCGATCCGCGCTTCCGGTACCGCCTCCGCCATCGCGCGCACCCATTCCGCGCCCGCCCGCGTCTTCCCGAAGCCGCGCCCGGCCTGCAACAGCCACACGCGCCAGTCGCCCGGCGGCGGCAATTGCCCGGCATGCGCCCACAGCTCCCACGCCTGCTCGATCTCGCCCATCGCGGCGGGGCTCAGCCGCGCCACCAGCCGTTCGCGGTCCGCCAGCTCCAGCTGCGCCAGAGACCGCAGCGCGCGTTTGGCCACCGCGCTCATCCGAGGTCCTTGGCGGGCGGCCGCTTGGAAAGCGCCTGCAACCGCCGCAGCAATTCGCGCTCGGCCCGCGCGCGCGCGTTCGCTTTTTCCGCCGCGGTCCGCTTCGGCGTCGCCTCGCCGTCGCCGGCGCTGCGACGCCGCTCCAGCAGCAGGATCGCGGCGGCGACGTCCAGCTTCGTGTCCGCCTCCCCCAGCACCTGCCGGACCAGCGCCGTCTCCAGCCGCTCGTACCCGTCGTCCAGCGCCGCCCGCCACGCCGCCGCGAAACGTGCGCTACGCCGCCGCAGCGCGTGCGCGGCTCGCGCCGTCTTGCCCGCCGTCGCCGCCGCCAGCGCCACGTCGCCGGAAATCGCCAGCTGGTCGAAGAACATGTTGCGATGCTCCCGCGTCCACCGCGCCGAAGGCTTCGCCGCCCGCTGCGACACCACACCCGACGCCTGCGCGTCGGTTTCCGTCACCCCATCGCTTCCGTGCATCCCGCCGCCCCCGCCCGCCGCGCCCCAAACGCAATCGGGCCAGCGCGACCGGGGCACCCGCCCCGAGCCGCCCGGCCCGATTCACACCATCTCGATGTTCACCTTTTGTACGCAAACAGCGTCGCGCTGTCAAGTGTGTTCCGGGGGGTCCTCCGCCATCGGAAGCAGCCCGTCGCCATGGGTGCGTCGCGGTGTCCGGCGCATCTTCAGGGCGCGACTGTATAGCGGGCGCGGTGGAGCGGTCCCGGTCACGGCGCGATAATCGATGGCATAGTCTGCCGCCACCTCCGCCGCCGATTTCTCGACATCGAAACGGGCGATCGCCAACACGAGCAGCTCGACCAGGATCGTCGTCACCCCCACGTATTTGCGCTGCGCGGGACTGAGTTCGGGACCGGTGAGCAAGACGCCGAGGACGGCGAAGATCATGCCATGGAAGACCAGCATGGCATCCTTGAATTGCGTCCAGATGCTGTCGATCCGCTGGCGATGCTGCGCCTCGATCTGCAGAAGCGCCAGCAGATCGTCTCTCCGCTCCTTGTTCACCGATCCATTCTCCCTGCCACCGGCCACACCTGATCGCGGCGAGTGACCACTATAGAAGAATGCCGCACCTGCCCGGCCGGGCCATCGCAGACCATTCCGCGTCGATGTCGTGAGAAAATGGAGCGGGTAACGGGAATCGAACCCGTGTATTCAGCTTGGAAGGCTGCTGTACTACCATTGTACTATACCCGCAAACCCGCAGAAAACCTGGGTTTTCGTGCCGAGCCACAGGATTGTCGCGCAACCCTGTTTTGCAGTCCGGAGCGATAGCGTAGCGGCAAAGAACGGTCAATCGCCAGTGCGGCACTGCACTGCCGCACCAACCCCCGGCCAACACGATCGCCACCGCCCGACGGACGGCATGTCAGCCGAACACGGAGCCCGCCGCTTCCCAGCCGACGCGCACCATGAAGCCCACGCCAGCGGCTGTGGCACTGACGGCGACAGCGATCGCGGCCACGTAGGTGATCAGCGATCCGGCCCCGATATTCTGATGATCGATGTTCATGAAACTCTCCCCTTGTCCGGGGAAATTGCCTCATCCCACCGCACCGATAAATCGATCCAGCGCAAGCGTCGGAAATTCTTCTCGCGCATGATCATGGCGCAAATCCCGCAAACGAAAGCCTTTGCGTCGATCCTCGCACCGGGTTGCAAGGGGTCCGGCCGCGAGCCAGTGAACAGCCACGCGCAGCGATACCTGAGAGGCGCCCGGCACGCCCCCGGAACGCGCCTCGGCTCAGCCCTCCTTTGCTTATTTCGACAAACTGGCTGACGCCGGCACGAAGTTCATCGGACACCTAGGGCAACGGACGGTCGACCCCCGCCGGACGTTGCACGGGACGTAGGGCCATCGTTCCGGCGCAGCAGTTTCCGACATGGGCGGAGTTCCTGACCCTATTGTCCTGGAAGAAACCGGGCAGAGCGACACTCGAGCTGGCTACGCAGTCGATCGGCGTGGCGCCGCTGCATTCCGCGACCCTGCCCAGCCGCCCCAATTTACATACTCATCCAGCGTACGAAGGTGCTCGAGCGAGCGCACGCGGTCGGGGCCATCGTGAGGCGTCATCGATGGAGCGACGCCAGCACTTAACCGGCGACTACATGGCGATCATCGGATCGCCAGAGCGTTTTCCGATCAGGCTGGATCATCGGCACGGCGGCGATTTCGGGCCGGGGCGAGGCGCGAGGAAGGCGCGATGCCGCAGCATCGTGACCGACGAGCAACGCTGCTCCGGATCGAAAGCGCCCCGCCGCGCATGCGGTCGCCCGCAGGGCGATGACGGTGGTTCAACCTGGCCGGAAAACGCTCTGGCCCACCCACATGCTTGTGGTCGCCGCCGCTGGCATAGCCGTTCCCTGCGTCGCCAGGGCCGGCCGGACGCATCGGCGCGAGCTTGAGACGACATCGGACGGGGACGCGTAGATGCGCCCGCATCAAGAACGCGACCGAAGAGGCGGCAGTGCTGTTTCGCAGCGACGCTGGCGAGGAGTCACGCATCTCCGCAGCTTGGAGGTCTGCTACAGGATCCATCCGCCATACCCGCATACGGGTGCTCTGCGACGGAGCCGTCGCCGGTCGAAGCGCAACCGAGGCACAGCCGCGCCCCGGCGTCACCGTCTCACGCGGTCAGCCGCACCTTCAGGAAGTCCGGGATCGGCCCGTTCCAGCTACCGTCGTCAACCATGGCCACGGGCGCCGGAGCATCCGCGCGCATCGCGTCCCGCACCGGCGCGTCCTCACGCGGCCGACGGGTCCGCTCACGCCGTGGCTGCTCCTCACCCCCCCGCTCGACCCGCTCACGCCGCGGCTGTTCCTCGGCCACCCGCTCCGCCCGCTCGCGACGCGGCTGCTCGTCCGCCACCCGCTCCGCCCGCTCGCGACGCGGCTGCTCGTCCGCCACACGCTCCGCCCGCTCACGCCGCGGCTGTTCGTCCGCCACACGCTCCGCACGCTCACGCCGCGGCTGTTCGTCCGCCACACGCTCCGCACGCTCACGCCGCGGCTGTTCGTCCGCCACACGCTCGGCACGCGCACGGCGCGGCGGCGATGCCGGCGCCTCGTCGCGAACCGGCGCTTCCGCGCCGCGCTCGCGCCGCTTCTCGCCGCGCGCTTCGCCACGCCGCGCCCGCTCGCGCGGCGGCGGCGCCACCTCGTCCGCCACCGGCTCGGGCAGCGCGTCGATCCGCGGGATTTTCTGCCCGGTCAGTTTCTCGATATTCTCGATGTTCTCGACGTCGTCAGGTCCGACGAACGTATAGGCGATGCCGGTCGCCCCGCCGCGTCCGGTACGCCCGATGCGGTGGACGTAATCGTCGGGATGCCATGGTGCGTCATAGTTGAAGACGTGGCTCACGCCCTTCACGTCCAGCCCGCGCGCCGCGACGTCGCTGGCGACCAGGATGTCGACCTCGCCGCGCTTGAACTTCTCCAGTTCCGCCACCCGCGCCGGCTGGTCCATGTCGCCATGGATCTCGCCACTGGAGATGCCGTGTTCCTTCAGGCTCTTGTTCAGCTCGCGCACGGTGGTCTTGCGGTTGCAGAAGACGATCGCGTTGCGCACGTCCTCGCGCGCCAGCAGCGTGCGCAGCATCTTGCGCTTCTCGAACGACGCCCCCTTCACCGGCACCACCCACTGCGTGATGTTGGTGTTGGTGGTGGCGGGGCGCGCGACCTCGATCGTCTTGGGATTGGTCAGGAAGCGGTCGGCGAGCTTCTTGATCGGCGCGGGCATCGTCGCGGAGAACAGCAGCGTCTGGCGTTGCGCGGGCAACTTGGTGCAGATTTCCTCGATGTCGGGGATGAATCCCATGTCGAGCATCCGGTCCGCCTCGTCGATCACCAGCATCGAGCAACCGGTCAGCAGGATCTTGCCGCGCCCGAACAGGTCCATCAGCCGGCCCGGCGTCGCGATCAGCACGTCGACGCCCTTTTCCAGCGCCTTCACCTGATCGCCCATCTGCACGCCGCCGATCAGCAGCGCCATCGATAGCTTGTGGTACTTGCCGTAGATCTCGAAGTTCTCGGCCACCTGCGCGGCCAGTTCGCGGGTCGGCTCCAGAATCAGGCTGCGCGGCATGCGCGCGCGGCTGCGGCCCTGCGCCAGGATGTCGATCATCGGCAGCACGAAACTGGCGGTCTTGCCCGTGCCCGTCTGTGCGACGCCGATGATGTCGCGCATCATCAGCACCGGCGGGATCGCGCTCGCCTGGATCGGGGTCGGCTCGGTATAGCCGGTGTCCCCGACGGCGCGGAGTAGTTCGTCAGAAAGGCCGAGGTCGGCGAAGCTCATGCGGATGTCCGGGCTGTCGGGCGGCGCGGCGTGGCGGTTCCCATCACCCCCCGCGCTTCCCGATCCGTTGCGCAAAGTCAAGGAATTTGCGCCCTGGCGCGCCCTTTCGGGGCTATTTCCCGACCTTGCGCGGCACCAGCGTGCGGAACCGCGTCACCGCGCAATAGGCGCCCGATCGCGAGCGGATGCCGTCGCGCCGCGCGCACAGCTGCCCGTCGGCGGTCGGCTTCAGGTAGAAGCCGCGGTAGAAATCCAGCGTCGGGCAATCGTCGTCCAGCTTCGCGCGCAACCGCCGCGTCCCGCCGACGACCAGGTCGACCTCCCCCTCGCGCTCTACGGACGCGCCGGTCAGCGCCGCCATCGCCACGCATTCCGGCCCTTTTTTCTCGTCCCAGCGCACGGTCGGCTTTGCGGGCGCCCGGCCGCGCACCGGTGCGGGCGAGACACGGGGCACGCGGATGATGAGCCGTTCGTGGATCGTCAGCTGCGCATATTCGACGCCGTCCAGCTGCGGCGGGCTTGCCGACAACACGAGTGGCGCCGCCAATGCAAGCAGCAGGACAGGCAAAGCGCGCAAGGTCATGTCAGGGGCTGAGCACTGCCCATCAACGGTTGAACACGCCATGAATTGGACGCACATCGCGGTCCAGCCAAGAGAAATCGCCATGACCGCTCCCGATCACCATCCCGCCGTCGCGCGCCTCGCCGCCCGGCTCGCCGCCGCGCTCCCGGCCAAGGCGCTCGTCACCGATCCGGACGTGATCGCGCCGGCGCTCACCGACTGGCGCCGCCGCTTCCACGGCGCCGCGACGCTGCTGCTCGCGCCCGCGACCGTCGCGGAGGTACAGGCGATCGTCGCCGCGGCGCGCGCCGAGCGCGTGCCGCTGGTGCCGCAGGGCGGCAACAGCTCGATGGTCGGCGGCGCGACCCCGCCCGCCGACGGCCGTGCCGCGATCCTGTCGCTGCGCCGCCTGAACCGCCTCCGCCATCTCGATCCCGCCGCCGGGCTGGCGGTCGCCGAGGCCGGCGTGATCCTCGCCGACCTCCATACCGCCGCGCTGGCGCACGGCCGCCGCTTCCCGCTGTCGCTCGGCGCGAAAGGCGTGGCGACGGTCGGCGGGCTCGTGTCCACCAACGCGGGCGGCACGCAGGTGCTGCGCTTCGGCACGATGCGCGCGCTCGTCGCCGGCGTGGAGGCGGTGCTCCCCGATGGATCGCTGTACGACGGTCTCTCTGCGCTGAAGAAGGACAATCGTGGCTACGACCTCGACCAGCTGCTGATCGGCGCGGAGGGCACGCTGGGCATCGTCACCGCCGCGACGCTGCGGCTCGTGCCCGCCGTCGCGGCGCGCTGCGTCGCCTGGGTCGGACTCGGCTCGCCGGATGCCGCGTTGACGCTGTTGCGCCGTTTCCAGCACGCCACACCCGCATTGGAGAGCTTCGAGCTGCTCCCCGCCGAGTCGCTCGCGGCGGTGCTGGCGCACATTCCAGGCACCCGCGCACCGCTTGCCGGCGACCACCCGTGGCATGTCCTGCTCGAGGTGACGGACGAGGTACCCGGCGCGGATTCTGCCACGCTGGTCGAGCGCGTCCTTGCCACCGCGCTCGCCGATGAGGTCGCCGCCGATGCCACGCTCGCCGCCAGCGAGGCGCAAGCCGCGGCGTTCTGGCGCATCCGCGAATCAATCTCCGATGCCGAGCGCGCCACAGGTCCCGCCGCGCAGCACGACATCTCGGTCCCCGTCGAGGCGATGCCGCGCTTCATGGTCGAGGCGGCCGCCGCCTGCGACGCGCGCTTCCCCGGCACCCGCGCCTCTGGGTTCGGGCATCTCGGCGACGGGAACGTCCATTTCCACGTCCGCGCCGCGCCCGGCACCGATCCGGCATTGTGGTATGCCGAACAGGTGCCGACCGTCTCCGCCTTCGTGCACGACCTCGTCGTCGCGGCCGGCGGATCGATCTCCGCCGAGCACGGCATCGGCCAGATGAAGCGCCACGAACTCGAACGGCTCGGCCCGCCCGCGCGTGTCTGGGCGCTGCGCGCGATCAAGCGCGCGTTTGATCCCGACGAGCTGTTCAACCCCGGCAAGCTCGTCACGCTTGCGCCGGACGCCCCCACGCAATAGCACCTGCGGCTGTCCGGGGGGGCGGCAGGACGCGACGCCCCCGCGCGCCATCGAACACGACACCGTCCGTTCTGGAGATACCCATGGCCAGCGCGCCGCAACTTCCGCTTTTCTACAATGGCCTCGAACCGCTTTCGAGCGAGGTTCACGCGAACTACAAGGTCAAGTCGTCCGACACCGCGCCGTTCCTGGTCGGGCAGCACGCGATCCCCGTCACGGTCGAGGAATTCCCGCTGATCCAGCGGCACATGCCGATCGTCTTCTCCTCCGGCGAGGATGCGATCCCCATCGCGCTGATGGGCCTGAACGAGGGCGTGAACGTGTTCATGTCGGACGAAGGCCGGCTGATCGACGAGAACGTGTACGTGCCCGCCTATGTGCGCCGCTACCCGTACATGCTGGCGCGGCTGCGCCCCGATGCCGACGAGCTGTCGCTGTGCTTCGACCCGTCGTCGCCGACGATCGGCGCCTTCGATGAGGGCGATGCGCTGTTCACCGATGGCCAGCCGTCGGAGCTGACGCAGAACATCCTCAAGTTCAACGAGAACTTCGAACAGGCGGCCGCGCGCACCAGCCAGTTCATGAAGGAGGTCAAGGAGCTGGACCTGCTGATGGAGGGCGAGGTTACCATCCAGCAGGACGGCGTCGAGCAGCCGTTCGTGTACCGTGGCTTCCAGATGATCGACGAGAAGAAGCTGTCGGAGCTGCGCGGCGACCAGCTGCGCAAGATCTCGCAGTCGGGCATGCTGCCGCTGCTGTACGCGCACCTGTTCTCGCTGGCGCTGATGCGGGATATCTTTGCGCGGCAGGTGAAGCTCGGCAAGATGCCGCAGCCGCAGCTCAACGCCTGATCCCGGCCCAGCCCGGGGAATCGTGATGGCCACCCGCCTGCATGTGACGCAGCGTTACTCCGGGGTGGCCATCGCCTTCCACTGGACGATCGCCCTGCTCGTGATCGTCAACCTGATCGTCGGGATCGGCCATGACGCCATCCCGGCGCTTCGGGCGTGGATGCCAGGACACAAGGCGATCGGTATCACCGTCTTCGCCCTCACGGCGCTCCGCGTCACGTGGCGCGTCATGCACCGTCCGCCGCCACTACCCGCCTTCACCCCGGCGTGGGAACGCGGCATCGCGCACGCCACGCACTGGGCGCTCTACGCGTTGTTGCTGGTGATGCCGCTGTCGGGCTGGGCGATGGTGTCGGGGCCGGAGGGTCGCCGACCGCTGACATGGTTCGGCCTTGCCGATCTGCCCTACCTTCCCGTCTCCGGCGCCACCGCCGGCGCGGGGCACGAAGCGCACGAGCTGCTCGGCTGGCTGATGCTGGCGCTGGTCGTCCTGCACATCGCCGCAGCGCTGCGCCATCACCTTATCCTCCGGGATTCGGTCCTGCTGCGCATGCTTCCTCGCGGCATGCGCTGATCCGCTCGTCGCCTGCCCCGCACAAGGACAAACCTGCGAAGTATCGCGCTACGCCAGATACATAGCGCAAATTCGCTATGTCGCACCGCGCACCGCTCCACTCACCTCGCCGCATCGGGCCAACCTTTTACAGCCGGGCCCTTGCAACCAAAAACGGTTTTCCTAAGTTATGGGGGTACGGCGCTCGTGTCCCCCCTTTCGCGAGCCCGTATGACACGCTTCGGCGTGTCTCCTCCCTGAACCTAGGCCACCGGGTGCACGCACCCGGTGGTTTTTTTCATTCCGCGGCGTCGGCCAGCGGGGATGCGAGTGGTGGTGCCACCGCGCCGTCAGCCAGCGCCTGCTCGGTCAGCGTATCGATCACCTCACGCAGCAACCGCACCACGGCCACCGCCCCCGCGCCGGGCTGGTCGAGCCTTCGGTCGAGATACAGCGCGCGGTCGATCTCCAGCTGGATCGCATGCACGCCGTTGTGCGGCGCGGCGTGCCGCTCCAGTATATGCCCGCCGGCATAGGGCGTGTTCAGCGCGTGGTGCAGGCCGGCGCGTCCCAGCGCCTCCTCGATACGCGCCACGAAGCGGCCCGCCGCCGCCCGCCCGAAACGGTCACCGATCACCAGCCGCGCCCGCCCGCCCGCGATCGGCGGCATCGAGTGCACGTCCAGCAGCACCGCGCAGCCGAATCGCGCGCGCGCCGCCGCCAGTACTCCCGCCAGCGTGTCGTGATAGGGGCGATGATCGGCCGCGATCCGCGCCTCCACCTCCTGTGCGCTCAGCCGACATCGCCACAGCTCGCCCGCCGCCGCGGTTCGCCGCGGCACCAGCCCAATGCCGGCCCGCACCTTCGCCGAGGCGGCGCTCGCCCGGCACGCGCCATCGTCCAGCAGCGGATCGCGCTCGTGTTCGGCGCGGTTCAGATCGATCCACGCCCGCGGCCGGGTCTGGAGCAGCAGCGTCTCGCGCCCGCGCGCCGCCAGCGCGATCGCATCGACGTGCCGGTCCTCGAGCGCCGCCAGGCTGGCCAGCGGCGCGCGCAACGCCATGCGCAATTCCGGCGGATAGTCGCGACCCGCATGCGGCACCGACAGCACCACCGGGCTTTCCGGCTCAGGGTCGCCGATCATGCGGAAAGAGCGCGTCATTCCGGGACACCCTATGGAAGCTGGCGCACCATCGCAACGTGTCGTCGTACCCGGCGCGTTCACCATCTCCGCTGGTGGAAAAATCAACGCGCCTCGCGCATATAAGGGTCGAACGGGAGTTTGGTGATCGCGATGATACGGATTCTGCTGGCCGAAGACGATGCCGTGATGCGCGAATACCTCGCCCGCGCGCTGGAGCGATCGGGATATCACGTCACTTCGGTCGATCGCGGCACTGCCGCGCTGCCGCTGCTCGAGGCGGAACGCTTCGATCTGTTGCTGACCGACATCGTCATGCCAGAGATGGACGGGATCGAACTGGCGCAGAAGGCGCAGGAGATCGCGCCGGGAATGCGCGTGATGTTCATCACCGGTTTTGCCGCGGTGACGCTCAAGGCCGGCAACGCGATGCCGCAGGCGCGTGTCCTGTCGAAGCCGTTCCACCTGCGCGATCTGGTGCTGGAGGTCGATCGCCTGTTCGAAACCGGCACCGCCAACGAGCTCATTTGAGCGCGTCCCGAAGAAAAGCGTAAAAACGCGCTTGCGCCGTCCGGGCCCACCGGTTAGAGGCGCCACCCTACGGAGGGCGTGTAGCTCAGTGGTAGAGCACTGTGTTGACATCGCAGGGGTCGCAAGTTCAATCCTTGCCACGCCCACCATCTAAAAAGCCCTGGATGTCCTTGGACTTCCGGGGCTTTTTTGATATGCGGCGCGCCGACCCGATGCGGTCGCAAGCCGGGCCACTCCCTGGGCGGGCCGGTGCTGCGATCGCCAGGCTCGACTCCCGCCGCAGGCCATTTTGCCAACCCGGTGCGCGGCCTTTCACCGGCGTCGGCAGGAAGATTGCCCCCGGCGGTGATGTGGCCCCAGGAGCCGATGTCCGGAGAATCATGGGAAAAATTGCGTCTGTCCAGATGGTACGCGCGGCGGCGGCGATCGCCGTGGTGGCGAACCACGTCTGCTCGGACGCACCCGTCGGTGGCGGCATACGATGGCTGTTCCAGATCTATCCGCTGGCAGAAATCGGCGTCCACGTCTTCTTCGCCATCAGTGGCATGCTCATGATCCTCACCCTGCGGGAGGGCGGGAGCAAGCGGCACCGATCCGGCGACTTCCTGCTGCGCCGCGTCGAGCGCATCTATCCCACCTATCTCTTCTGGCTGGCCATGCTGTTGCTGACCGCCGTCGCGGCGCGGATGGCTGGCACCGGATATCTCGACTTCGTTCTCAGGGACGCGGTACCGTCGTTGCTTATCAAGAATATCCTGCTGATGCCGGGCCTGCCTGACGAGACGCACTACCGGATGCTCATTCCGCAGGCATGGACGCTGGTGTACGAGATGTACTTCTACCTCGTCTTCGCGCTCTGCCTGGCGATCGTTCCGCCGCGTCGGCTGCTCCTCGCCCTGATCGTCGCGATCGCCCTGCCGCTCGTCGTTGCGCGGCTGTTCTTCCCGACGCCGGACCGGCTTGGCTGGGTCAACCTGGCGTACATGGTCGCAGACCCGTTGATCCTGATGTTCCTCATGGGGGCGGCGTTCGGCGCCTGGTGGAAGGCCGGCACGACGATCCGCATCGTCGCGCCCGGATCGCTCCCGCACGCGGCCATCATGGTCGTCGCCCTCGTCGTCGCCGTCGTGGTCTCCGGTCACAACATGGCGGAGGTACTCGTCCGGATGCTCGCGGCGATGGCGCTGCTGGTCGCCGCCGCCTATTATCCGGTGAAGGAAGGACCTGTGGCGCGCTGGGGCGAGTTCTTCGGCGCGGCGTCGTACAGCATCTACCTGGCGCACGTGATGCTGACCTACATGTCCTACAAACCCCATCGGATTCTGCCGCTGCCCGCGTGGACCATCGACACGGCGTTGACCGTGCTTGCGGTCGCCCTCGGCTGCCTTTCCTATCGCTGGTTCGAACAGCCGGTGCAGTCGGCATTCACCCAGATCCGGCGCCGCCGCCGCGCCCGCCTTGCGCATCACGTCCTGAGCGACTGATTAGCCCCAGAACACTGGCGGCGATCGCAGCGTGCGAGCACCGGGCTGAGCAAGGCACACGCTTCTGCGCACCGCGCGTCGCCGCGCGATATTGACCCGCCCGGCCGGCTGTCCGAAGGCACTGTCATGCGCTTCTTCTCCGACAACGCCGCCCCCGTCCATCCCGCCGTGCTGCGCGCGCTCGCCGCCGCCGACACGCTCGACACCGCTTACGACGGCGATCGCTGGTCGAAGGCGCTCGACGAGCGCTTCTCGGCGCTGTTCGAGACGGCGGTGCGCGTGCTGTGGGTGCCCAGCGGCACCGCCGCCAATTGCCTCGCGCTCGCCGCGCTTTGCCCGCCGCACGGCGCAGTGCTCTGCCACCGCGAGGCGCATATCCAGAACGACGAATGCGGCGCGCCGGAATTCTTCACCCACGGCGCCAAGCTGCTGCTGGCCGAGGGCGATGGCGCGAAGCTGACCCCCGCCACCGCCGCCGCGGTCCTGGATCGTCAACGCTACGACGTCCATCAACAGCGCCCGCATGCGCTGTCGATCACCAACGCCACCGAATACGGCCGCGTCTATTCGCCGGCCGAGGTCGCCGCGCTGGGTGCACTCGCCAAGGAGCGGCAGCTGGGGTTCCACATCGACGGCGCCCGTTTCGCCAACGCGGTCGTCGCGACCGGCGCCTCGCCAGCCGACCTGACGTGGCGCGGCGGCGCCGACGCGCTCAGCTTCGGCTTCGTCAAGAACGGCGGCATGAACGCCGAGGCACTGGTCTTCTTCGACCGCGATCTCGCCGACGCCACGCTCTACCGCCGCAAGCGTGCCGGGCACCTGCTGTCGAAGGGACGCTATCTCGCCGCGCAATTGCTGGCCATGCTCGACGACGACGTCTGGCTGGACTGCGCGCGCAGCGCCAACGCCGGCGCCGCACTGCTCGCACGCGCCGCGGGCGACCGTCTGCTGCACCCGGTCGACGCCAACGAGGTGTTCCTGCGCGTCACCGCGCAGGAGGCCGCCTCGCTGCGCGCCGCCGGCTTCGACTTCTACGATTGGGGCGCGGGCGAGGCGCGGCTGGTGGTCAGCTGGAATCAGCGGGCCGAGGACATCCAGCCGCTTGCCGACGCGATCGCGGACCTTTGATGCCGCCTGCCGATCCGCCCAACAGCACCCGCGCCGCGGTGCTGGTGCCGTTCGCGCTGGTGGTGCTGATCTGGGGATCGACCTGGATCGTGATCCGCGACCAGCTCGCCGGCGGTGCGGTGGCGGTGCCGGCCAGCTGGTCGGTCAGCTATCGCTTCCTCGTCGCCGGCATCACGCTGGCGGCGGTCGCCGGGTGGCAGCGCGCGCCCGGCACCCGCGCGCTGTTCGCGCAACCCGGCTTCTGGCGATTCGCCGCGACGCTCGGGCTGCTGCAGTTCGTGCTGAACTTCAACTTCGTCTACCGTGCCGAGGAACATATCACCTCCGGGCTGGTCGCGGTGATCTTCGCGCTGCTGCTCGTGCCCAACGCGCTGTTCGCGCGCATCTTCCTGGGTCAGCGGCTCGGGCGGCAGTTGCTGGTCGGCTCGACGGTCGCGATGAGCGGCGTCGCATTGCTGTTCATCAACGAGGCACGCAACGATCCCGGCGGCCCCGCCGAATCGCTGACCGGCATCGCCTTCACGCTCTGCGCGATCCTGTCCGCGTCCAGCGCCAACGTCATGCAGGCGACGAAAACCGCGGCGCGCTACCCGATGATCCCGACGCTCGCCACCGCGATGCTGATCGGCGCCGCGCTCGACGCGGCCTGGGCGTGGGCGACCACCGGCGCGCCGGTCTTCGATGCGCGCCCCGCTTACGTCGCGGGCGTGCTCTATCTCGGGATCGTCGCCTCCGCGCTCGCCTTCACGCTCTATTTCCGCATCATCCGCACGATCGGCCCCGCCAAGGCGGCCTATAACGGCGTGATCGTGCCGGTGATCGCGATGCTGCTGTCGACGCTGTTCGAGAACTATCGCTGGACGCCGCTTGCCGGCGGCGGCGCAGCGCTCGCCGCGGTCGGACTGGTCATCGCACTCAAGGCGCGCAGGCCGGCGCGGTAATCGGGGTAGCGCAGCCGCCATCCCAGCACGCGCTTCGCCTTGCCGTTCGCCACACGACGGTTCTCGGCATGGAAACCGCGCGCCGCCGCCGACAATTGCTCGACCGGTATCACGGGCGGCGGCGGCAGCCCCAGCAACGCCGCGGCATAGGCGACCACCTCGTCCTGCGCCGCCGGCACGTCGTCGGCGAGGTTATACGCACCCGGCGGCGCGGAGAAGCCTGCCACCACGCCGCTCGCGAGATCGGCAACATGGATGCGGCTGAATACCTGCCCCGCCGCGCCGGTGCGGTGTGCTTCGCCGCGCGCCACGCGTTCCAGCGGCGAGCGTCCCGGGCCATAGATTCCCGGCAAGCGGAACACGCCCGCCCCTGTCGCCAGCCACGCCGCATCCGCGGCGTTGCGCAAGGGGCGACGCCCACGATCCGCCGCGGCACGCTCGTCCACCCACGCACCCGCCGCGTCGCCATAGACGCCGGTCGAGGAAAGATAACCGAGCCACCGTCCACCAAGCACGTCGCCGTACAGGCGCAGCACCGGATCGCCGTCGTCGTCGGGTGGCACCGACGACAGCACGTGCGTGCTTGCCGCCAGTCCGCTGCGCACACCCGCCTCGTCGTCGAAACGAAGCGTGCCGTCGCGTCCGTCGCGCGTGGTCGCCAGCAACGGTGCCCCCGCCGCATCGGCGATGGCGCGCGCCGCATAACCCAGCCCGAACACGAAAAGCCGCACCGTCACCCCTTCGAAAGCCTCGGAAAGGCTTAGGCGAAGCGTACCCGCGCGTCCACGCGGCGACGGCGACGCAGCGCCACGCCCGCCATCGCGAAACCGGTCACCATCATCGCCCACGTCGCGGGCTCCGGCACCGGCGCAGCCATCTGCGCGCGGATCGAGGTGACCGCCAGGTCGGCGAAGGTCGACGGGCCGTAGCTTCCGGTCACGGCATCGCGGTTGGCGATCTGCACATGCCCCTTGGCGTTGTCGGCCAGCGTCAGCCCGGCGACGTCGTTCGAGGCATAGTCACCCTTCCCGATCACATCGCGCAGCGTGTCGAACCCGACGTAGAACAAGGTGTTGCCCGGCGGCAGCAACGACACGTCGGTATCCTCGACCATGTAGTAGAGCAGGTCGGTCCCGCCCTGGCCGGCCGCGTCGGCGGCGCGCGCGAGGCCGCTGAACGACCCGGCGAAATTATACGTGGCCGATCCGATCGTCAGCGCGGCGCTGACCGGGGAGGCGGCGCCGTTCCCGAAGAGAAACGCCGAATTGCCGGTCGTCACGGTCGCGCTGTCCGGCTTCGCATTGATCGTGAAGACTGCGCTGAATGCCTGTCCCGCAAGGTTCGCACCGGCAGTGCCGAACGTGCCCGCCGGATCGAATCCGCCCATCACCGTCCCGGTCACCGTTACTGTCGCAGGCGCTGCGGCCGCGGGTGCCGCCATCGCCAGCGCTGCCGCCCCGACGGTCATCATCTTCAACATCGTCATACCCCTGTCGTCGTTGGGCATTAGATGAAGATGCACTAAAGTATCGGCAAGGAACGGTTATTCTTAACAACCGTCCATTCCGGGACGGTTTTCGGTGATCGTGCCGGGCGTCGGAACGATCGGGCGGGGCGGCGGTTGTTGCCGCCCCGCCCGTCCGGTCAGATGAAGCCGAAGCTGCCGCCGGTGAACGCCAGATGGTCCGCGGTTACGCCCGCGACCAGGATCGTGTCGCCGCCGCCCAGGTCGATCAGCGCGCCGCCATGCACGTTCGTGACGCCCGGCGTCGTGTCGAAGTGATAGGCGCCCAGGTCGATCGTGTCGCCGCGCCCGAAGTCGCCGATCACGTCCTTGCCCGATCCCGCCCCGAAAACGAAGCGGTCCGCGCCGGCACCGCCGTACAGCGTATCGTTGCCGGCGCCGCCGGTGATGACGTTGTTCGACGCATTGCCGCGGATGACGTTGTCCAGCGCGTTGCCGGTGGCGAACACTGCAGTGCCGGTCAGCGTCAGGTTCTCGACATTGGCGCCCAGCGCATAGTCGATCGACGACAACACGATGTCGACGCCACCCTTGCCGTCCTGGTAATATTCGATCACGCGGTCGGCGATGTCGTCGACGACATAGGTGTCGTTGCCGGTCCCGCCGTCCATCGTGTCCGCGCCGGTGCCGCCGTCCAGCCAGTCGTTGCCCTCGTGGCCGAGCAGCGTGTCGTCGCCGGCGCCGCCGTACAGCTTATCGTCACCGGCCTGCCCGCGAAGCACGTCATTGCCGGCAAGCCCCGACAGCGTGTCGTCGCCGCTGGTGCCGTAGAGCGCGTTGTCGAGCGTGTTGCCGGTGCCGATCCGCGCGCCGCCGGTCAGGTACAGCGCCTCGACGTTGTTGCCCAGCGTATGGTTCACGCCCGAATAGACGCTGTCGTATCCGCCGTTCGCGCGCTCAACCACCACGTCGCCGGCATTATCGACGATGTAGGTGTCGTCACCCGCATCGCCCTGCAGCGTGTCGGCGCCCGCGCCGCCATCCAGCCGGTCGTTGCCCTCGCCGCCGTACAGCCAGTCGTTGCCGGAATCGCCGAACAGCTGGTCGTTCCCGGCATTGCCATAAATCCAGTCGTCCCCGCCCAGCCCGCGCAGCGTGTCGGCGCCGGCGGTGCCGTTCAACCCGTTGGACAGGTTGTTGCCGGTGCCGATCCGCGCGTCGCCGGTCAGGTACAGATGCTCGACGTTGGCGGTCAGCGTGTAGTCGATCGAGGAATAGACCGTATCGACGCCGCCGTTGCCGTTCTGGAAGAACTCGACCACCTGGTCGCCGGCATCGTCGACGACATAGGTATCGTTGCCGCTGCCGCCGTCCATCAGGTCCGCGCCGGCGCCGCCGTCGAGATAGTCGTTGCCCTCGTGGCCATACAGCGTGTCGTTGCCGTTGCCGCCGAACAGCGCGTCGTCGCCGGCATAGCCCCGCAGCACGTCGTTGCCGTCCATGCCCTTCAGCACGTCGCCCGCGCCGGTGCCGAAGATCTGGTTGTCGAGATCGTTGCCCGTGCCCTTGGTCGCGCCGGTGACGAGGTACAGGTTCTCGACGTTCGCGCTCAGCGTGAAGTCGACCGAGGCATAGACCGTATCGATCCCTTCGTCCGCGCGCTCGACCACCTTGTCGCCGGTCTGCGCGACCACATAGGTGTCGTTACCGATCCCGCCGACCATCGTGTCGATGCCCGTGCCGCCGTCGAGCCGATCGTTGCCCGCGCCACCATATAGCTTGTCGTTACCCGCACCGCCCAGCAGCACGTTGTCGCGCGCGTTGCCGGTGATGACATTGTCGAGCGCGTTGCCGGAGCCGTTGATCGCATTGCCGACCAGCGTCAGCGCGACTTCGCCCGTCCGCAGCGCGGTGTCGACCGACGCGTTCACCGTCGACGCCGCGTCGGGCGTCGCCAGCTGGTCCAGCATCGCAAGGTAGGCGGCAGCCGCCTTCTTGTACTGGCCACTGCTCAGGTCACCCTTGAACGCCGCGTCCGACTCCCAGTAATTCTGGTAGACCATGTCGTGGTCGGCCATCCACTGCATCGCCAGCTTGATGAATTCCGGCGAGTCGCTGTTCACGCCCCATTCGCCCATCGCGGTCTGCTTGCCGTGCGCCGCTGCGAAGTCCTGCTGCCATTGCAGGCCGTATGGCTGCTTCACGAACCAGTCGAACGCCTTCACTGCGTCCTTGTCGTGCCATGCGGTATTATAGTACATGTCGACGCCGATCACATCGACATACTTGTCGCCGGGATAGGCCGCCTCGGGGTTCATGTCCCAGGTGTCCAGCGCCGGGCACCATTCGAACACGAACTTGTCGGAAACCGTCCGCGCAATGTCGACGAACTTGCGATAGGCTGCGGCGTAATTCTCCGGCTCGCCGACCGCGGACGACGAATTCCAGTTGTTGCCGTTGAACTCCCAGCCCAGCCGGACGTAGATCTTGTCGTCGCCTGCGCCGCTCGCCACCAGTTGCTTGGCCATCGCCAGGAACTTGGCATCGTACTTGCCCGCACCGGCATCGCCCAGCGTCGCGCCATACGGGATCAACGGAATCGACCACATCACGGCGACATCCTGGTTGGCGAACATGTCCGCCTGCCACTGCACCGACGAAAGCCAGTCGTTCCACCCCGCCGTACCGCCATGCAGCTGGACCGCATCCACCCGCCCACCGGCCCATTGCTGGTCGCTCAAGTAATCGGCAACGCTGAACGCGTTGTAGATCGACGTCAACATGTCGCTTAACTTCCCACCCGTGCTCGATATCCTTTGATACCGAGCCAGCCCCACGATTAGCTTTACGGGTTGGGTTTATGGCAAGTTAACCGTGCCGCCGTGCACTTGACGCACAGCGTGTCGCCTCGCTCGCACGGACGCATGAATCCCCGCCGCGCTGCCATATCGGGCGGCGCGGCGGGGTCGTGGACGATGTCAGTCGGCGGTGAGTGGAGCGGGTTCGCGTGCGACCGCATCGGGCTTGCGGCGCGGCCAGCGGTGCGACAGCCGGATCGCGGGCAGCTCGATATAGGTGTAGGACGCCATCGCCAGCGGCAACGACAATATGATCGCCGCGCCGATATACGCCCAGCCGCTCAGCCCGATGGCAGTGACCGTCCACAGGGCGAACGTATGCATCAGGTAGACGGAGAAGCTGATCGTGCCCAGCTTGCGCAACAGCCGCTCCGCCACCTCGGGCAGGCGCAGCGCGAACGATCCGAAGAACAGCACATAACCTGCTCCCCACGACAGCGCGATCGCGCGCAGCGAGAAGTCGAGTGCGCCGTGCGTGCCGGCCAGTCCGAAGCCGACGATCAACCCGAGCGCGATCGCCGGGATCAGCACCGCCGCCGGGCGCACAAAGGCGCGCACATTGCCCTCCGACACTGCGCGATACGCGAACAGCCCGACCGCGCAGGTCGCCAGCATCCCCAGCCGCCCCATCGGCGCGCGATGCCCGGTCAACGTCAAGGCGGCACCGCCTGCGATCAACGCGACGAACAGCGCCACGATCGTCACGTCGGAGCGGTTGCGGCGCAGGAAGAACAGCCCGGCGAACAGCACGTACCACACCGCCTCGATCGACAGCGTCCACGAGTTGCCGACATAATTGTGGGTGTGCAGATATTCGGAGGCGAAGGCGATCTGCGCGACGACCGTGCGCGCGTCGATCGGCCCGCGCACCACCAGATAGGTGATCGCAAAGGCGACCAGATAGAGCGGATAGATGCGCAGCACGCGGCTGGTCGCGAAGCGGGTCAGGCTCCGCCCCTTCTCGAGGCTGAGCGGGATGACGAACCCCGAGACCAGGAAGAACGCGACCACCGCCGCCTGTCCGGGATTGAACCACTCGAGCAGGAAGCGCTGATCGGGGCCGAAGACGCCAGCACGCTGTGATGCGTGCTGGAACACCACCATCAGCGCGGCGACGCCGCGCACGATGTCGATGTTGCCGAAGCGGGCGACGGCAGAACGCAGCGGAAGAGCGAACGTATCAGCGACGCGCCAGCGAATTCATCATCGCGCGCACCCGACTGTCCCGGCGCTGTCCTTCCCACGTGATGAACAAGGCGACCGCCAACGTCAGCAGGTTTTTGATGCCGAAGAAATTCCACAGGTATCCCGTGGTATATCCGCCATAAAGCGAGCTCATCGCGCGCCCGAACAGCACGGAGGCGATCCAGTTGCTTTCTGCGATCGTCTGCGCCAGCATTTTCATCACGAACGCGTGGAAGATCGCGATGATCGACGACACGAACAGCAGCCCGATCATTCCCATCGTCATCATCAGATATGGGTAAAGCGAGAAGACGAATCCGGTCCCGCCCTCCATCGCCCAGCCGAGCAGCCGTGAATCGGTAAACGGCTGCATCACATAGTAGAGGCCGAAGCGCGTGCCCGCCTTCGTCGCGTCCTGCTCGCCCGGCTGCATCCACGACGCCACGTCGGCGCCGATCGCGCGATCGTCGAAACGGGTCGCGGACAGGTATTTTTCGTCGGCGACGTACCAAAGCTGCCCCTGCAGCGCGACGCGCTGTCCGTAACGCTGCACGGCATGGTCGAAGTTGGTGAGCGCTCCGTAAGCGACCAGCACCGCCGGCACCGTCACCACCACGACGGCCAGCGAAATCCCGCCGATCGCACCGGTCGGGATCGCGCGATCGTTGGCGATATGCACCAGCCCCACCGGAATCGAAAAGATGCTCAGGATCATCAGCAACGAGGTGAATTTCTCGCCGAACAGCACCGACAGCGCGAGCAGCCACACCAGCAACAGCGCGCCGCGCAGGCGATATCCGGGGATGCACGCCAGTGCGCCGATGAACGGCACCAGCACGGTCCGGTTGGTCATCCATGCCGAATAGATCGGCGAATCGACCTTCTCGAGGAACGCGAAGCGATCGATATGCGAGATCAGCGGGAAGCCGTTGTTGATCCCCAGCCGCACCAGGTACAGCGTCGCTGCGCCCATCACGATCAGCAACGCCAGCCAGATCAGCCGCCCCTGGACCTGCCACCGCTTCGGCGCCTCGCGAAACAGCACCTTCAGCCGCGGCCACGCCGCCTCGACGACGAACGTCGCAGTCAGGAAGAACAGCAGATAGATCAGCAGCAGCCGCGTGAACGCCCCGGTCGGACGCCCGGTGATGTTCGTCTCGACCATGAAGGCGCCGGCCTCGATCGCTCCGCCCGAGATGAACTCGGTGATGCGCAACGCCAGCAACGGCACGAACAACAGGAACGTTGCCGGCGATGTGCGCAGCAACCCGAAGCACATCGACCCAAACAGGATGAGCGCGGCATAGGCCCATGCCGCCGATGGCGCCGTGACCGCGCCGAAGGCTGCCAGCGAGGCGAGCACGAAATGGATCGCGAACATGCCCCCGAACGATCTCGCGCGCTGTCCGTACGGGGTGAGCGCGACGCGCGCGGTCGGCCCGCGCCGTGCGGAAGGCAATCGGTCTCCGCCTACGAGCGCCATGTACCGGTCCTTCTTGATCGTTGATACGCCAGGCTGATAGCGTGCAGTGCACCATCGGCGCAACCGCATGACGGAACACGGCGTTTGACGAGTCGTGGAAATGCGCCGAGCCGGCGCAGCGATTGGCCGATCCGCCATCGTGGTCCGTCACGTCGATCGGCGTGGCGCGCTATGCTGGTGACGACCGCAATGGAGCATCCGATGATCCCCTCGTCTGTGCCGCATCGGGAAGCCCTCCCCACCTCCTGCTCCAAAGCATGATCGCCATGCCACGCCTGCTCGTTCCGGTCGCGCTGGCGGTCGCCACCTGCTGCTCGCCCGCTCCCTCGCAAAGCACGCCCGCGCAGGGTGGGGACTGGACCACGCTCGCCACCGCCGCGCGCCAGTCGCCGGCGCAGGGCGACGGGCTGCATCGCCAATGGACCGGCGCCGACGGACAACCGGTCACGCTCGCGGTGATCGCGCCGCGCGTCGCGGGGCGTCCGGTGATCGCGCTCAGCCCCACTGCGGGTGACAATGCGCCTGCGATCATGGCGGCACTGGCGCGACTGCGCACCGCAGGCGGCGGCACGCTGCGGCTCGCGCCGGGTGCCTGGCCGATCGCAGGCGGGCCGCCGGCGCTCAGGCTCGACGGGCTCAGCGACGTGCTGGTGGACGGCCGCGGCGCCAATCTGGTCTTCGCCAACTGGGGCGATGGCATTCTCATCAGCAACGCCGCGCGCGTCGCGCTGCGCGGGCTGTCGGTCGGCTATGCCCGGCCGCCCGTCGTGGCGGCGCACGTCGCGAAGGGGCGCCTTGCCTTCGCCGGCGCCGCCCCGCCGCCGGGTACGCCGGTCTACCAGGTGTCCGTGAACGCGCCCGCGGGTGCGCGCGTGCTGTTCGGCAAGCAGGGGCGGATGCTGCAGGCGGACGGGACGGTGCCGGGCGGGCTCGGCGACTTCACGCCGGGCCAGGCGGTGCAGGTGAAGCTCAGCTGGTACAAGGGCGGCGCGATCCGCATCGCCGATCCCGGCGACAAGCCGGTGTCGCACGACATTACCCTCGACGGCGTCACGATCCGCGACTCGGCTGGCGGCGGCGTCGTCGCTGACCTGATGGGACGCGGGCTCGCGATCGTCGGCGCGCATTTCGGCGCCGGCAGCAGTGCGATCGCCTACGACGCGTTCCACGTCACCGCCGCCAGCGGCGATATCCTCGTCGAGAACAACGACTTCACCGACAGCGGCGACGATTCGATCAACATCGCCAGCCCGATCTTCACCGCCGCACTCGATACCGGCGGACGTACCGGCACGATCGGCGGCACGGGCGCGCGCGTCTATCCGGGCGCGCAGCTCGCGTTGTTCGACGCCGCGCTGCAACTGGTCGGCACCGCGCAGGTGGCGCAACGCGCGCCGCGCGACGCCTCGGGCGCGATGCGCACCACCTTCACCGCGCCGGTCACTGCGACGGCGGTGCGTTATGCCCGCAACATGGACCTGCTCGCGCAACGCTACGCGATCGTCGACAACCGCTTCTCGAACGGTATCGGCCACGGCGTGCTGGCACAGGCGCCCGACGGCCTCGTGCGCGACAACCAATTCTCGGGGCTGCGCTACAATGCGATCCGCCTGCTCACCAGCGCGATGTGGATGGAGGGCGCAGGCGCGCTCAACGTCGTCGTCGCGGGCAACCGCATCACCGACACCGGGCAGGACACGCGCCCCGGCCGCGTCTGGGCCGCGATCACGGTGTTCGGCGAGCTCGGCAACGACGGCGCGACCGACAACGGCACCGCGCCGCTCGCGCCGGTGCCGCTCAACGCACGGCTGCTGATCCGCGACAACCAGATCGACGGCGTCGATCAGGGCTGCATCGCGGTCTCCAACGCCACCGACGTGACGCTGAAGAACAATCGCTGCACCGCGTTCGGGCGTCGCCCGGGACGTGTGCGGATGCTCGCCGATCGTACCGATCTTCGCGCCGGCCTCGCGCAACTTCCTGCCAAGGGCGCTTATCTGGCGAGTGGTGACGGCGTGTGGATCGACAGTGCCACGACGGCGCGCGTCACCGCCGATACGCCGCGCTGAGCGCCGTGCGGGACGTTCGGCGCTTGCGCCCGGCGGAACCGCACGGCTACAAGCCGCCGCATGCGATCGTGCCGCCCAGGCGAGCGGCCGTGCTCATGATACGGCGGGAGACTTGAACGAGTGCCACGGGTTACGGGCAAGCAAGCGACGTCGGGTGCGACGAACGGTGCGCGCGGATGACCGCCGCCAGCGCCGCCGCCGTCCCCGCGCGGGATCGCTTCCTGCGCTCGCATGGCGGCACCGCGCCCCCGACGCGCAGGTCCGTCGGCATGGCCGGACGCGCGCGCTTCGCGGCGCGCGGTAGCGTCGGCCGCGCCGCAACACCCACCCACGGGCCACGGGTGACCATGTCATGGCGGTGAACACCGGCCCGATGCGCATCTGCCTCGTGATCGAGGCGGGCGGCGGCGGCGCAAGTCGCCACGTCATGGACCTGGCCACCGCCTTCGGGCAGCGCGGCCACCACGTCCATCTGATCTACTCCCCGGTCCGCGCCGATGCGCGCCATCTCGCCGAGATCGCGGCGCTGCCGATCGCCACCGAGCCGCTGGAGATGCACCGTTCGCTGGGGCTTCACGACCTCGCCTCGGCACGCGCGCTCGGCGCCGCGCTGCATCGTGCCGGGCCGTTCGACATCATCCACGGCCACAGCTCAAAGGCCGGGGCGCTCGTCCGCCTTGCCAGCGTCGGTGACGCGAAGCGAATCTATACGCCGCATGCCTTCCGCGGGCTCGATCCCGGGGCCGGGCTGGCGGCGCGCGTGCTCTTCAACGGCGCGGAGATCGCGCTGGGCCTGCGCACCGACGCGCTGATCGCGGTCTCGGGCGAGGAATTGGCGTTCGCCCGCCGGCTGCACATCGCCGACGGCCGCTGCCACCTGATCCGCAACGGCGTGATCCACACGCCGGACGTCTCGCGCGCGCAGGCGCGCGCGCGGCTGGGCCTGTCCGTCGACGATATCGTGATCGGCTTCGTCGGCCGGCTCTCCTATCAGAAGGCGCCCGAGCGTTTCGTCGAAGCGATGCGCCGTACGATGGAGCGCGTGCCGCGGCTGCGCGCCGTCCTGCTCGGCGACGGCGAATGTGCCGGCGCCGTGGAGCAGGACCTCGCCGCTTCCGGCTTCGCCGACCGCTTCGTCTGGCAGCGCCAGTCGAAGGCGCAGGAACTGCTTCCGGCGTTCGACGCGGTGATGATGACCAGCCGCTACGAAGGACTGTCCTACGTCCTGCTCGAAAGCCTGGCCGCGCACGTGCCGATCGTCACCACCGAGGTGGCGGGGGCGCAGGACGTGATCGGCGATACGGGGTGCGGGATGATCGTCGCCAACGACGATGCGGTGGTCGACCGGCTGGTCGAGGCCGCGATGCGGATCGGCACCGACGCTACGGCCCGCGCGGACATGGCCGCCGCCGCCGCACGGCGCAGCAAAGAGTTGAATGGGATGCGCATGATCGACGAGACCGAGCAGCTCTACCGCAGCCTGTTGGCGCCGCGCTGATGGCCGACGTCTTCATCAACGGCCGCTTTCTGACCCAGCCGATCAGCGGGGTGCAGCGTTACGCGCAGGAGATCGTGACCGCGCTCGACGGGCTCGCCGGGGAAGGCGCACTCCCCGCGCGCTACGTCCTGCTCACCCCGCCGGGCGCGCGCAGGCTCGATCTCGCGCAAATCGAGACGCGTGTCGTCGGCACGCGCGCCGGTCACCTGTGGGACCAGCTCGACTTCGCACGGGTGGCGCGCGCCGGCACCGCCTTGTGCCTGGCGATGACCGGCCCGATCGCGTTGAAGCGGCAGGTCGTCGTCATCCACGACGCCTCGGTACAGCGCCATCCGGAGCATTTCAGCAAACCCTACGTCCTCGCGCATACGCTGCTCGACCGGCTGCTGGCGCGCCGCGCGGTGATCGCCACCGTCTCCGAATTCTCGCGCGCCGAGCTTGCCGACGTGTTGCCGGTCGCCGAGCGCGACATCGTGGTCGCCCCGAACGGCGCCGAGCATCTCTCGATCGCTCCCGATGCGCAGGTCGTCGAGCGGCTCGGGCTGACGAAGGGCGGCTATTTCCTGACCCTCGGCAATCTCACCCGCAACAAGAACCTCGCGGTCGCGCTCCGCGCGCTCGGGCGCCTCGCACCCGGAAGTGCGAAGCTGGTCGCGGTGGGCCGCATGGAACGCAGCGTGTTCGGGTCGGCCGGGCTGCCGGAGCCGGGACCCGACGTATTGCTCCCGGGCCGGCTCGACGACGCCGAGGTCGCCGGGCTGATGCAGGGGGCACGCGCGCTGATCTTCCCGAGCATCTACGAGGGCTTCGGCATTCCGCCGCTGGAAGCGTTCGTCAACGATTGCCCGGTCCTTGCCAGCACCGCGCCCGCGGTCCGCGAAGTGTGCGGCCCGGCCGCCGACTATTTCGAGCCGCACGACGATGCGACGCTCGCCACGCTGATGCAGATGCTGCTCGACGATCACGACGGCGCGATCCGCCGCGACCGGCTCGCCAAGGGCCGCGAGCGCGTGGCGCGTTACTCGTGGCGCGGCTCCGCCCGCATCCTCGCCGATGCCTGTGCGAAGTTCGGCGCATGAAGGTTCTCATCGTCAACGTCCTGTACCCGCCGCACCGGATCGGCGGCGCGGAGAAGTCGGTGTCGCTACTCGCCGAGGCGCTGGTCCGCGCCGGTGACGAGGTGCACGTCGCCACGCTCGACGACATCGCCGCGCCGGTCACCGAGCTGAAGAACGGCGTCAACGTCCACCGGCTGCCGATGGACAACGTCTATTGGCCCTATGATCCCGACGCTCCGGCGCAGCCGAAGCTGAAGCGGCTGCAATGGCACGCGCGGAACCGCTGGAACCGCGCCGCCGCGCGCCGGATCGGGCGCCTGCTCGATGCCGTTCGCCCCGACGTCGTGCACTGCAACGTCATCACCGGGTTCAGCCCCGCGATCTGGCGCGAGATCAAGCAGCGCCGCCTGCCGCTCGTACAGACGCTGCGCGATTACGGCGTGATGTGCACGCGCTCGGCATTGTTCAAGAACGGCGCGAACTGCACCACGCGCTGTCTCGAATGCCGCGTGCTCACCGCGCCCGGCCAGCGCGAGTCCGCCACCGTCGACCAGCTCGTCTCGAACAGCGATTACGTGATCCGCCGCCACCATGCCGAGGGCTATTTCCCTGGCGTGCCGGCGCGGCGCATCTTCAACATCGTGCCGCTCGACGAACAGCCGCGCGACACGCCCGCGCCCGGCGCGCCGTTCGTCTTCGGCTTCATCGGCCGCATCGAGGCCGAAAAGGGCATCGACGTCGTGCTGGAGGCGACCACCCGCGTCACCCGTGCCGACTGGCGGCTGCGCATCGCCGGGGTCGGCGTGCCCGAATATGTCGCCGAATTGAAGGCGCGCTACCCCGATCCGCGCATCGAATGGATCGGCTTCGCGCAGGCCGGCGACTTCTACCGCGCGATCGATACCGTGCTGATCGCCTCGGTCTGGCCGGAGCCGCTGCCGCGCACGCTGATCGAGGCATTGTCCTACGGATTGTCCGCAATCTGTGCCGAGGCCGGTGGCATCCCCGAGATCGCCGATCTCGCCGCGCATTCGATCACCTACCAGCCGACCGATGTCGAGGCGCTCGCCGCGGCGATGGACACGGCGCTGGCGGACGCCGGCGCATGGGGCATCGGCGGGCTCCGCGATCCCGCCGCGCTCGGCTGGTTCGCGGAGGACCGCATCGTCGCCGAGAACCGCGCCGCTTATACCGACGCCATCGCCGCGGTCGCCGCGCGATGACGTGGCGGCGTGACCTGCTGGCCAATGCGGATCGCACTGGCCTGAAGGGCGCGGCGATCGGCTGGTTCCTGAACCCGGGCTTCGCGGTCGCCACGCTCTACCGCATCATGCGCTGGGGCCAGTTGCGCGGCGGCGCGCCGGGCCGCCTGGTCGCGATCGTCGCATGGCGGCGGATCGTGAAAGGCTATGGCTGCTACATCGATCCGACCGCGGCGATCGGTCCCGGACTACGGCTGCCGCATCCGATCGGAGTCGTGATCGGCGCCGGCACCGTGATCGGCGCCGACGTGACCGTTTACCAGCACGCCACCTTCGGCCGCCGCACCGCCGACGAGGCCCGCTACCCCGTGGTGGGCGACCGCGCCACGATCTATGCCGGCGCGACCGTGATCGGCGGCATCGCGATCGGTGAAGGCGCGATTGTCGCTGCGGGCGCGCTGGTCCGCCGTGACGTGCCCGCGCATGGCGTCGCCCTGTCCGTCCCCGCGGACATCCGCGCCCCGTCTGCGCCTGCGGATATCGAAGCCCGGTAACAGCCGGCAGGTTCGAACATACGGTCCACCGACATCATCCTGCCGGAGGCTCCGCGCCATTTCGGCGACATCCTCCCGCTGCGTTGATCGCCTGGTTCGATCATAGCGTGCCGTATTTCGCATTTTCCCGATCATCGCCGCTCCGCTACCACCGTCTCCACGGACCGGCGGAATGGTCGCATGCGCCCGCGGACCGCGGCTGCGGCACGACGGCCCCCTGGTCGCGAGAGGAGACGAAATATGGACGCCATCACCGAGGGTAGCCCGATCAACGATCCGAAGAAGCAGCCGGCCGCGATGCGCAAGCTGCTCGGCCACACGTCGCGGGACTGGTGGCCCGAATCGCTGTCGATCGACATCCTCCACCAACAGGGCAAGTCGGGCAGCCCGTTCGGCGACGACTTTGACTATGCCGCCGAATTCCTGAAGCTCGACCTTGCCGCCGTAAAGGCCGACCTGACTGCGTTGATGACCGACAGCCAGCCGTGGTGGCCGGCCGATTACGGACACTATGGCCCGTTCTTCATCCGCATGGCGTGGCACTCGGCCGGCACGTACCGCACCGGCGACGGTCGCGGCGGCTCGTCGGCGGGGCAGCAGCGCTTCGCCCCGCTCAATTCGTGGCCGGACAACGGCAATCTCGACAAGGCGCGCCGGCTGTTGTGGCCGGTGAAGCAGAAGTACGGCCGCGCGCTCAGCTGGGCGGACCTGTTTATTCTCGCCGGCAACGTCGCGATCGAATCGATGGGCGGGCCGACCTTCGGCTTCGGCGGCGGCCGCGCCGACGTGTTCGAGCCCGAGAAGGACGTCTACTGGGGCACCGAGGAGGAATGGCTCGGCCAGACCCGCATCGATCCCGAAGCCGGACTCGCGCTCGAAACCCCGCTCGCCGCGATCCAGCACGGCCTCATCTACGTGAACCCGGAAGGCCCCGGCGGATGCCCGAACCCGATGGGCTCGGCACGCGACATGCGTGAGACGTTCGCGCGCATGGGCATGAACGACGAGGAGACCGCCGCGCTCACCGCCGGTGGCCATACCTTCGGCAAGGCGCATGGCGCAGGTGACCCCAAGCTCGTCGGCCGCGAGCCGGAGGGTGCGGACATCGCCTCGCAGGGCCTCGGCTGGACCTCCACGCACGAAAGCGGGATGGGCGATCACACGATCACCTCCGGCATCGAAGGCGCATGGACCCCGACGCCGACGACGTGGGACATGACCTATTTCGACATGCTGCTCGACCACGAATACGAGCTGACCAAGAGCCCGGCGGGCGCGCACCAGTTCCAGCCGGTCGGCAATCCCGAGGATACGCTGGCCCCGGCCGCACACACGCCCGGCAAGAAGGTGCCGACGATGATGACCTCGGCCGACATGGCGCTGAAGGTCGATCCTGCGTACCGCGCGGTGATGGAGAAGTTCCGCGCCGACCCGGCGTACTTCGCCGACGCCTGGGCGCGCGCCTGGTTCAAGCTGACCCACCGCGACATGGGGCCGAAGCTGCGGTATCTCGGTACGGAAGTGCCGCACGAGGACCTGATCTGGCAGGATCCGATCCCGGCGGTCGATCACCCGTTGATCGACGCTGCCGATATCGCCGCGCTCAAGGCAACGCTGCTGGAAAGCGGGCTGTCGATGCAGGATCTGGTCAAGACCGCCTGGGCCTCCGCCTCCACCTTCCGCGGCTCGGACAAGCGCGGCGGGGCCAATGGCGCGCGCATCCGCTTCGCGCCACAGCGCGCTTGGGAGGTGAACGAGCCCGAGAACCTCACGCGCGTGCTCGGCGTGATCGCGCAGGTGAAGGCGGACTTCGACGGCGCGTCCGTTGGCGGCCGGAAGGTTTCGATCGCCGACCTGATCGTGCTCGGCGGCGTCGCCGCGATCGAGAAGGCGGCACGGGACGCCGGCCACGACGTGACGGTGCCGTTCACGCCGGGCCGCACCGACGCGCTGGAGGAGCAGACCGACGCCGACAGCTTCGACGTGCTCGAACCCAAGGCCGACGGCTTCCGCAACTATCTGCAGGTGAAGTTCAACGTGCCGACCGAGGAGCTGCTGGTCGATCGTGCGCAGCTGCTCGGCCTCACCGCTCCCGAAATGGCGGTGCTGGTCGGCGGGCTGCGCGTCCTCGGCGCCAATGCGCAGGGTAGCGAGCACGGCGTGTTCACCACGCGCGTGGGTCAGCTGACCAACGACTTCTTCGTAAACCTGCTCGACATGAACACTGCGTGGAAGCAGGTCAGTGACGAAAGCGACGAGGAGTTCGTCGGCACCGATCGCACGACCCATGAGCAGAAGTGGACTGCATCGCGCACCGATCTGGTGTTCGGCTCCAATTCGCAACTGCGCGCGCTGTCGGAGGTCTATGCCTGCGCCGACGCAACGGACAAATTCGTCGCCGACTTCATCACCGCCTGGACCAAGGTGATGAACGCGGACCGTTTTGATCTGGTCACGCACGGAACGATCGGCTAGTATCCTTTTGAACGAATTGGAGGGGATCGGGCCACCACCCGATCCCCTCCTTCATTACCGGCCGAACAGCCCTTCGGGTCGCCCGATAGCTGCGACAGTCGGGGCCGCCGGCGTGCCCCCCACGCCGGCGGCCGAACCTTCGGCGGCGGATGATCGCGAGAACGCGACGCAGCGCTTCGATAGCTACCCTGCCGATCACCGGCACATGGAGCGCGTGAACAGCGCCTCGCCCCACCCGTCATTGCAAGCACGACGGGCGCTCGGCGCCGGATCCTGACGCGTTCGCTGACGTCGTCGGCTCGCAATGAAGAGCCGCACGCTCCCTCATTCGGTCAGCGACAAAGTCGCCACCGCCACCGTGGCCGGAACATCGACCTTCTCGCGCGGGGCCTATCGAAAGCACGCGCCGCCCGCGAGCCGGACGCCCGCGAACGCGCACCCTGCCGTGGCGGCTACTTGCCCTCGTCCTTGCGCGAATTGGCGAACAGCACCGCCGCGGCCACCGCCGCCGATCCGATCCCGACGCCCAGCCAGGTCTTGCCCGGTTGCCAGCGGCCCTTGCGCTGCAACGCCGCCGCGCCCGATGCGCCGGCCTCCTCGTGCGCCTTCGCCGCCGCGGCGGTCGCCAGGATCTCGTTGGGTTGCTCGTCGCTCACGTCACTCTCCTTTTTCGCCGGCATAGCGCGCGCGGAAGCCGTTGGCGAACGTCGTCAGCCGACCATCGGCGATCGCGGCGCGCAGGTCCGCCATCAACGCTTCGTAAAAGGCAATATTGTGTTCGGTCATCAACATCGCACCCAGCATCTCGCCCGCGCGCACCAGATGATGGACATAGGCGCGGCTCCACGTGCTGCACACCGCGCACGCGCATTCCGGGTCCAGCGGCCCCTGATCCTCGGCGAAGCGCGCGTTGCGGATGTTGATCGGCCCGGCGCGCGTGAACGCCTGCCCGGTCCGCCCGGACCGCGTCGGCATCACGCAGTCGAACATGTCGACGCCGCGCTCAACCGCGCCGACGATGTCGGTCGGCTTGCCGACGCCCATCAGGTAACGCGGGCGATCGACCGGCAGCTGCCCCGGTGCGAAGTCGAGGCAGCCGAACATCGCCTCCTGCCCCTCGCCGACCGCGAGGCCGCCGATCGCATAGCCGTCGAACCCGATGTCGACCAACGCATCGGCCGACGCGCGCCGCAATCCTTCGTCCAGCGCGCCCTGCTGGATCCCGAAGATCGCGTTCGACGCCGCGTGATCGCCGCCGCCGTCGAATGCGTCGCGACTGCGCCGCGCCCAGCGCATCGATCGTTCCATCGCGGCGGCCTGCACTTCGCGCGTGGAGGTCGTCGGAACCAGTTCGTCGAACGCCATCACGATGTTGCTGCCCAGCAGGCGCTGGATTTCGATCGACCGTTCCGGCGTGATCATGTGCCGCGTCCCGTCGAGATGCGACGCGAATGCCACCCCCTCTTCCGATCGCTTGGTCAGCGCCGAAAGGCTCATCACCTGATAGCCGCCCGAGTCGGTCAGGATCGGCCGATCCCAGCCCATGAACGCGTGCAGCCCGCCCAGCCGCGCGACGCGCTCCGCGCCGGGCCGCAGCATCAGGTGATAGGTGTTGCCGAGGATGATGTCCGCGCCCGCACGCGCGACGTCCGCGGGCTTCATCGCCTTCACGGTCGCGGCGGTGCCGACCGGCATGAACGCCGGCGTCCGGATCGTGCCGCGCTGCATCGTGATCGCCCCGGTGCGCGCCGCGCCGTCGGTGGCCGAAATCGCGAAGGAGAACCGCGTCACCGCCGCTCTCCGCGCCGCCGCTTGTCGGGAGGCGTATCCGCCTTCTTCTCCGGTCGTCGCCCCGCGGTCGGGCCCTGCGCGTCGATCGGCATCGTGCGATAGGTCAGCAACTCGGCGCGGCTCAGCTGGTGGCTGCCGTCACGGTCGTAACGCGCGAACAAGCGCGAGAAATGGTCCTGCAACTCAGTCAGCGTCACCGCCTCGTCGTTGTCGCGGTCGACCTCGTACGGGCTCGGCAACGCGGCCCGGTCGCCCAGGAACCGCAACGCCCAGTCGCCGAACGCGATGTAGCGCAGCTTGCCGGTCTTGCCGGTGTCGATCGCCGCGAACGACGCCGCGACGCACTCGTCCAGCTCGTAGCGCTCGACCAGCGCGTCGCCGTCCTTATCGCACGCTGCGATCATCATCGCGACTGGCTCGACGACCATCGTGGCGGGGGTCTGCGGCGTAGCGGGAAGCGGCGCGCGAACGGTGATGTCGCCCTCCTGCGGCCCTTCCTGTGGCAGGGCCGCGGCGAGCAGAAGCAACGCAAACGGAATCATCGTCCCTCCGTGGCAGAAGCCTGCGTACATCGCCAGCGTCTTGGCCGCACGATCGCAACGTTTCGATCTCCGCAAAAGGACGCGCGGATGAGCGGAGGACGCGGTCGATCGAGCCGGCTCGTCAGGCCGGATCGACATGCCACGCTTCGCGGATGCCGGCTGCGCGGGAATGAAGATGATCGATCTGCTCGGGCAAACCGCGCTCGCATGATCGAGCCGATTTGCTCCCTCCACCCGTCATTGCGAGCGTAGCGAAGCGGCGCTGCAAGGAAGCAGGGTGAATGTCGATCGCCGCCAGGATGTAGCCACCCGGCAGCCGCCCTCACTCCTCCATCGCGAACTTCGTATCCTCCAGCGCGAGGTCGACCAGCGTCCGCATCGCCGCGGTCGCGCCCGGCACGTCCTGCGCCACGATCATGTCGTGCACCCGCACGTGATCCGGGATCGGATTGCGGGGCAGCGCCCGCGCGCGCTGCTTGAACTGCGTGGTCCAGTGGATCGCAGCACCGATGCTGGCGCTCAGCACCATCAGCGCGTCGTTGCGCGTCGCGCGCAGCACCGCGTTGTGGAAATCCTTGTCCGCCGCACGCCCCGCCTCGGTTGCCAGCGTGTGCCGCCGCATCGCCGCCAGCGCTTCCTTCATCGCTTTCAGGTCGGCACGGTCGCGGCGCTGCGCCGCCAGCCCCGCCGCCGCCGGCTCGACGATCCCGCGCAACTCGAACAACGCACGCACGAACTGTATGTCGGGGGCGCCCGCGAAGGCCCATGCCAGCACGTCGGGGTCCAGCAGGTTCCAGCGTTCGCGCGGCAGCACGCGCGTCCCCGCCTTCGGCCGGCTCTCGACCAGCCCCTTGGCGGCCAGCACCTGCATCGCCTCGCGGTACGCGCTGCGCGACACGTCCAGTGCTTCGGAAAAGGCGATCTCGCCCGACAGCGTGTCGCCCGGCGCATATTCGCCGGACATGATCGCGGTGCCCAGCTTGTGCGCGATCGCGCCGTGCAGCCTGCGCCCCGTGCCGCGCATCGAGGCGCGCACGCCGTCGGCGGCCACCAGGCCCGGCGCGTCTCCGCCCGGCGCCTTGCCGTCCGGCACCTTGCCGGCGCCTGCGTCGCCGCCCTGCTGCGGCATGCCGCTCTCCCGATCCGCCATTACCGCCCCCTTGTGGTCTGTTTCTGCCGCGCATGGCAACCCGCCCGTCGGCACGAAACGAACGTTGCAATCCGCGGTGTCGAATTATAATGTCCGAGTAATGAGGAAAAACAGCGCCGGTGGCAATGATCCGGCGGCTCATTCGGGAGGATAGGATGAAGGCACGTCTGTTCGCTTATGTCGGCGCGCTCGCGCTGGGGCTCGGTACGCTGGGCACCGCGACCGCGCAGGAGGCGCCTGCCGCAGCACCGGCCCCCGGAACCGCCACGATCGCGGTCCATGCCGACAAGCCCGGCGCAACCTATGACAAGCGCATCTTCACCCAGTTCGCCGAGCATCTCGGCAATGGCATCTACGGCGGATTGTGGGTTGGCAACGATCGCAAGATCCCGAACACGCGCGGTTTCCGCAACGACGTCGTCGGCGCGCTGCGCGATCTCGGCACCCCGGTCATCCGCTGGCCCGGCGGCTGCTTCGCCGACGAATATCACTGGCGGGAGGGGATCGGCCCGAAGAACAAGCGTCCGGTCAAGATCAACACCCACTGGGGCGGCGTGACCGAGCCGAACACCGTCGGCACGCACGAGTTCATGGACGTGACCGAGCAGATCGGCGCGGAGGTCTACATTTCCGGCAACGTCGGCAACGGCACGCCGCAGGAAATGGCCGAGTGGGTCGAATACATGACCTCGCCCGCGGGGTCGCTCGCCGATGAGCGCGCGAAGAACGGCCGCAAGCAACCGTGGAAGCTGCCCTATTTCGGCATCGGTAACGAATTGTGGGGCTGCGGCGGCAACATGAAGCCGGAATATGCCGCCGACGTCACGCGCCGCTACGCCACCTTCATCAAGGCGCCGGCCGGCACGAAGATCGAGAAGATCGCCTCGGGCGCGAACGTCGACGATTATAACTGGACCGAGGTGATGATGCGCGAGGCGGGCGAGAAGCTCGACGGCCTCTCGCTCCATTATTACACCGTCCCCGGCGGCTGGGCGCCCAAGGCGTCGGCGATCGACTTCGACGAGACGGGCTGGGCCGAAACGCTCGCCGGCACGTGGAAGATGGAGGAGCTGGTCACCAAGCACAGCGCCATCATGGACAAGTACGATCCGGGCAAGCGCGTGTACCTGGCGGTCGATGAATGGGGCACGTGGTACGGTCAGGATCCGGGCACGCATCCGGGTTTCCTGCGCCAGCAGAACAGCTTGCGAGACGCGCTGGTCGCCGCGATCAACCTCAACATCTTCGCCAAGCATGCCGACCGCGTCCGCATGACCGCGATCGCGCAGATGGTGAACGTCCTCCAGGCGATGATCCTGACCGACGGCAACAAGATGGTGCTGACGCCGACCTATCACGTCTTCAAGATGTACAAGCCGTTCATGGACGGCACGGTCCTGCCGATCGACATCCAGTCGCCGTGGTACAACAAGGATCAGTGGGTGATGCCGGCGGTCAGCGCGTCGGCCGTGCGTGACAAGGCCGGGGTGACGCACGTCGCGCTCGCCAATGCCGATCCGAACCGCGACATCACGGTGACGACGACGATGACCGGGCTTACCGCCTCGCGCGTTTCGGGGCAGATCCTGACCGGGCCGAAGGTCAATTCGCTCAACACCTTCGATGCGCCCAACGCCGTCGTGCCGGCCGCCTTCAACGGCGCGCAGCTGAACGGCGGGCAGCTGACGGTCACGCTGCCGGCCAAGTCGGTCGTCATGCTGGACCTGAACTGATGAGCGGCGCGATGCATCTGTCGCGCCGCCTGTTCGTGGCCGGGGGCGCGGCGCTTGCCGCCGCCCCCGCGCTGGCGCGGCGCAGCGGGGCGGCGGCGACGATCGTCAACCCGCTGGTGCGCCAGCGCGCCGACGCGCAGGTGTTCCGCCACACCGACGGCTGGTATTATCTGACCGGTTCGGTGCCCGAATACGACCGGCTCGTGCTGCGCCGCGCGCGCACGATCGCCGGCCTGACCACCGCGCCCGAAAAGGTGCTGTGGCGGCACGAGAAGAGCGGCCCGCTTTCGGGCTTCCTCTGGGCGCCCGAGCTGCACCTGATCGACGGCAAGTGGATCATGTATTTCGCCGCCGGCCCCAGCGGCGGCGGCGAGGACGTGTTCCGCATCCGCACCCATGCGGTCGTCTGCGACGGTGCCGATCCGATGACCGGCGCGTGGACGGTGCTGGGCCAGCTGAAGACGCCGTGGGACAGCTTCAACCTCGATTCGACCAGCTTCGTGCACCGCGGCACGCGCTATCTGGCATGGGCGCAGCGTGAGGAGGGGATCGACACAAATTCCAACCTCTACCTCGCGCCGCTCGCGACGCCGCTGACCTTCGCGGCGAAGCCGACGCGGCTGACGATCCCGGAATTGCCGTGGGAAATCCTCGGCTTCAAGGTTGCCGAAGCACCGGCACTGCTCGCGCGCAACGGGCGGCTGTTCATGACCTATTCGGCCAGCGCCACCGATGCGCGCTATTGCCTGGGCATGCTCACCGCGCGCGACGACGCCGACATCATGGACCCGGCGGTGTGGACCAAATCGCCGGTCCCGGTGATGAAGACCGATCCGGCCCGCAAGGTGTTCGGCCCCGGCCACAACAGCTTCACCGTCGACGAACGCGGACGCGACATGCTGGTCTATCACGCGCGCGATTACGAGAAGATCACGGGCGACCCGCTGTTCGATCCGAACCGCAACACCCGCGTCCAGCCGATCCGCTACGACGCCGCGGGCGTGCCGCAGTTCATGCCGCCCGCCGCCAACGGTCCGCTGCGCTCCGGATAATATGTCTGACTATTGATGGTTTCCGCTGGTCGTGCGGTAGCATCCGGTGCCATCCGGCGGCGAAAATGGTCGCCCCGGTGCACCGATCGCCGCCAGAATAGCAGCCTCGGCTCATAGCGAAGAGGTAAAATCCGGCGATCATGCCGCGATCATCGCGGATCGGGCCGCATTTTTCTCTTCGCGAGCGGCCATCCCGGTCGCGGTCCGGGGCAGCTCATGTTGCGCACCCCGCCCGGCCGACGCGAGTGGACGCGACGCATCCCATGTCGCGCCGCCAGCGCAGGCTGCCGCGACAATACCCGCCGTCAGGGACATGTGGGCACCGGTCCCGATAGGGATCGGGAAATGGAAAACAAACCCCCACGCCGCGTTTGGAAGCGCATTGCTACGACGATGCTGCCCGGCCATGAGTTGGTATGACCGCTGTTCCGCTCGGCCCGATCGTCCCTGAAGTCATTCGCCCCCTGCCAGCGTTCGAGGGTCACGTCGGCGAAACCGTGGCCCTCGAACCACTCTCTACCCGACACCTCGATGATCTGTGGGAGGCGGCTCAAGCGGCGGACGTGTCGTGGGCCTATCTGAAGTACGGGCCGTTCCCGACCAGGCAGGACATGGCCGCGCATATCACGCGGATCAGTGGCCTCGAACAACAACCCTTTTTCGCGGTCATCCCGGCATCCAGCGGCATGGCCGGGGGATGGGCGTCATTCTGTGACATTTCGCCTGTCGATGCTGCGATCGAGATCGGAAGCATCTGGCTGTCGCCGCGACTGCAACGCACCCGCCCTGCCACGGAAGCCATCTCGTTGATGATGCGGCACGCCTTCGCGCTCGGTTACCACCGGGTAGCTTGGCGCTGCAACGCGCTGAACGCAGCATCCATGCGCGCCGCGCGCCGGTTTGGCTTCACCTATGAAGGGACGTGGCGCGGTGACGGCATCGTGAAGGGACGCAGGCGCGATACGGCCTGGTTCTCGATCATGGAGCATGAATGGCCGGCGCAACATGCACTGTTCAAGGCATGGCTGGACGATAGCAATTTCGACGCGGATGGCGTCGCGCTCAAGCCCTTGTCGCCGAACACATAAGGAGGCGGCGCTTTCCCAATAGGATGGAGGTTCGGGAATGGCCGGGTCTGGTGGAGGCTGTGTGAGAACGTCCTCGGGACGGCGGTCTGATTGTCGCAAGCGAGGCCGGTCGTTCAACCGTGCATCGCGGCGATCAAGCCCGACACACCGCGCAGGGCGATGGCGCGTTTGATGTTGTAGGCGAGGATATGGAGGCTGGCTTCGGTCGCCACGTTCTCGAGCCTTCGTGTCCGGAAGTGGCTTCTGCCCATCCAGTCTTTCAGCGTGCCGAAGACATGCTCTACCGTTCTTCGTCGAACGCGCATGGCATCGGGCCAGCGCTCGAGCCGCGCCTGCATCGCCTCGATCACCTCTTCGTGCTCCCATCGCTTGATGCGTCGCTCAACGCTGGTGGTGCAGTTCGTCTTCACCGTGCAGCGGGAGCGGCAGGCGGGAGTGGCATAGCCGTAGAGCGTCAGCCCATGCTCAAGGCTGGAGAACCGTCTGGTCATCGTCTCGCCGGCCGGGCAGCGATAACTGTCGGTGTCGGGCTGGTAGACGAAGTCCTGCTTGCCGAAGCGACCCTCCGCCTTGGCGCCCGAGGTGAGCGGTTTGGGGCAGATCGCCACGATGCCGGCCTCTCCGCAGGCCAGCACCTCTGCACCTGAAAAGTAGCCGCGGTCGGCCAGCACGGTGAGCGTCTCGACACCTGTCGCCTCGCGCGCCTGTTGTCCCATGTTCGCCAGCGACGTGCGATCGTGGCCGAGGTTGATGACCTCGTGTGCCACGACGATATGGGTGTCCGCATCGACCGCCGCCTGAAGGTTGTAGCCGACAAGGCCCGTACCGCCTCCCGCCGAGGCCATCGCGCGCGCATCGGGATCGGTCAGCGAGATCTGCCGGTCGGGCGCCGCCGCGACCGCCTGCTCCATGGCTTCCAGGTCGCGCATCTGCCGGCGCAAGGCGTCGAGCCGCGTCGTCAGTCGCGCCGTGCGCAGCTCAGTTGCCTGGCCCTCCTGCCGGTCAGCGGTGTCGAGCATGCCCAGGTAGCGCTGGATACTGGCGTCCACCTGCTCCATCCGGCGCCGGATCGTCACTGGCGTGAAGTTTCTGTCGCGCGCGTTCACCGCGCGCAAACGGCTGCCGTCCACCGCTACCGTGCCGCCGGCGATAAGACCGAGGTTGCGGCAGACGAGTACGAAGCGCCGGCATGCCGCCTGGATGGCGGTGCCATGGTCGCGGCGGAAGTCGGCGATCGTCTTGAAGTCGGGCGCTAGCTTGCCCGTCAGCCACATCAACTCGACGTTGCGCCCGGCCTCGCGCTCCAGCCGCCGGCTCGACTGCACCTGGTTCAGGTAACCGTAGACGTAGAGCTTGAGCATGGTCGCCGGATGATAGCCCGGCCGGCCTGTCACGGCCGCGCCCTCGAAGCCAAGCTCGCAAAGATCCAGTTCGCCGACGAACATATCGACCACCCGAACCGGGCTGTGCTCAGCTACATAATCGTCGATGCAGTCTGGCAGCAGCAGCTTCTGCCGCCGGTCGCTACCCTCGATGAAACGGCTCATTCCAGCACCTCCACCAGCGCCAGAACTCTAGCACATCAGCGCGTTTTCACACAGCCTCGGTGGTTAGCGGACGTTCTGAAGCGGCAGCTTGCACACGCTCAGGTCGCCACTCCATGCCCCGCCTTGATCAAGGCAGCGGTCCTGCGCAACGAAGTCGCGAGCGGCCCAACCCGCTGATATGCCTACCAGCAGTGCGACAAAGATGCTGAGCAAAGTGCGCCGCTTCATTGCACCAAGCTGTAGACGTTCGGTCGACCCGATCGGATCAGACGGAGCGCCGCCGAGGCGTGCGGCAGGTTGATCCGCAAACACGATGCCGAGCATCCCTTTGGTGAGACCGTCGGGAACTGCGATTACGGCCGAGCCAGTGTGCTGAAGTTCGCCATCTACGAAAACGGCTACCCTCTGCGCCGTTGCCCAAACGAGCAGATGATCTGTGGTCCACTCTACCTGACCCAGCGGGCAGTCCTCACAAAGGTGATAGTCGATCGAACGGGAGCTTCGATCTCGTCCGCCCACGGCTCAAGCCAGAGATAAAGCGTATCGGGTCCGGGGTTCGAGAGACCCCACTGGTGATCGGCGTCCGTCATCTACGCCAGCATTTCAGATGCAGGGAACGTCCGCTAGTGGGCGAAAGCGGTCATTCCAGCTTTCCCGAAAAGGAACGCGGAGCAAGAAGGGGAGCTTGCCGGCCACGTGGGCGACGTCCCTTTGGCGCCTGTTTCCCGAATGCCTTTTCCCGAAACGGTCGATCGGACATGGAATATCGAGAAGGCAGGACCGTCCAACCGAGGTCCGGCACCGGCATGACCTGGTCTGGCAACAACCGGAAGCGGCGGACGGGCAGCGTTCGCCGGTGTCACCCCATTCGTCGCCGCGAGGCGGGTCGATCGTCGGGCGTCAGAAGCTCGCGTCGCCATAGACGTGCGAGACGTCGCCACCCCATGCGCCGTGATACAGGTCGAGCAACCGCTCGGCCGGCACCTTCCCGGCGCGCACGATCTCGCGCAGCGGCTCCAGGAACCCGGTCTCGTCCTCGCCCGCCCCGCTCAGCCGCGCGCGCGCCTTCAACCCGCCGTGCGCGATGTCGAGCACCATGCCCGCGATGTCACGCAACTGCCCGCCGCCCGGGATCGGCGCCGACAGCCCCAGCTTCGGCACCGCATCGCGCAATGCCTGCCGCTGCTCCAGCGTCCAGTGCTTCACCACGTCCCAGGCCGCATCCAGCGCCACGCCGTCGTAGAGCAACCCGACCCAGAACGCCGGCAGTGCGCAGATCCGGTTCCACGGCCCGCCGTCGGCGCCGCGCATTTCCAGGAAGGTCTTCAGCCGCACCTCCGGGAAGGCGGTCGACAGATGGTCGTCCCAATCCTCGATCGTCGGCTTCTCGCCCGGCAGGACCGACAGCTCGCCGCGCAGGAAGTCGCGGAAGCTCAGCCCCGCCGCGTCGATGTACCGGCCCTCGCGGTAGGCGAAGTACATCGGCACATCGAGCATGTAGTCGGCGTAACGCTCGTACCCGAAGCCGTCCTCGAACACGAACGGCAGCATCCCGGTCCGCGCCGGGTCGGTGTCCGACCAGATGTGGCTGCGATAGCTGAGGAAGCCGTTCGGCTTGCCCTCGGTGAACGGCGAGTTGGCGAACAGTGCGGTGGCGAGCGGCTGCAGCGCCAGCCCGACGCGGAACTTCTTCACCATGTCGGCTTCGCTGGCGTAATCCAGGTTCACCTGGATCGTGCAGGTGCGCAGCATCATGTCGAGCCCCATCGTGCCGACGCGCGGCATGTGGCGCAGCATGATCGCATAGCGGCCCTTGGGCATGATCGGCAGCTCGGCGCGTGTCTTGTCGGGCCACATGCCCAGCCCGAGGAACCCGATGCCCAGCTTCTCGCCCGCTTCCTTCACCTGCGCCAGATGGCGGCCGGTCTCGGCGCACGTCTGGTGGAGGTTCTCCAGCGGCGCGCCCGACAGCTCGAACTGCCCGGCCGGCTCCAGGCTGACCGAACCGTCGGCGCCGGTCAGCGCGATGATCTTGCCGCCCTCCTCGACCGGTCGCCAGCCGTGCGGCTCCAGCGCGTGGAGCAGGTCGCGGATGCCACCCGGCTCGTCCCACGCCGGCGCATGATGGTCGCTGGTGGCATAGACGAATTTCTCGTGCTCGGTGCCGATCCGCCAGCGCTCCGCGGGCTTCTCGCCACTGGCGAAACGGGCGATCAACTGGTCGCGCGATTCGATGACCGCTGCGCGGGTGTCCGAAACGGTCTTGGTCGTCATGGCCGCGCCTTACGCCGCGGCGAACCGGCGCGCTAGGGTGGATCGGCTTGCCGTGGATAAAGCACCGCTGCGGGCGCCTGGGCTCTCCGCGGCGCGCGATATCCTGTCGCCTCGCCGGTCTGCCAGGCGCCCCTACCAGTCCCCCGCCGCCGTCATCCACACCGCGATCGCCGCCGCCGCCGCGGTATCCGCACGCAGGATGCGCGGACCCAGCGCGATGCCCACCGCGGCCGGATGCGCGCGGATCATCGCGCGCTCCTCGTCGTCGAATCCGCCCTCCGGCCCGATCAGGATCGCCGCCGCGCCGCGCCGCGCCTGCATCGCCGCCAGTGCGGGCGCACCGCCCAGTTCGTCGGCGAAGAACAACGCGCGCTCCGCCGGCCATTCGCGCAGCAACGCCGGCAATTTCACCATCTCCGCCACCGCGGGCACGGCCGTGCGCCCGCATTGCTCGGCGGCCTCGATCATGTGCGTGCGCAGCCGCTCGGTATTGGGCTTGTCGACCACGGTGCGACGCGTGACGACCGGCACCAGCCGCGCCACCCCCAGTTCGCACGCTTTCTCCGCCATCCAGTCGACGCGCCCCTTCTTCAGCGGCGCCGCGACCAGCCACAGGTCCGGCACCGCCTCACGCTCGCGCAGCCGCTCGGTCACGTCCAGCGTCAGGTCGCGCTTGCCGACGACGCTCGCCACCGCCAGCCACTCGCCGCTCGCGTCGTCGAACAACTTCACGGGATCGCCCGGCTTCGTGCGCATCACCGACACGAGGTAATGCGCCTGCGCGCCGCCGAGCGTCAGCGGCCCCGGCGCCAGCGGCGTCTCGACATACAGCCGCGGCGTCGAGCGCGGCGGCCAGGCGGGCACCGCCCCCATCATTTCTTCCTTCCCCGTCCGATCAATACGCGCGCGATCAGGAACAGCAGCGCACCGGCCAGCGCGATCCCGAGCACCGAGCCCGCCACCACCCCCGCGACGCGCAGGATGGCATAGAACAGCGCCTCGAAAAACCGGCCGATCGCAACCGAGAGGTGGATCACTTCGCGGCGAGGCGCGTCCAGCGCTGCTCCTTGCAGCCGAACCCGGCGAACAGGCACCCTTCCGCGACCAGCGTGTTGCGCCCCTCCAGCCGCAGCGTGCCGTCCACCTCGCTGCCGACGTCGGGGACGAAGACGCTGCCCGCCCAGCTGCCGTCCTCGTCACGCTCGAACCCGCGGAACAGCGGGGTGCCGACCAGCCGGTCGGTGCCCGCCGCGGCGGCGTCCGCCTTCGCCTTGTCGCTGGCGGCGACCACCGTTCCGCACATGCCCGGTGCGCCGCGGCACGGCGCGACGCGGATGCGGACGCTGTCGGCGGCATTGCGCCAGGTGCCGGCGAGCGGATCGCTGGCGGCGGCGGCGAGCAGGGCGATAAGCGTCAACATGCGGGCGATACTCGTGCGGGCGTTACGTCTTGTCTAGGTAAGGGCGTGCACCCCGCGAACCAATCCTCCGCCGATGCGATCGATGCGACATAAGCCGCTGACGACCGCCGCCGGGCCGGCTATCGAGGCGCAGTGACCGACATCGTTCCCGATAGCCAGCATCGCGGCCTGCTCTCGCTCCTGCCGCCGCGCCTGCGTGTGTTCGCGTCGCTGGCGCGCTTCGATCGCCCGATCGGCTGGTGGCTGCTGTTCTGGCCCGGTGCCTGGGGCGTCGCGCTGGCGGGCGGCACGGTTCAGCGCTGGCCGCTGATGCTGTGGCTGCTGCTCGGCAGCGTCGCGATGCGCGGCGCGGGCTGCGTCTACAACGACATCGTCGACCGCGACCTCGACGCCAGCGTCGCGCGCACCCGCGATCGTCCGTTGGCGAGCGGCGCGGTGTCGGCGAAATCGGCGTGGATCTGGCTGTTGGCGCTGTGCCTCGTCGGATTGGTCGTGCTGCTCCAGCTCCATCTCCCCGCAGCGGTCGTCTCGGTCGCCGCGATCGCGCCGGTCGCCGCCTATCCGTTCATGAAGCGGATCACGTGGTGGCCGCAGGCGTGGCTGGGGCTGGTCTTCTCGTGGGCGGCACTGGTGGGCTGGACCGAAACCTGGGGCAGCCTGACGTGGCCGGGCATCACCCTCTACGCCGGCACGATCTTCTGGGTGATCGGCTATGACACGATCTACGCGCTGCAGGATCGCGAGGACGATGCGCTCGTCGGCATCCGCTCCTCCGCGCTGGCGCTGGGCCGCCACGTCCGCGCCGGCGTCACGTTCTGCTACGCGCTCGCGGTCGCGTTGTGGGCGGCGGCGTTATGGCAGGTCCGCGCCGACCCGCTCGTGCTCGCCGCGCTCGCGCCCGTCGCGCTGCACCTCGGCTGGCAGGTCGCGACCCTCCGCGAAGGCGACGGCGCCGGCGCGCTGCACCGCTTCCGTAGCAACCGCGCCGCGGGGCTGTTGATGTTCCTCGCCTGTCTCGTGGTCGGCACGCGCATCTAATCCGCACGCGGGCGCGTTGTATCGTGATATGGCAACCGCACCCATTCGCCCCTAGATCGCTACGATGCTGACCCCCGATCAGGCGCAGGAACGCGCCGCCGACCTCGTCCGCCGCGCAACAGCGGCGGGAGCTGACGCCGCCGACGCGGTCTTCTCCGCGCACGGCTCCACCGAAGTCGCGGTGCGGCTCGGCAAGCTGGAGGACGTCGGCCGCTCCGAGGGCGAGGACCTCGGGTTGCGCGTCTTCGTCGGGCAGCGCTCGGCGAGCGTGTCCACTTCCGACCTGTCGGTCGCCGCGATGGACGCATTGGTCGAACGCGCCGTCGCAATGGCGCGTGAGGCGCCGGAGGATCGCTGGGCCGGGCTTGCCCCGCAGGAGCGCCTGCTCCACGGCGCGCCGCCACTGCTCGACCTTGCCGACAGCCACGCCTGCACGCCGGAGGATCTGCGCGCCGCGGCGTTGCGCGCCGAGGATGCGGCACGCGGGGTGGAGGGTGTGAGCAACAGCGAGGGCGCGGGTGCCGCCGTCTCCGAAAGCGTCTGGGCGCTCGCCACCAGCCACGGCTTCGCCGGCAGCTACGCCACCACCGGGTTCAGCGTCTCGGCCAGCGTCATCGCCGGCGAAGGCAGCGCGATGCAGCGCGACTATGCCTTCCACTCCGCGCGCCACCGCGCGCATCTGGATGCGCCCGAACTGATCGGGCAGCTTGCGGGCGAGCGTGCGGTAGCGCGGCTCGACCCGGGCGTCGTCCGCAGCGGTGCGATGCCGGTGGTGTTCGACCCGCGCGTCGGCGCCAGCCTGATCGGGCATCTCAGCGGCGCGATCTCCGGCACGTCGATCACGCGCCGCACCAGCTTCCTGCTCGACGCGCTCGGCACCGCGGTGTTCGCGCCCGGCGTCACGATCCGCGACGATCCGCATCGCCCGCATGGACTCCGCTCGCGCCCGTTCGATGGTGAGGGACTGCCGGTCTCGCCGATGGCGATCGTCGAGGCGGGGATGCTGGAGACATGGCTGCTCGACAGCGCGTCCGCGCGGCAATTGGGGCTGGAGCCGACCGGCCATGCCGCGCGCGGGATCGCCGGAGCACCGGGCGTGTCGACCAGCAACCTCTACATGGAGGCCGGCAAGGTGCCGGTCGCGACGTTGATCGCCGACATCGCGGAAGGCGTCTACATCACCGAGATGATCGGGCAGGGCGTGAACCCGGTGACCGGCGACTACAGCCGCGGGGCGGCCGGCTTCGCGATCCGCGACGGCCAGCTCGCCGGCCCGATCGCCGGCTTCACGATCGCCGGCAACCTGCTCGCCATGTACCGCGAACTGACCCCGGCCAACGACCTGGTGTTCCGTCAGGGGGTCAACGTGCCGACGCTGCGGATCGACGGGATGACGATCGCCGGTGGCTGATCGCCCGCGCCCCGACAACGCGCTTGCCGATGCCGTCGCCACCGTCGCGCGCGAAGCGGGGCAGATGGCGATGGCCCGCTGGCGCACTGACTTCGCGCGCTGGGAAAAGGAACCCGGCAGCCCGGTGTGCGAGGTCGATCTCGACGTCGACCGGATGCTCCACGCGCGGCTCGGCGCCTTGCTGCCCGACGCGGGCTGGCTCTCGGAGGAGACCGCCGACAACCCGGCCCGGCTTGCGCGCCGGCGCGTGTGGGTGGTCGACCCGATCGACGGCACGCGCGATTATATCCGTGGGCGTGCCGGCTGGTGCGTGTCGGTGGCGCTGGTCGAGGATGGCCGCCCGGTGATCGGCGTGCTCGATGCGCCGGCGCGCGGTGAGGTGTGGCGCGCGGTCGCGGGCGGCACGGCGACGCGCAACGGGGTGGTGGTGACCGCGGGTCGGCGCGACGTGCTGCCCGGCGCGCGCGTGCCGGTCGACGCGCTGCCGAAGGTCGACCGCGACCTGACCGCGGTCGAGAAACCGAATTCGATCGCCTTGCGGGTGGCGATGGTCGCCGACGACCGCGCCGACCTGGTCGCCACGCTGCGGTGGGGCAATGAATGGGACATCGCCGCCGCGGTGCTGGTCGCGGAGGCGGCAGGCGCCTCGGTCAGCGACGCGCTCGGGACGCCGTTGCTCTTCAACAAGCCCGATCCGCGCGCGTACGGTGTGCTGGTCAGCACCGCCGGCATCCACGCCGCCGCGGTCCTGCGCCTGTCCGACCGCGTCCGCGCGGCGCTGGGCTGAGCTCACGCGCTTCCGTTCGCCCCCGAGGCGACCCGACCCCGGCGATGGACGACGGGTAAAGAACTGTCCTCCGGCTGCGCGCGGGATGATGCGCCGGCCGACGTGCGCACCTGCGGGCCGATCGGGCCTAGCGTAGCAGCCGCAGCCCCACGATCAGCAGCACCAGCGCCAGCGCCGGAGTGACCACCCGTTCGGGCAGGCGATCGGTCAGCTTCGCCCCCAGGATCACGCCGGGCACCGACCCGAGCAGCAGCGAGGCGAGCAGCGGCAGGTTGATATTCCCGATCACCGCATGTCCGATCCCGCCGATCAGCGCGACCGGCACCGCGTGCAGGATGTCGGTCCCGACCAGCCGCTTCGCGTTGAGCCGGAACGGATAGAGCATCAGCAGCAACGTCGCGCCCAGCGCCCCCGCGCCCACCGAGGTCAGCGTGATCAATGCTCCCAGCAGCGCGCCCGCCGCTGCGGTCAGCAGCGGTTGCCAGCGCAACAGCGCCTCGGTCCGCGCCCCCTCCGCGCGTGCGAACCGCCGCGCGAGCCGGGTGCGAAACGGCGTCAGCACCGCGGAGAGCACCAGCGTCACTCCGAGCACGCGCACGATCAATCCGCCGCTCTCCGCCTTCTGGCCATGCCCCCACAGCCACCACAGGGTGAGCGCGACCGCCGGCAGGCTGCCCCAGCACAGCCGCCGCACGATCGCCCAGTCGGCGTTGTTCTGGCGGTGGTGCATCGTTCCGCCGACGATCTTGGTGATCGCCGCGAACCACAGGTCGGTGCCGACGGCGGTCGCCGGCGCGACCCCGAACAGCAGGATCAGCACCGGCGACATCAGCGACCCGCCACCGACCCCGGTCAGCCCGACGATCGCACCGACCAGAAAGCCCGCCAGCGTGCTCAGCGGATCCACGAATGCCTGCCCCTCTTCATCGCCGCTACGTGCGTCGGCATGGGCCCGCGGTGCAAGCGCGGAAAAGCATCGGGTGACGAAGCTGGAGCCGCAGTCACCCCGCCATCGCCGTCGCCAGTATCGCCGCGATGCGGGTCGCGGCGTGTCCGTCGCCGTAGCAAAGCCGCGGCACCGCCATCGCGGCATGGGCGTCGCCGTCGTCGAGCAGCGCGCTCGCCTCGGTGACGATGCGCGCCGCATCGGTGCCGATCAACCGTGCGCCGCCGGCTGCTATGCCCTCCGGTCGCTCGGTCCGGTCGCGCAGCACCAGCACGGGCACGCCCAGCGCCGGTGCCTCCTCCTGCACGCCGCCCGAATCGGTCAGGATCAGCGTGCTCGCCGCCATCAACCGCACGAACGACGGGTAAGCGAGCGCAGGCACCAGCGCGACGTTGCAATGCGTGCCCAGCTTGTCGGACAGCGCATCCGCCACCACCGGGTTCGGGTGCAGCGACACCACGATGCCAATGTCGTCGCGGGCCGCCAGCCGCAGCAGCGCGTCGCCGATCGCCGCCAGCGCGGCGCCATGGTTCTCGCGCCGGTGCGCGGTGACGGTCACGATCCGCCGGCCCGCGAACCGCGCCAGGACCCGTTCCGCTTCCTGCGCCAGCGCCGGTCGGGCGGTGATGCGCGCCTGCATCAGCCGCAACGCATCCGCCACGGTATTGCCGGTCATATGGATCGCCTCGGCCGCCACGTTCTCCGCGCGCAACGCCGCTGCCGCGGCCGGGGTCGGGGCGAAGTGCAGGTCGGCCAGCACCCCGGCCACGCGTCGGCTCCCTTCCTCCGGCCAGGGGGCGGACAGGTCGCCGCTTCGCAGCCCGGCTTCGACATGCGCGACCGGCACGCCCCGCAGGTGCGCGGCCAGGGTCGCGGCCAGCGTGGTGAGCGTATCGCCGTGCACCAGCACGCGATCGGGCCGTTCGCGCGCGATCGCGGCACCGATCGTGACCAGCATCGTCGCAAGTCGTCCCTCGAGCGACCGTTCGTCACCGGACACGCGCAAATCCTCGTCCGGCACGATCCCGAACGCCCCCAGCATCTGGTCCAGCAACTCGCGATGCTGCCCGCTGACCAGCAAACGCGTGTCGATGCGCGGCTGCGCACGCAGAGCCGCTAGCACCGGTGCCATCTTCACTGCCTCCGGGCGGGTGCCGAAGATCACGAGCAGGCGGGGGTTTCGCACGAACCGGGCGCTCCCTAGGGTTGTTGCGGCGTCGGAACCAAGCGCCGGTGCGGATGATTAAGCGGCCAGCGAGGAGGTACGCAATGCGACTGGTGATGATCGGCCTCGGCCGAATGGGTGGCAACATGGCACGCCGCCTGATGAAGGCGGGTCACGAGATCGTCGCCTATGACCGCGACGCGCAAGCGGTGGAGAAGCTGGTTGCCGATGGCGCGATCGCGGCGACCTCGGTCGATGATGCGCGCGCCAAGGCCAGCATCCCCGCCATCTGGTGGGTGATGCTGCCGCACGGTGAGATCACCGATGGCATGGTCGACCAGATCGCCGCCGGCAGCGCGGCGGGCGACATCGTGATTGATGGCGGTAACAGCTTCTACAAGGACGATATCCGCCGCGCCAAGACGCTCGCCGAAAAAGGCGTCCACTACGTCGATGTCGGTACGTCCGGCGGCGTGTGGGGGCTTGAACGCGGTTATTGCATGATGATCGGCGGCCCCGAACAGGTCGTGCGCGATCTCGATCCGATCTTCTCTGCCCTGGCACCCGGCATGGGCACGATCCCGCGCACGCGCGGCCGTGCCGAGAGCGGTGCGGATGCGCGCGCCGAAAACGGCTATATCCATGCCGGTCCGGCGGGTGCGGGCCATTTCGTCAAGATGGTTCACAACGGCATCGAGTACGGCCTGATGCAAGCCTATGCCGAGGGATTCGACATCCTGAAGGGCAAGGTTTCCGAGCGGCTTCCCGAGGATCAGCGCTACGACCTCAACCTGTCCGACATCGCCGAGGTATGGCGGCGCGGCAGCGTTATTTCGTCGTGGCTGCTCGATCTCACCGCCGACGCGCTGACGACGGACGGCAAGCTCGAAAAGTTCAGCGGCAACGTCGCCGACTCGGGCGAGGGCCAGTGGACGATCGAGGCGGCGATGGAGGAGGCGGTTCCCGCCAACGTGCTGACCACCGCCTTGTTCGCGCGCTATCGCAGCCGCGTCGAGCATACCTTTGGCGAAAAGGTGTTGTCGGCGATGCGCTTCGGGTTCGGCGGGCACGTCGAGATGCCGCAGTAATGGCGATCCGCCTGCTGGTGTCGGACCTCGACGGAACGTTGGTCGACAAGGACAAGCGACTCACCGCCGCGACGATCGCGGCGGTGGATCGGCTGCGCGCCGCGGGCGTCGGCTTCACCGTCATCAGCGCGCGGCCGATGTCGGGCATCCGCCCGCTCCTCGAACCGCTGAAACTCGACGGCGACGTGGCGGCGTTCAACGGCGGCATCGTCTTTCGCCGCGACGGCACGATCGTCAGCCACGTCACGATCCCCGCGGAGATCGCGCGCGGCGTCCTCGCGATGGCGGACGGCGTCGACACATGGGTCTTCGCGGACGACCAATGGTACGCCAGCGACGGTGACGGTCCGCACACGCAAAGCGAGCGTCGCAGCAGCGCGCAGGAGCCAGCGGTGGTCGCGTCATTCGACGACCTGCTCGATCGCGCCGACAAGATCACCTTCGTCAGCGACGACGAGGCCGCGCTGCACGCGCTCTACGAACGCGTCCACGCGGCGTTCGGCGAACGCGCCACCGTCGCGCAGTCGCAGACCTATTATCTCGACGTCACCGCGCTCGCCGCCAACAAGGGCGACGGCATCGCCGCGCTGGCGAAGGCGCTCGACGTCGACCTCGGCGATACGGCGGCGATCGGCGATCAGGCCAACGACCTGCCGATGCTGGCACGTGCGGGGCTGTCGATCGCGATGGGGAACGCGCCCGATGCGGTGAAGGCGAAGGCGCACTCCACCACTCGCGCGAACGACGAAGATGGCGTAGCGCACGCCATCGAAACGATCATCCTGCCCCGCGGAGATACTGAATGAAGAAGCTCGTCGCCTTCGATCTCGACGGCACTCTCGCACTCAGCAAGCAACCGCTGAAGGACGACATGGGCGAGACGCTGGCCGACCTGCTGATGGTCGCGGACGTCGCGGTGATCTCGGGCGGCGACTGGCCGCAGTTCGACAAGCAGGTCGCCAGCCGCCTGCCCGCGCGCGCCGATCTGAAGCGGCTGTGGCTGATGCCGACCACCGGCACCAAGCTGTTCACGCACAAGGACGGTTCATGGCAGACGGTCTATGCCGAGCTGTTCGACGAGCCTGAGAAGCAGAAGATCATCGCCGCTTTCGGTGAGGCGCTGGAAGCCACCGGGTTCGTACCGGAGAAGACGTGGGGCGAGCGGATCGAGGATCGCGGCAGCCAGATCACCTTCTCCGCGCTCGGCCAGGAAGCGCCGCTCGATGCCAAGGAGCATTGGGATCCGGACTTCGCCAAGCGCAAGGTGATCCAGGCCGACCTGCGCAAGCGCTTGCCCGGTCTCGCGATCAACATGGGCGGATCGACCTCGATCGACATCACGCGGGAGGGGGTCGACAAGGGTTACGGCCTGCGCAAGCTGGCGGAGGAGAGCGGCTTCGCCTTGTCGGACATGCTGTTCATCGGCGACGCGATCTTCCCGGGCGGCAACGACTATCCCGCGCACGAGGCGGGGGTGGATTGCGTCCGCGTTCGTGACCCGCAGGAAACCATCAGCGTCGTGACCGCGATCGTCGCCTGCCAGAAGTGACCCGGTGATCGACGTACCGGGGCTGTACGCCCGCTTCATTTCCTGGATCGGCGACGGCACCGGTACCACCGACACCGTTCTGCACATCCACGCCGGGATGGCGGTGCTGATGATCGCGCGCATCGTGACGCGTCGCTCGCTCGGCACCTTCATCCCGCTGTCGGTGGTGATGCTGGCAGAGTTGACGAACGAAGTCCTCGACCGGCTTCATTACCATAGCTGGCGGTGGTGGGACACGATCCCGGATATCATCAACACGCTCTTCTGGCCGACGGTGATCTGCATCGCCGTCCGCCTGCGCCCGATGCGCCCGGCGCGGCGCCGCTGAAGCGACGCGCGGCCGGTCAGCGCGTCGTCATCAACCGCACCGGTCCGCCATCGAAGCGCGCCGCGGTGAGCACGCCCGTCGCATAGGCACCGCTGTCGAGGCAGATCCGCCCCGGCGCGCCGTACGCCTCGTCCTGCGGGGTATGGCCGTGGACGATCAGCAGGCCGGCGTCGACCGGCGTGCTCAGAAACTCCTCGCGGATGTAGAGGATGTCCTTCAGCTTCTGTCGATCGAGCGGCACGCCCGCGCGCAACCCGGCATGGACGAAGATCAGTTCGCCCTGCACGATATGCTGCTCCAGCCCGCGCAGCCAGGCGTCGTGCGCGGGCGGCACCGCCGCGCGCAACCGCTCGCGCGCCACCGCCCAGCCGTCCGCATTCTCCGGCGCGTCGACACCGTATGACGCGAGTGTCGTCATCCCGCCGTGGCGGCCCCAGCTTTGCCCGCTGCTGCGTTCGTCGAGGAACGCGACCATCGCATCCTCGTGGTTGCCGAGCACCGACCGCCATTCGATCGTCTCGTCCGCCGACAAGGCGAGGATGCGCTCGATCAGTTGCGCCGACGCCGGGCCCCGGTCGATGTAATCGCCCAGCAGCACGATCATCGGCTTGCCTTCGTAGCCGCCGGGATGGGCCGCGATGTCGGCGCGGATCCGCGCGATCAGCTTGTCGAACAGGTCGACGCGCCCGTGCAGGTCGCCGATCGCATAGATCAGCCGCCCGCCGGTGTCGGGCGTGCCGAGCAGTGACACCAGCGCCTCACCCGTGACGTCGCCGACCGGCTCGACGGACGGCGAAGGCGCCGTGGCAAGCGACCGCGCCGCGGAGGATTCCGACCGTCGCCGCCGTGGCGCCTCCGTAACCTCGGCATCGGGCGCCGCTGCCCTGGATCGCCGACGTCGCGCCTCTTCCGGGGCGACGCGGAGCAGCGTTCCGAACACCACCAGCGCCAACGCATTGTGCGCGGTCAACAGCGTCCCCTCGAACGAGAACCACACCAGCAGCACGAACGCCAGCGCGCGGTCCGGCGCGCGGTGGAACAGGCAATAGATCACCCAGCCGTAGAAAAGGATCGCGCTCAACAACCCGTATTCGATCGCCACCTTCACGAACGGCCACCAGATGAAATTGCCGCCCTTCTCGATCTGTCCGGCACCGATGCCGGCGATCAGTCCACGGGGATCGCGCAGGAACTCCAGCAGCCGCTCGGCGGGCAGGATGAAGCGCATGTTGGCACTGGTGCCGTTATGCTTGTATTCGTCCATGCGCGAGCTGACGATATCGAACCAGCCGAGCCGGAACGCGATCACGCACACCACCAGCAGGATCGCGAGCATCACCACCGCATTGCGCAGCCGCAGGCGACCCAGCAGCACCGGCAGCGTCGCGGCCATCAACAGCGCGCCCGTGCCGGCCATCGTCATCAGCAGCCCGCCGGTCAGCACGATCAGCCGGATCGGGCGCCGGAACAGCGTCAGTTCGATCGCGAGCGCCACCGCGATGAATTGCGACAGCAGCGACACTTCGAGGAAGACGACCGCGTTCGGCTTCATGAAGCGCGAGCCGTAGATGATCGGCTGGATGTAATTGTAATCGGGCACCAGCCACGGTGCGGGGATCAGCAGGTTGAGGTTCGGCCACGCACGCCACGAAATCGTCAGCTGGATCAGGTGCTGCGCCAGCGTGACGCCGACGAACCCGAGCATGACGGTGATGTAGAGGTTCATGCAGCGCCGGTAATTGGCGGCGCTTGTCTCATATTGGATCACGAACGGCGCATAGAGTGCGGCGAACAGCATCAGGCTGGACGCGCTGTAGCGCGGGGCCAGGAAGAAAGTGGAAAAGGACGCGACCAGAAAGGCGAGGAAGAAGCCGCCGATCCGCACCGGATCGAAGCGCGGGCGCATCAGGATCGGCGCGAACGCGATGGCACCGGCGAACAACGGCAGCACCACCGGCACGAAGCCGCCGCCCGCGAGCGGCCACGCGAATTTCTGAAGCACGACGACGCCGATCACCCCGATCGCGAACATCGCCAGCACCACCTTGTCCTCGAACGACGGCGGCGTCGCGGTGGCATCGGCCACCGTCACGCGCGGCGCATCGGCGCGTTCCGGCCGGGAGACGGACGCAGCATCGAGGGTCAGCGATCGGGCCATCGGGTAACGCACTTCCGTGATGATGGGGGTTGGCGGGCGGTCAACGCGCTCGACGCTAAAGCGTAAGCGCTTCCCCGCCAATTGAAAAGGCGCGCGCACCTACCGGCGCACAAGGGGGCTGTCCTACAAGCATGTAGCGAACATAAAGGGAACATTCCATACGATGGAGGATGTGACGATGCCCGACCGGTTTCAGAACAACGCCGATAATGCCACCGCGCCCGCGACCGCGCCGTTTGCGATAGTGCCCGACGACGCCACTCCACTGCCGTCGGTGCCGAAGGGCATCTATGTCGGCGGGGGCGGTACGATCACGCTGCGCGGGGTGGGCGGCACCGAGGACGTGACCTACCGCAACTTGCCGGACGCCAGCTACGTCGCGGTGCGCGCATTATACGTCCGCGCCACCGGCACCACCGCCACCAGCCTGATCGCGGAGGCCTGAGATGACGCGGACCTCGGGGTCGATCGGCGGCGCGGTAAGCGCCGCGTCGCTGGCACGCGTCGGTGCGCCGGTACCGGCCGTGGAAAGGGCCGCGCCCACCGCGCTGCTGGCATGGGCGGCGGCGCGCGGACGGGTGCGCACCGGCATGGCCGATGCGGCGCGGATCGCGTTCGTCGGCGACAGCAAGACGATGGGAGCAGGTGCGGGAACGGGTGCGGGCACCGCGGGAGCATTTGCGCGCAGCCGCCCGGCACGCGTCGCCGCGCTGCTTGCGGCGGGCGGCCTCCCGATCCGGGGCGACAGCTTCTTCGGCTGCGCGGGGCTGGGCAGCATCGCCGAGGTACTCGCCTATGATCCGCGACGAAGCGGGTTTTCGGGCTGGAGCGGCGGCAGCAATTCGCTGGGTGGCGCGGCGCTGAGCGCGTCGAACGGCAATCCCGGCAAGTTCCAGCCGGCCGCACCGGTCGATCGCTGCTCGGTGTTCATCCGCAGCGGCACCGACCGCCCCGCCTTCACGGTCGCGAAGGGCGGGGAAAGCGTGACGCTGGTCCCGGCCGGCGCGGTCGGCGGGTTCGCGCGCCTGGAGGCGAGCTTCACGACGCGCGACGCCAGCCCGATCGTGGTGACGCGGACCGGGCCGGCGAGCAACCTGCAACTGGTCGGCATGGTGGCGTGGGACAGCACGCGCGCGGGGATCGAGGTTGCCAACTTCGGCGTCTTCGGCGTCACCTCGGCCTTCCAGGCCGATACGAGCGCCGCGTTCTCGCCCGCTGCCGCGCTGGCAGTCTATGCGCCGCACCTCACGGTCGTGAACCTCGGCACCAACGACATCGCGCAGAATCTCGCGATGGCCACGTGGCTGGCGAACGTGCGCGCGATCGTCCAGCAGGCGCGGGCGAGCGGCAGCGTGATCCTCACCTGGCCCGCCGTCGGCGGCAGCGCTCCGACCGGCGGTCCCGATGCACTGCGGGCGCAGTGGCGGACGGCGTTGCGCGCGCTCGCCTTCGACAACGATTGCCTGTTCGTCGACGAGGAAGCGCTGCTCGGCGGTCGTGCCGTCGCGCAGGCGAGCGGCGCGTTCGCCGACGGGCTCCACGAAACGGCATGGGCCTATGACGTGCAGGCCGCCGCGATCGCGCGCGCCATTCTCTAGGCGGGATCGAAAGCCATCGCGTCGCCGCGGGCCTGCCGGCGGCGTGAATGGGGGTATGAAGAGCGGAAACCACGTTGGTGCGTCGATCCCGCCCAAAGCCGACCGGTACCAGGCGGCCGACCTCTAAGCGACTGGTTCGCATCACGATCGACGGCCCCGTCTTCGCTCCGAATCGGGGCAATACGGGGCCGTCGTGCTTGCCCCGGCGCGCGGGCGTGCTACCCCGGTGCCGAGCAAGCCCCGGGAGACAGCGTGCGAGCCGATAGCAGCGAATTGACCGCCCCACCCGCCCCCGCCGACGTGTGCATCGTCGGGACGGGCGCGGCGGGACTGACGCTTGCGGCGCGCTGTGCCGCGTTCGGGCTCGAGGTGCTGGTGCTGGAAGCGGGCGGTGCGCGGCTGGAACCCGCGGTGCAGGATGCGTATGCCGGCGACGTCGCCGACGCGCGCGTCCACTGGCCGCCCGACACATACCGCATCCGCGCGCTCGGCGGGACGACCTCGCTGTGGGGCGGGCGCTCGATCCCGTTCGATCCGATCGATTTCGAGCAGCGCGACTGGGTCGCGCATTCCGGCTGGCCGATCGGTTACGATGACGTCGCGCCTTATTATCCTTCCGCGATGGAGGCGGCGGAGGCCGGCGCGTTCGATCACACGCCCTCCGCGCCGATCGTCCCCGGGCTTGACGGTGAGTGGCTTCACACCACGATCGAGCGCTTCAGCCGCCCGACGGACTTCTGGACGCGCTACGGCAAGCAACTGACCGCCGCGCCGAACGTACGCGTGCTCACCCATGCGCCGGTCACCGCGGTGCGGCTCGCCGCCGACGGCAACAGCGTCGACCATCTCGCGGTGCGCGCGCCGGACGGCAGCGACTGGCAGGTCCGTGCGCGGCATTACGTGCTGGCGGCGGGCGGGCTGGAAACCGCGCGGCTGCTGCTCGCCTCGGATGATGTACAGCCCGACGGGGTAGGCAACACCGGCGGCTGGCTGGGGCGCGGCTATATGTGCCACCTCGCCGCCACGTTCGGGATGGCGCACTTCACCGGCGCGCCGCGCAGCATCGGCTTCGACTATGAGCGCGATGCCGAGGGGATCTACATCCGCCGCCGGATCGCGCCGACGCCGGAGGCACAGCGCGCGCTCCGGCTGCTCAACGGCACCGCGCGGCTGCATATCCGCGACGCCAACGATCCCGCGCACGGCGATCCGGTGCTGTCGCTGATGTTCCTGGCCGCCTTTGCGGTGAAGTATGAGTACAGCCGCGGCGCACGCGAGGCGGACCGCTCGCTCGGTCCGTACCTGCGCCACATCGCGAACATCGCGCGGCATCCGCTGCAACTCGCCAATTTCGTGCGCACCTGGGGCGTGAAGCGCTATCTCGCCTCGCGCCGCATACCGTCGATCGCGTTGCCGTCGCGCGACAATCGCTATCCGCTGGAATTCGTCAGCGAGCAGTCGCCGAACTGGGACAGCCGCGTGCAACTCACCTCGGCGCGCGACGCCCTGGGGATGCGGCGCCTGCTTGTCGACTGGCGCGTCGCATCGGCGGACTTCGATTCGGCGCGCGCCACCTACCGGCTGATGCGTGACGAACTCGCGCGCACCGGCACCGGCACGCTGACCTATGACGAGGACGCGCTGAAAGACGCGCTGCTCGACGCCGGCGCCTATGGCGGTCACCATAGTGGCACCACGCGCATGTCCGCCACGCCGCGCGACGGCGTCGTCGATCGAGACTGCCGCGTTCACGGCGTCGCCGGGCTTTATGTCGCCAGCGCTGCGGTCACGCCGACCTCCAGCCAGGCCAATCCGACGCTGACCGCAATCGCGCTCGCATTGCGGCTCGCCGACCATTTGAAGGAGCAGTGCCGGTGACGGGCAAGGTGCTGGTGACCGGTGCGGGCGGCTTCGTCGGCCGGCGGGTGGTAGCGGCGTTGCAGGCGGCGGGCGTTCCGGTGGTCGCGGCGTACCGTCGTCCGCCCGCCGGCGGCCGGGCGCTCGACGTGCTCGACCCCAAGACGCTCGCGGTGGCGATGCCGGGGATCGAGACGGTCGTCCACACCGCGGTGGGCGGGCCGCGCGACACGCGCGTGATCGTCGACGGCACGCGCAACACGCTTGCCGCCGCGCGCGCCGCCGGCGTGAAGCGCTTCGTCCAGCTCAGTTCGGTCGCGGTCTATGGCGCCGTTCACGGCCATGTCGACGAGGATACGCCGATCGACCGGCCGCACGGCGCTTACGGCGCGGCGAAGGTCGCGGCGGAGGCTGCCTGCCATGCCGCCGCCGATGCGATGGCGGTGGCGATCATGCGACCGACGCTGATCTACGGGCCCGGCAGCGCGGCCTGGACGACGCTCTATCTGGACCGGCTGCTCGACGGCGGATGGCCGGTGCTCGGCGCCGCAGGGCAAGGCGACGCCAACCTGGTCCATGTCGACGACCTCGCCGGCTTCATCGTCCATCTCGCAAGCGCCGCCGCGCCGGTTTCCGGGGTTTTCAACGTCAACGGCGCCGACATCCCGACGTGGGACGCCTATCTGGAAGCCTTGCGCGACGCGGTGCAGGCGCCGCGTCCGCACGGCCGCCTGCCCGGTCGGCCGATGCTGATCGCGCGCAAGGCGGCCAAGGCGCTGGGCGCCGTCGCGGAACGCGCCGGCACGTCGCTCGCCCCGCTCGACCGCTTCGTCGCGCGCATTCCGTCGCATGACGAAGTCGCGCGCTTCCGCACGCCGGTCCGCTACGCGATCGACCGGATGCTGGCGACCGGCTACCGGCCGCGCATGTCCGTCGCGCAGGCGGTTGCGGACATCGCGGCCTGGGACCGTGCCGGTCGCCCGTGACGTGCGGATTGCAGCACGAGCCGATCGCGACGCGGGCGGATTCCCGCACGCCTCGCGACGGAATGCCTACACCCCTGCTGAAATAACGGGCATTATCAACCGCTTGAAGAGGCCGAACAACGTCCTTTCGCACGCGGGGTAATCCGCGTTAGCCTCACCCCAAGACGTCCGTCAGCGTGGACGCGAGGAGAGGTTATGCACGCCACCACCATTCCGCCGGAGGCCGAGGGCCCGCGGCGACTTCACCACCACCTGTATGTGCAGGTGCTGATCGCGATCGTCGCCGGCGCGATCCTCGGCCACTTCTACCCGCAACTCGGCGAAGCGCTGAAGCCGCTCGGCGACGGGTTCATCAAGCTGGTGAAGATGGTGATCGCTCCCGTCATCTTCCTGACCCTGGTCAGCGGCATCGCGGGTCTGCGCGAACTCCGTGCGGTCGGTCGCGTCGCGGGCAAGGCGTTCGGCTACTTCCTCTTCTTCTCCACCCTCGCGCTGATCGTCGGCATGATCGTCGCCAATGTCGTCCAGCCCGGCGCGGGGATGAACATCAACCCCGCCACGCTCGATGCCGGCAAGATCGCCGATTATGCCGAGAAGGCGCATGACACGACGCTGACGGGCTTCGTGCTCAACATCATCCCCGACACGCTCGTCTCCGCACTCGTCCAGGGCAACATCCTGCAGGTCCTACTGGTCGCGATCCTGTTCGGCGTCGCACTCAGTCTGGTCGGCGAACCGGCGCGCCCGATCCTCGATTTCATCGAGCGGCTGAACATCGTCGTCTTCCGCATCGTCGCGATCCTGATGCGCGTCGCCCCGCTCGGTGCGTTCGGCGCGATCGCCTTCACCGTCGGCAAATACGGCGTCGGCAGCCTCGTCAATCTCGGCGGGCTGGTCGCGACCTTCTACCTGACCTCGGCGCTGTTCGTGTTTGGCATCCTCGGGATCGTCGCGCGGCTGCACGGCTTCTCGATCCTGCGCCTGCTCGCCTATCTGAAGGGCGAGCTGCTGCTGGTGCTCGGCACCTCGTCGTCGGAGCCGGCCTTGCCGGGGCTGCTGACGAAGCTGGAGGCGGCGGGTTGCGACCGCGGCGTCGTCGGCCTCGTCGTACCGACCGGCTATTCGTTCAACCTCGACGGCACCAACATCTACATGACCCTCGCCGCGCTGTTCATCGCGCAGGCGTGCAACGTCGAGCTGACGATCGGCCAGCAATTGCTGCTGCTGGGCGTCGCGATGCTGTCGTCGAAGGGCGCGGCAGGCGTCACCGGCGCAGGCTTCATCACGCTGGCCGCAACGCTGTCGATCGTGCCCACCGTGCCGGTCGCAGGCATGGCGCTGATTCTGGGCGTCGATCGCTTCATGAGCGAGTGCCGCAGCCTGACCAACTTCGTCGGAAACGCCGTCGCGGCGATCGTGGTCGCGCGATGGGAAGGAAAATTAGATCGCGACGCGCTCGACGATGCACTGGCCGGTCGGCCGCGGACGGTGCCTGCAACGGCCCAGCCGGCGGAATAGACCGGGGAGCGACGGGTGCCCGAAGCGCCCGTTGCCGCGCCTCCATATGTCTGTGTAATTCCTAGACTTTTAACATTTGTTGCGCGATGGATTAATATCGAGAAGTCACTGCAGGGTACGCTTTCGCACCGTCCCCGCCACCCTCGTGCAAGAGCTGCGCGCCGTAATTATGCTGGCTTTGTAATGAAGCAGCAATGGTACAGAAACAGCTCTGCCCAGGCGATACCTTGTATCTTTCGTTCCTTTTGTGCGACACATGCTTTTGCGAAGCATCACACGCGGCCATGCGCCATCACTATCGTTCCGCGTGAGATGCGAACGCCGAGCTTTGTTGTTCGGAAAAAGGTGCAGTGAAATGCCAATCTATGCTGCTTCGCAGCAACGAATTGATAGTACAGGCAATTTCCCGACGAGGATGCTGTCTTCTCGGATCATTCCGCCACTTGCCGGACTATTGGCCGAATTCCACACCAGCATCAACGTCGCGGGGATGCGCTACTTCGACGGCAATATCGACCGGTTCATGGTCTTCTGCTTCCTTCTTCGCACCAGCCTGTCGCACCCCGACCGCAACGGGACGATCTCGGTCCACTCCGCCGCCATGTCGCTGGGGCGCCCGTTCGAGACCGTCCGCCGCCACATCTGCGCGTTGCTCGATCGCAACGTGTGCGAGCGGACGTCGAGCGGGGTGATGCTGTCGCGGCCGTATTGGGCCACCCCCGCAAATTGGCGTCAGATGCGCCATGCACACGACTGCTTCGTGCGGCTTGTCGCAGACGGCGTTGCGACCGGCGCCTTTCCGGCGACATCGGCAGTGCAGTCTCCCAATCCCAGGCTGTCGCTTGACGACGGCGTATGCGCGGCCGCTGACCTGTTGCTCGCGCTCGCGGACGCGAACCGCTCATGGTGCCCGGAATCGATCGATCTCGCGATCTTCTCGGCCGTGCTGCACGCCAACAAACAGGCGCTCGAAGCCGATCGCTCTCTCCATGGGAACCCGAACGCGCTGTTGCCGCGCCACGCCGTGCGCGTCACGCAAATCGCCCGAGCGCTGTCGGTCCCGAACACGACGGTGCGGCGCCGGATCGCGCCGTTCTGCGGCAGCGGCGGGCTTTACATCCGTACCAGCAACGGCTTGCACGTCGCCACCGATCGTTTCCGGAACGGCGAGCCCGGCAACGACGGCGACGCGCGGCACGGCTCGATCCGCCTGATCATCCAGCGCGCCGTCGCAGCCGGCCTGTCGCTGAACGATCCCGCGCGATCCTATTGCGAGCGGCGCCCCGCCTCGCCACGGATCGACTGATCTCAGCCGCCGCGCGGCCGCTTGGGCACCAGCGACGACAGGATGCCGCGGACCGTCCGCACCTCCTGCGTCGACCAGCCCGGCTTGGTCAGCAGCGTTCGCAGCATCCGCCGTGTCGCCGGCGTGCGGTCCGGCGGAAAATAGTAACCGCCGTCAACCAGCAGCGTGTCGAGTTGCGCGATCATCCCGTCGAGCTCTACCTGCGGCGCAGGCGGATCGACCTCGACAGTCGGCGGACTGACCAGCGCCTGCCCCTTCGACCATTCATAGGCGACCAGGATCACGGCCTGCGCGAGATTGAGGCTGCCGAACTCGGGATTGATCGGGACGGTCACGATCGTCCGCGCCACCGCCACGTCGTCGGTCTCCAGCCCGGACCGCTCCGGCCCGAACAGGATCGCTGACCGGCCCGGCCCGGCGTGGATCGCCTGCGCAGCGCCCGCCGGGGTGACGACCGGCTTGGTCACGCCGCGCTTGCGAACCGTCGTGGCATAGACATGCGCGCAATCGGCCACCGCCTCCGCCACGCTGTCGAACACGATTGCGCCGTCCAGCACCACGTCCGCCCCCGACGCCGCCGGCCCTGCCTGCGGATTGGGCCACCCGTCGCGTGGTGCCACGAGCCGCAATTCGGCAAGCCCGAAATTAAGCATCGCCCGCGCCGCCTTGCCGATGTTCTCGCCAAGCTGCGGGCGAACGAGCACGATCAGCGGTGGCGGTACCGACGTTCGCTCGCTGTTCAAAGGCGCTCCCGCCGCACGCTCGTCCGTCGCGGGGAACATTTCTTCCACCGTTCGGGTCGCGCCAGCGTCAGGCGCCGCCGGGACGCGCAGTCGCCCCTGGACCATCGCACCCAGCTCTTCCCGATCGTTGCGAAACAGCGTTTCCTGCTTGGCACGCGACCAGTCCTTCACCTGTCGCTCGCGCTCCAGCGCCTCGATCCGGCTGGGAAAATTCTGCGCCCACATCAGCTCGACTGGCTGTCGATCCTGCGTGTCGCCCGGCGTCGTCCCCGCCTGATGCTCGGCGATGCGGCGCTCGAGATCGTCGGTGTGGCCGGTGTGATAGCTGCCGTCGGCGCAACGCAGGATGTAGACGTAGAAGCTCATCGCATCGCTATGTTCGCGACGATCGCATTTCGGCAAGCGCGATGCTGCGCAAATCGAACGGAAGTGACGTCACCCCCGCCCGGCCTCCTCGACCGTCCCCGCGAATTCCTCGAAGTCGCGCGCCTCGCTGAAGTCGCGATAGACGCTGGCGAACCGGATGTAGGCGACGGAATCGAGGCCCTTCAGTCCGTCCATCACCATCTCGCCGATCCGCTCGGCGGTCACCTCGGCCTCGCCGCTCGTCTCCAGCTGGCGCTGGATGCCGCTGACCAGCTTCTCCAGACGCAGCGGCTCGACCGGCCGCTTGCGCGCGGCGATCGAGATCGACCGAAGCAGCTTCTCGCGATCGAACGGCTCGCGGCGATGCTCGCTTTTCACCACGGTCAGCTCGCGCAGCTGGATACGCTCGAAGGTGGTGAAGCGCGCCGCACATCCCTCGCACTGCCGCCGTCGCCGGATCGCCGCCCCATCGTCCGTGGGGCGGCTGTCCTTCACCTGGCTGGCGTCGTGGCCGCAGAACGGGCATCGCATTCAGGCGGTCACTTGTTCTTGGTGCCCTTGCGATAGGCATAGGCCGCGCCCGCGATCGCGCCGAAGATCGGCCCGACCACCGGCAGCGGGATCGCCACCACCGCGCCCAATGCGCTCCACTTGGCCATGCTCTTGCCCAGCCCCGGCGTGTTCTTCACCGTGCCCTGCACTTCGTTCAGCTTGTTGTCGATATCGGCCACGAACGGGTCTCCTTACTGGTAGATAGGGAACCGAGCGCACAAGGCGCGCACACGTTCCCGCACTGCACCCTCGACCTCGGCGTCGCCCGCCTCACCCTTCGCGCGCAAGCCGTCGAGCACGTCGGCGACCATGTTGCCGATCTCGCGGAACTCGGCGACGCCAAAGCCGCGCGTCGTGCCCGCGGGCGAGCCTACGCGGATGCCGCTGGTCTTGACCGGCGGCAGCGGATCGTTGGGGATGCCGTTCTTGTTGCAGGTGATGCCGGCGCGCTCCAGCGCCTCGTCGGCGTCGCGCCCGGTGATGCCCAACGGCGTCAGGTCGACCAGCGCCAAATGCGTGTCGGTGCCGCCCGAAACCAGATCGGCACCGCGCTCCTTCAACGTCGCGGCCAGTACCTTCGCGTTCTCGACGACCGCGGCGGCATAGCTCTTGAAGTCGGGGCGCAGCGCTTCGCCGAACGCCACCGCCTTGGCGGCGACGACGTGCATCAGCGGCCCGCCCTGCAGCCCCGGAAACACCGCCGAGTTGATCTTCTTGGCGATCGCCTCGTCGTCGGTCATCACCATCCCGCCGCGCGGGCCGCGCAGCGTCTTGTGCGTGGTGGTCGTCACGACATGTGCATGGCCGAACGGGGTCGGATGGACACCACCCGCGACCAGCCCGGCGAAGTGCGCCATGTCGACCATGAAGAACGCGCCGACCTTGTCCGCGATGGCGCGGAAGCGTGCGAAGTCGATATGGCGCGGATAGGCGGAGCCGCCCGCGATGATCAGCTTCGGCTGCGTCTCCACGGCCTGGCGCTCGACCGCGTCATAATCGATCAGATGCGTGTCCGGCGCGACACCATATTGCACCGCGTTGAACCATTTGCCGCTCATTGCGGCACGCGCACCGTGCGTCAGGTGCCCGCCCGCGTCCAGGCTGAGCCCCATGATCGTGTCGCCCGGCTTCACCAGCGCGAGCATCACCGCCCCGTTCGCCTGCGCGCCGGAATGCGGCTGCACGTTGACGAAGCCGCAGCCGAACAGCTGCCTGGCGCGGTCGATCGCCAGCTGCTCGACCTCGTCGGACGGGTGGCAACCCTGATAGTAACGCTTGCCGGGATAGCCCTCGGCATATTTGTTCGTGAAGACGCTGCCCTGCGCCTCCAGCACCGCGCGGCTGACGATATTTTCCGACGCGATCAGCTCGATCTGCGTCTGCTCGCGGGTCAGTTCGTGCTCGATCCCGGCGAACACCGCGGCATCGGCGTCGGCAAGGCCGCGCGTGAAGAAGCCGCCATCCGTTTTATAGGCGGGCTGGATCTGCGAAAGCGAGGTCGGGTTGGTGCTCATGCAAGCTCCTTGAGCATGTCGACGCGGGCGGCGTGACGCCCCCCCAGGAAGTCGGTGGAAAGGAAGGCGGCCACGCAGGCGCGCGCCATCTCGGGGCCGATCAGCCGCGCGCCCATCGCGATCGCATTCGCGTCGTTGTGGCTGCGCGCCAGGGCGGCGGAAAGCGGTTCGTTGACGAGCGCACAGCGGACGGCCGGGTTGCGGTTGGCCGCGATCATGATGCCGATGCCCGAGCCGCACAGCGCGATCCCGCGCTCGGCCTCGCCCGCCGCCAATGCGGCGCCAAGCCGGCGGCCGTAATCGGGATAGTCGACGCTGCCGGCGCCATGCGTGCCGAGGTCGAGCATCTCATGCCCTTCGCCCGCCAGCCAGTCGCGCAGGTCGTCCTTCAGCGAGACGGCGGCATGGTCGCAGGCGATGGCGATACGCAAGGATCGACTCCCGTGATGAAGGATGTCGACGCCCTCTAGCGGCGACCGCGCGCGAATGCCACCCGGAACGCCCGTCCCGGAACGGTTCGCCACCACGGCCGGTTGAACCCGCCATGACCAAGCTCGCCTCGCTGCTCGCCGCCCCGCTCGCGCTCGCCGCCTGCGCGCAACCCGCCCCCGACCCGTCGCCCAGCGCGACGCCCAGCGAGCATGTAGGCCCGGTCGCGGAACCGCGCGGCGATCCCGCGGTCGCGACCGAGCAGCGCTATGTCGGCCGCTGGATCGGGGTCGAGGGGATGTTCCTCGATGTCGCGCCGCGCACCGGTGGCGGGGTGACGATGGAGATGCAATGGGATCTCGACCATCGCGGCACCTTCGAGGGATCGGTCACCGCCGAGGGGCTGCGCTTCATGCGCAACGGCGTCGCGGAAGTCGCGGTGCCCGGCACTGGCGACCAGGCGGGGCTCAAGTGGCTGGCGGGCAAGAAGGATTGCCTGATCGTGAAGTCCGGTGAGGGATATTGCAGGAAGTAGCCGGCGCTTCGCTACGGTCGCGATGAAAGGACGGGCGTAGCGGGTACGATGCCAGTTACGTCCTACCCGCGCGCCGCGATCGCCGCCGCCAGCGCCAGCGTGCGCCGCGCCTCCACCAGATGCAGCCGCTCGACCATTCGTCCGTCGATCCGGATCGCGCCCTCGTCCTCGCGCCCGTCGAACGCCGCCGCCAGCACCCGAGCCGCCGCGACATCTTCGTCCGACGGGCCGAACACCGCATTCGCCGCGGCGATCTGCGCCGGATGGATCAGCGTCTTGCCGTCGAACCCCCAGTCGCGCCCCTGCCGGCATTCCGCCGCGATTGCCGCATCGTCGTCGAGCGTGTTGATGACCCCGTCCAGCGCCACCAGCCCCGCCGACCGCGCCGCCAGCAGCACCTGCGCCAAAGCGGGCAACAATGGCGCGCGGTCCGCCCCCGGGCGACAGCGCAGCTCACGCGCCAGATCGTTGGTGCCGACCACCAGCGCCGCCAATCCCGTGTCGCGCGCCGCGGCGACGATCTCGCGCAGCGCCAGCACACCGCTGCACGTCTCGATCATTGCCCATAGCGCCGGCCCCGGGCCCACCGCCGCGCGCGCCGCCACCAACGTCGCCGCCGTCTCCAGCTTCGGCAGCACCACCGCATCCGCCGCACAGTCCGACAATGCGGCGAGATCCTCCACCCCCTCTGCCGTATCCGCGGCGTTGACGCGCACCACCAGCTCGCGCGCGCCGAACCCGCCGTCCCGCACCGCCGTCACCGCCGCCGCGCGCGCGGCCGGCTTCTGCGCCGGGGCCACCGCATCCTCAAGGTCGAGGATCACGACGTCGCACGGCAGCGTCCGCGCCTTCTCGATCGCGCGCGCGTTCGACGCCGGCAGGAACAGCGCGCTACGCCGCGGCCGTGCCGCGCTCATGCCCCGGCCGCGCCCGCGCTCAGCGGCGCGAAGCGCGCCACCTGCCGGCCGATCAGCCGCAATTGCTCGACCACCGCAGGGTCGCTCGCGCCGCCCTCGTCGTCGAAGCGCGTCACCTGCGTGTTGATCGCGGCCGCGAACGGCGTCGGCCAGCCACGCAGCGCGTGGACGATCGAGCGCAGCGCCGCGATCGTCGAGCCCGTCGCCTGCCAGCCATAAGCGGTCGCGATCAGCCCGACCGGCATGTCGGCCAGGTATGGCCGCGCATCGCGTGCGGTTTCCTCGAGCAGGTCGAGCGCGTTCTTCACCACGCCCGAGATGCTGCCGTGATAGCCGGGGCTGGAGATGATGACCGCGGACGCCTGCCGCACCGCATCGACGAACGCGCGCTCCTCGACGGTCCGCGACGTGGCACGCGGGTCATAGAGCGGCAGCCGAGCCATGTCGGCCCCGCCGAACATCCGGGTGCGGAAGCCCTGCGCCTCCGCCTCGCCCAGCGCGATGCGCAACGCCCGCTCGGTCGACGACACGCCGCCGATCGTTCCCCCGATTCCCACCACCAGCGGCGCATCCGCGCCTTTCGCATCATCCTGCATTTGGCTATCCTTGTCTGACGCGGGCGAGGCTTGCGACAACTGTTTTATCAGCGTAAGACACCATCAGCCATGCGCCCCGATCCCTACGATACCGGCCGCGTCCGCTACAACCACGCTCGCGGCGATACGCCCGGTGGTGCGACGCCCGACCCGCTGCCCTCGTTCGGCGCCTGGCACGACGACGCCGATCGCGCGGCCGATTTCCACGCCCCCCCGCGCTACGACGATGGCGGGGGCACGCCGCCGCCGCGGGCGCCGCTGCGCCGCATCGCGTGGGGCAAGTGGATCGTCCGCGCGCTCGCCGCGTCGATCGTGCTGTTCGTGATCGCGGTGATCTGGCTGGCGGTGACCGCGCCGCTCTCGCAATCGCTCAAGCCGCAGATGCCGCCCTCGATCACGCTCACCGCCGCCGACGGTACGCCGATCGCCCGGCGCGGCGCGATCATCGGCACGCCGGTGGATGCCAGGACGCTGCCGCCGCACGTGCGCGAGGCGTTCATGGCGATCGAGGATCGCCGCTTCTACTCGCATTGGGGCATCGATCCGCGCGGGATCGCGCGTGCTGCCTGGGCGAACGTCGGTTCTGGCGGCGTCCGGCAGGGTGGGTCGACCATCACGCAGCAACTGGCCAAGAACGTGTTCCTCGATTCGGACCGCACCGCCGCACGCAAGATCCGCGAGGTCATGATCGCTTTCTGGCTCGAGGCATGGCTTTCCAAGGACGAGATCCTCTCACGCTATTTGTCGAACGTGTATTTCGGCGACAACGTGTACGGCATCACCGCCGCGGCGAAGCACTATTTCGGGCGCACGCCGCAGAAACTGAATGTCGGGCAAGCCGCGATGCTCGCCGGGCTGGTGAAGGCGCCGTCGCGGCTCGCCCCGACCGGCAATCTCAAGGGCGCACGTGCCCGGCAGGCCGTGGTCGTCGGCGCGATGGTCGATGCCGGCTTCCTGACGAAACGCGAAGCCGCCGTCGTCCAGCCACAGCGCGTGCTGCCCGCGCGCACCGACACGCTGCCGACCGGCACCTACTTCGCCGACTGGGTGTTGCCCACCGCACGTGAGGTCGCGGGCGACGCCGGCACCGACGCCAGGGTGAAGACCACGCTGGACCGCGGGCTCCAGTCCACCGCCGAGCGCGTCGTGCGGCAGGCGAGCTTGCGCGGGTTGCAGGCCGCGGTCGTCGCGATGCGTCCCGATGGCAAGGTGGTCGCGATGGTCGGCGGCAAGGATTATCGCACCAGCGCCTTCAACCGCGCGGTGCAGGCGAAACGCCAGCCGGGCTCGACCTTCAAATTGTTCGTGTATCTGGCCGCGCTGCGCGCCGGACTGACCCCCGACGACGTCCGCGACGATTCGCCGGTCGAGATCGCCGGGTGGAAACCGCGCAACGACGATGGCCGCTATCTCGGTCCGATCACGCTGCGCCGCGCCTTCGCCCGCTCCTCGAACGTCGTCGCCGCGCGGCTGACGCAGGAAGTCGGCGTCCGCAACGTCATCAAGGCCGCGCGCGACCTCGGCATCACCACCCCGATCCCGAACGAGGCGACGATCGGCCTCGGCACCGCCGAGGTGTCGCTGCTGGAGCTGACCGGCGCCTATGCCGCGATCGCCAGCGGCCGCTATCCGGTGACCCCGCGCGGCGTGGAAGGCAACCGCAACGCCAGCTGGTATGAGGCGATCGCCGGGCGCGATGCCGAAATGCCGGGCAAGATCCGCGACGAGATGCGTTCGCTGCTCGGCTCGTCGATCCGCGGCACCGGTCGCGACGCGAACCTGCCGGTCGATGCGTTCGGCAAGACCGGCACCAGCCAGGGCGGGCGCGACGGCTGGTTCATCGGCTTCGCGGGCAATCTCGTCGTCGGCGTGTGGGTCGGCAAGGACGACAGCACGCCCAATCCGGGGCTGCACGGCGGCGGGATGCCGGCGCAGATCTGGCGGCAGTTCATGATGTCGGCGCTCGACATCCCCGTCGTCGTCGCGCCCGCCGAGGACGAGATGGGCGCCCCGCTCGACAATATGGACGGCGGCGCGATCGACGAGTTCGGGCGCGTGATCGACGGCGCGCAACCTTCGATCGCGGAGGCGGTCGATCGCCTGCGCGAACTCGGGATCGAACTCCCGCAACCGCCCGAGCCGCGTCAGCGCGTGCCGGTCGAACGCTACCCCGACGATCGTGGGCCGCCACCCGAGGATGAAGGCCCGAACGGGGATTATGGCCGCTTCTAGGGCCGTTCAACATCCCGCCGGTTCCCTGCGTTCGCCGTCGTCGCGAGCGCAGCGAAGCAACGACGGGTTGGGGGGAGCACGCCTGCCGGACCGTAGGAGCGCGGTTCGCCCGAACGGATCGATCGTCTTCGTCTCCCAGCAGTACGGCACCCGTGAAGCGCTGAATGTCGATCCCGCCGCGTGCAGCGTCGATCGCTTGACCCGCTCCTGGCTCCCGGTATTGTCATACAAAACCGGGAGAGAAGATGATCCGCATTCCTCGCCTCGCCGCGCTCCTGGCGGTGTTTGCGACGCCTTGCGCCGCGCAGGAACGCCCGGTCACGGTCACGTTGCATCCGGCGGTGGAGCGCCCATCGACCGTGTTCGAGGGGTGGGGCACCGCGCTCGCGTGGTTCGCGGACGTCACGGGCGGGTGGCCCGATACAGAGCGGGAGCGGCTGGCCGACCTGTTCTACGGCAAGGACGGGCTCGGCTGGACGATCGCCCGCTATAACATCGGTGGCGGCAACGCTGCCGGTACGCCACCGTATCTCCGCCCCGGCGGCGCGGTGCCCGGTTTCTGGCAGCAACCCGCCGGCGCGCAGGGCAGGGACTGGTGGCGCGCCGACGATCCGGCGATGTGGGACTGGTCGCAGGACAAGCGCCAGCGCTGGTGGCTCGACGCGATCCGCACCCGCGTGAAGGCGCCGATCTTCGAGGCGTTCTCGAACTCTCCACCGTGGTTCATGACCGTTTCCGGGCGTGTGTCGGGTGCGGAGAAAGCCACCGACGACAATCTCCGCCCCGGCTTCGAGGCGCCGTTCGCCGCCTATCTCGCGCGCAGCGTCGATGAATTGCAGAAGCGGCATCGCATCACCTTTCGCACCCTGTCGCCAGTCAACGAGCCCAACACCGATTACTGGTTCGCCGCCAACAAGCAGGAAGGGGCACACTGGAGCCCGGCGCGGCAGGCGGCGATGATCGACGCGACCGACGCGGCGCTGCGCGCGCGCGGGTTGACGACCGTTGTGGCCGCACCCGACGAGACCAACTCGGTCCTCTTCCTGGCCGATTGGGCCGGCTATCCGGCATCGACGCGCGCGCGGATCGGCCAGTTGAACGTCCACAGCTATGGCAACATCAACCAGACCGGCGTTCGCGACGCCGCGCGTGCCGCGAACATCCGCTTGTGGATGAGCGAGAACGACGCCCCGCTCGACAAGGACCCGGAGAGCTTCGACGGCATGGCCTCGCCGCTGGCGATGGCCGAGCATATCGTGCTCGATCTCAAGCGACTTGAGCCTGCCGCCTGGGTGTTCTGGCAGGCGGTGGAGGACCTCAGCACGCGCGACGGCGGCAAGGGGTCGAACTGGGGGCTGGTGAAGGCCGACCTGCGGGCGTCCCCCGGCGCCGCGCACGCGATCCACGTCACGCGCAAATACTGGGCGATGGCGCAGTTCAGCCGCTACATCCGGCCGGGCGACCGCCTGGTCTCGGTCGACGATCTCGATACTGCCGGTGCGATGTCGCCCGACGGACGGCGGCTGGTGTTGGTGCACGTCAACCCCGGGCTCAATCCGCGGCAACTGACGCTGCCACCAGGCTGGCGGGCGCGGATGGTTGTCACCGACGCTGCGCACGACGCTGCCTGCGTTCCCGGCACGATCGCGCCGCCGCGCGCCGTTGTCACACTGATCCTGCGCCGCGGCGCCGGGAAGGACTTGCCATGCCCCGCCTCACCTGCCGCCTGACCGATCGCCTGCGCCGTTGGGCGCCTGCGCTGCTGCTGCTCGCCGCCCCGCTGACGCTGGCCGCGGACGAGCCGCCGCGGTGGGATGCAGCCGGGGCCTCGAACCCGCTGTTGCCGGGCTATTTCGCCGACCCGTCGATCGTCCGCGACGGCGGGCGCTGGTACGTCTTCGCGACGATCGATCCGTGGGGCGACGATCGGCTGGGGCTGTGGACGTCGGACAACGGGCGCGACTGGCGCTTCTCGACGCCGGAATGGCCGACCAAGCGCGCCGCAACCAGCCCGACCTCCGGCGATTCCAAGGTCTGGGCGCCATCGGTCGTGCGCGCCGTGAACGGGCGCTGGTACATGTACGTCTCGGTGGGCAGCGAGGTGTGGGTCGGCAGCGCCCCCTCGCCGGCAGGGCCGTGGCGCGATGCGAACGGCGGAAAGCCCTTGATCAAACGCGATTTTGCCCCGGCGTATCACATGATCGACGCCGAGGCGTTCGTGGACGATGACGGCCGGGCGTATCTCTACTGGGGATCGGGGCTGAACTGGGTCAACGGCCATTGCTTCGTCGTCAGGCTGAAGCCGGATATGGTGACGTTCGACGGCACCCCGCGCGACGTGACGCCCGCGAACTATTTCGAGGGGCCGTTCATGATGAAGGCGCATGGTCGCTACCTGCTGACCTACAGCGACGGCAACACCACCAGAGACACCTACAAGGTCCGTTATGCCGTCGGCGCGACCCCGTTCGGGCCGTTCAAGGAAGCCGCCGACAGCCCGATCCTGCAGACCGACGCGGCGCGCGACATCGTCAGTCCCGGGCACCACGCGATCTTCCGCTCGGGGAGCGCCAGCTACATCCTCTACCACCGCCAGGCGCTGCCATGGCCTCAACACGGCGACGCGGTGCTGCGGCAGGTGGCGGTCGATCGGCTGACGATCCGGCGTGACGGTACGTTGGCGCCGGTACGTCCGACGCATGGCAGCGCGGTCGCGGGCTTTGCCGCCGCGCGCGACCGCGGCCTGCGCTGGCAGCCGGTCGGCGATGGGGCGCATGCCGCCGACGACAATTACGCGACGCTGTGGCGCGCGCCGGCGAACGCGGTCGGGACGCTCACCGCCGACCTCGGCAGCGTCCGCCAGGTGAAGGGCAGCCGCCTGCGTCCCGAATTCGCGACACGCAGCTACCGCTACGCGATCGAGGCGTCACGCGACGGCAAACGATGGACGCGGCTGGCCGCGCCGCGCGAGCGTTCCGGTTCGCCGATAATGCTGCGCCATGCTGTCACCGCGCGCTACTTACGGCTGACGGTTGCGACACCCGGTGCGGGATTATGGGAATGGTCGATCGATTGAGCGGCACCGAGCGTCCCCGTTGGTGACCACAGGCGCTTGATCTGTCGTAACGATTGTCGTGGCAGGCTGTGCTACGACGGTCATTCAACCCGCACAGACGGTGGAGATGGGATTTGCCCGCGACGAGTTCAAAAGACGCACAGACGGGGATAGCGGGGCTCGACGACGTCCTCGCCGGCGGGCTCGACCGTGCGCGCACCTTCCTGCTCGAAGGAAGCCCCGGCACGGGCAAGACCACGATCGCGCTGCGTTTTCTGATCACCGGCGCCGAGGCGGGTGAGCGGTGCCTGTACGTGACCCTGTCGGAGACGGAGGACGAGTTGCGGGCCGCCGCGGCCTCGCACGGTCTGGACCTGGCGGGGTTGGAAATCTACGAGCTGATCCCGCCGGAAAACCTCCTCGACGAAGACCAGCAGCAGAGCCTGCTCTATTCGTCAGACCTGGAACTCGGCGAGACGACCAGGCGTATTTTCGAGGTATTGAACGCGTTCAGCCAGATCGCGTGGTCCTCGACAGCCTTTCCGAGATCCGTCTGCTGGCGCAAAGCTCGCTGCGGTATCGGCGGCAGATCCTCGCGCTCAAGCATTATTTCGCCAAGAGCAACGCGACCGTGCTGATGCTCGACGACTTGACTACCGATGCCAATGACAAGACGGTGCACTCGGTGGCGCATGGCGTGATCCGCCTTGAGGAACTCGCGCCTGAATATGGCGCGGAACGGCGGCGGCTGCGTGTCGTCAAGTATCGTGGCCGGCGTTTCCGCGGCGGGTACCATGACATCACAATCGAGACCGGCGGCGTCTGCGTCTATCCGCGCCTGATCTCGGCGGAGCACAAGACCAACTTCGACCGCTCCCCGATGACGGCAGACTCGCCGGAGCTGAATGCACTGCTCGGCGGCGGGATCGAGCGCGGATCAAGTGTCCTGGTACTTGGCCCGGCGGGTACGGGCAAGAGCTCGATCGCGCTGACCTTCATCCGGACTGCGGTCGCGCGCGGCGAGCGTGCGGCGATGTTCGTATTCGACGAGGAAATCGGCCTGCTGATCCAGCGTGCGAAAGGGCTGAATATCGACTTGCAGGCGATGGTCGACGATGGTTCGCTGCTGCTGCAACAGGTTGATGCTGCTGAATTATCTCCCGGCGAATTTTCGTCGCGTGTCCGCCGCTGCGTCGAGGAGCAGGGCGCGCGCACCGTCGTGATCGACAGCCTCAACGGCTACCAGGCCGCGATGCCGGGCGAGCAGGCGTTGATCCTGCACGTTCACGAACTTCTCCAGTATCTTAACCGGCAAGGTGCGACGACGTTTCTGACCGTGGCGCAGCACGGGCTGGTCGGCGACATGAAGACCCCGGTCGACGTCACGTATCTGGCCGATACCGTCATTCTGTTGCGATATTTCGAGGCATTGGGACGCGTCAGGCGCGCGATATCGATCGTAAAGAAACGCACGGGGCCGCATGAGAACACAATTCGCGAATATCGGATCGGCAGCGACGGGATCACGCTTGGCGCACCGTTGACGAAGTTCCAGGGGGTGCTTCGCGGCGTGCCGGTGCTGCACGGCCCGGTGGACCTGCTGGAGAGCGAGGTCGCGTGAAGCGCACCACGGTTTCGGAATGCGCGCTGGTGCTTGCGCCGCTCGGGCGCGACGCGGCGATCGCGACCGGAATATTGTCGGAGGCGGCACTCGACACGGCCGCCTGCCCGTCGCTGACGGCCTTGATCGAGCGGCTGGATCAGGGCGCCGGGCTGGTCGTGATGACCGAGGAAGCGATCGCCACCGCCGACCTCGCGCCGTTCTCCGACTGGCTGGCGGCGCAGGAGGAATGGTCCGACCTGCCGATCATCCTGCTCACGCGGCGCGGCGGCGGGCTGGAGCGCAACCCGGCGGCGGCGCGACACCTCGACGTGCTCGGCAACGTCACGTTCCTGGAGCGGCCGTTCCATCCGACGACGCTCGTCAGCCTCGCGCGCTCCGCGATCCGCGCCCGCAAACGCCAGTATGAAGCCCGCGCGCGCCTGCTCGCGCTCCAGCAAAGCGAAACGCGTTATCGGACGCTGTTCGAGAATATTGAGGTCGGCTTCTGCATCGTCGAGATGATCTTCGATGCCGACGGACGCCCGGTCGACTATCTGTTCATCGAGGCAAATCCCGCCTTCGAACGACAGGCCGGCTTCGACCCCGCCGGGCGCCGGATGCGCGACATCGTTCCCGATCACGAACAGCATTGGTTCGACTTGTACGGTGAGGTCGCGACCAGCGGCGTCGCGGATCGCTTCGAACAAGGATCGGCGGCGCTGGGCCGCTGGTGGGACGTCCATGCGTTCCGGGTCGGCGCGCCGGGAGAACGGCGGGTGGCGATCCTTTTCAGCGATATCACCGCGCGGCGTAGCGCCGAACTGCGGTTGCAGGAGATGAACGAGACGCTTGAGGCGCTGGTCGCCGCGCGTTCGGCGGAGCGCGACCAGCTTTGGAACCTGTCGCCGGACATGCTGACGCGCGCCGATTTCTCGGGGATGATGTCGGCGGTCAGCCCGGCGTGGGGATGGTCGCTCGGCTGGACCGAGGAAGAACTGCTGTCGCGCGGTTACGCCACGTTCATGCACCCGGACGACGCCGCGGCCACGCTGGAGGCGATCGCGGCGATGTCGGAGAGCGGCAAGCCGACACGCTTCGAGAACCGCATCGCCATGCGCGACGGTGGCTGGAAACCGGTCGAATGGACGGTCGCGCCCGAACCGGACGGTCGCAACTTCATTGCCGTCGGACGCGACCTGAGCCACATGAAGACTCGCGAGGCCGAGCTGGAGGCGGCGCAGGAGGCCCTGCGGCAAAGCCAGAAGATGGAGGCGATGGGCAGCCTGACCGGTGGCGTCGCGCACGACTTCAACAATCTGCTGACCCCGATCATCGGGTCACTGGACATGCTCCACCGCAAGGAGCTTGGCAGCGAGCGCGAGCGACGCCTGATCGATGGCGCCTTGCAGTCGGCCGAGCGCGCGAAGACGCTCGTCCAGCGCCTGCTCGCGTTCGCCCGCCGCCAACCCCTCCAGCCGACCGCGGTCGACCTGCCGGAACTGGTCGGTGGAATGGTCGACCTGATCTCGTCGACGGTGGGGCCGACCATCGAATTGCGCATCGATCTCGCACCCGACCTGCCGCCGGCGCAAGCCGATCCGAACCAGCTCGAGATGGCGCTGCTCAATCTGGCCGTGAACGCACGCGATGCGATGCAGGACGGCGGCGAACTGACGATCGCGGCGACGCGCGAGAGCGTGCGCAAGCCGATACCGAACCTTCGCCGCGGCCATTACGTCCGGCTGGGCGTGACGGACACCGGCAAGGGCATGGACGAGGACACGCGCCGGCGTGCGGTCGAGCCGTTCTTCTCCACCAAGGGGATCGGCAAGGGAACCGGACTGGGCTTGTCGATGGTCCATGGGCTCGCCGCCCAGCTCGGCGGCGCGCTGACGATCGATAGCGTGCCGGGCCGCGGCACCACGATCGAATTGTGGCTGCCGATCAGCACGTCCGCCCTTGAAGCCGATCAGCCCGCCGCCGAGCCGCACGCGCTGCCCGAGGGGCGCGGGGTCGCGCTTCTCGTCGATGACGAGGATCTGGTGCGCATGAGCACGGCCCACATGCTGGCGGACCTCGGCTATGATGTCGTCGAGGCAGGTTCTGCCGAAGAGGCGCTGCGTATGGTGCGTGACGGGCTCGCCCCAGACCTGCTCGTCACCGATCACCTGATGCCCGGGATGACCGGCGCGCAACTGGTCCGCGAGCTGAAGGCCGAGCACCCGACGTTACGGACGCTGATCGTCTCGGGCTATGCGGAAGCGGAGGGGATCGATCCCGATATCCCCCGGCTGACGAAGCCCTTCCGCAGCGCCGACCTCGCGGAGAGCCTGTCGGCATTGTCGAGCGGTGTCTCCACGTAGTCGCCGCGTGAGTGATCGAGGCGCGCGGTGACCTGATGCATCGCGCGGCCGGTATTATCGGGTCGGGCGCGCCATCATCGGCGGAGACCGGGGCGGATCGACGTTCGGGTACGATCGGACAGCTTGACATCACAATCAGGATAGCCCGATTTCCTTCACTCCGATCCCGAGCCGGGGCTCCGCCTCTACCGCCATCCATAACAGCGGGGCTCCGGAATCCGGCCTGCCTACGCCTTTGCGGAGAAGGCGGCATGGCGACGACGGCGACAGTCGCGCCCGACAGGGGCTCGTCTGGAACCAAGCCCGCGACGCGCGGTTTTCGCTGCGGCAGCCCACGTGTCGCTCGCTGCGCGATCCAGAGGACGAAATGACCCGCAATACCCTTAGCCTGTTCAAGAACGCCAAGGCCGCCCCCGCCGCCGGGCGCCGTATCAACGACGATCCGATGGCCGGCCTGACCCCCGTCGAGCGCGCCTTCGCGCAGCGCGTGCAAACCGCCAAGTCGTAGCCGGACGACGCACCGACCCTGGTACGGGCTTGATCGCGTCAGCCCGGCCGGAGCGTAGCTGACCGGCCGGTGTGCGCCTCGCATGAAGTCGCGTTGTTACAAAGCGTCGGCAGCGCACGGCCGCGCGGCAAGGAAGCGCGAAAACCGATCATGAAACGCCGCGCCTTCGGCTATCAAGGCAGGAGCCATCGCGGAAATGACCATCAAGGCAGTCTTGTTCGATATTGACGGCACGCTCGTCGACAGCAACGATTACCATGTCGCGGCCTGGAACGAGGTCTTCGAGCACGCCGGTGCGCATTTCACCGCGGAGCAGATCCACGACCAGATCGGCAAGGGTACCGACATGCTCGTGCCGACCCTGCTTCCCGGAACGGATGCGGCGGAGCAGGAGCGGATGGGCGACGAACATGGCACGATCTTCAAGTCGCGCTTCCTTGATCGCGTCGTGCCTTTCGCGGAGGCTCGCGCACTGCTGATGAGGGTCGCGGACAGCGGCCGCCGGGTCGTTCTCGCGTCCTCGGCGTCGTCGGACGAGCTCGATCATTATCTCGACCTGCTCGACGTACGCGGGATCGTCAGCGTTTCGACCACGTCCGACGACGTCGAGAAGACCAAGCCGGCACCCGACATTTTTGCCGTTGCGCTGAAGAAGCTGGCGCCGCTGACACCCGCCGAGGTGATCGTCGTCGGCGACACACCCTACGATATCGAGGCGGCCGCCAAATGCGATATCCGGGCCGTCGCCGTCCGTTCCGGCAAGTTCGACGATGATGCCCTGACGGGTGCAGGGGCGATCGCCCTGTATGACGACGTCGCCGCGCTGCTCGCCGGTTTCGAGAACTCACCGCTGGATCGCTGAGCCCGCCGGTATCGCGCGTGCGCCCGCGCGCGTTCGGTCAGGCCAGCAATTGCGTCAGCGTCACCGGCGCGAAGCCGTGAACGTCGACTCCGACGTCGAACTGCCGCGGCATCGGCTTCAACCGCCCGTGACTGTGCCCGTGGAGGTTCAGCGCACGCTTGTGCTGGCCGTTCCAGCTGCGGAAAGGATAATGGCACAGGACGAGGCGGTGCCCGCCGAGTTCGAGCTCCGCATAGCTGCCGACGCTTGCCCATCCCGGTGCCGCGGCCGCCGCGTCGGGATCGTTGTTGCCGCGCAGCAGGTGTTTCGTGCCGTGCAGACGGTCGAGCAACGGCGGCACGTCGGCCGGACGCCGCGCGACATCACCGAGGTGCCAGACGATGTCGCCCGGGGCGACGACAGCATTCCACCGGGCGATCAGCACTGCGTCCATCTCCGCGACACTGCCGAATGGGCGCTTCTGGATGTTGATCGTGCGATGGTCGCCGAAGTGCGTGTCGGCAGTGAAGAAGACGGTCACGTGAAATACAGGATGCGGGCAGCGGGCAGCAGCGCCGCGATCCGCTCCTCGAAGAAATCGCGGAGCGCGCGCATCGTCGGTGCGTCGTAGACCTGCTTCTCGGTTCCGAACTTGGTGCGCTTGGTGGTCCGGTTGGCGGCGGTCATGTCCAGTGCGGAGCCGGGATACCAGCTTTCGAGCACGGCCTTGGACCCGGTGTTGAAGCGATGCGTGATGAGCTCGATCGTCAGGTCGTCCGCGATGTCGCCCAGCATTGCAGCCGCGTCGGCCAACAGGTCGCCGTACGCGTCGCGCCATCCCTGCGCTGCGATGATCGGCGCGATCGTCAGGCCGATCGGATAACCGGCGGAGGCCATCTCGCGCAGCGCGGCCAGTCGCCGGGCGACGGGCGCGGTGCCGCCTTCGAAGCGGGCGAACATGCGCGGATTGATCGAGGCGCGCATCCGCGTCCGCCGCTGATGATCGAGCGACAGCAGCGGGCGAACGTCTGCGAACTTGGTCGTGAAGCGGAGTTGCGCAGGCGCCTGCAACCGCCCGAACCAGGCGATCGCCGTCGACAGCGAGGCGGTGAGTGGCTCGAGTGCCAGCGGATCGGTGTAGCACGACGCCTCGAAGGTGGTGCCTTCGTGCGCGCGGTCGCGGCTGCGCGACGTGATCGTTCCCTGCCCCAGGTACGCCGGGATGCCGTCGAGGATCTCTTCGAGGTTCGCGTAGACGCGCGTTATCGGCGGTCCCTTCAGCGATCCCGCGAGATAGCAGTAGCTGCAATGCGCCGGGCATCCCTCGGCCAGATCGACCCGCCAGTCGGCGCTTGGCGCGATCGGTTGCAGCCGCCGCTTCGATGGCGGTGCGACGACGACGGCCAGCGTGGCCTTCGCACTGGCATAAGCGGCGCGCGGATCATCCGGCAGCCCCGTCGCGAGGCGGTCGCCGGCAAGCGCGACAACCTCGACGCCAAGCGCGGCGGCTCGCTCCGCGATGGCACGCCCATGTTCGAACGCCAGCGACGAGCGGGTGACCAGAAGCCGGCGCGGAAGCCATCCCGCGCGCGCGTTCGTCGGCAGATCCGGTTGGGTCGACATGTCGCGTGAACGACGGAGCGCCTCTAACGGGCCCGAGCGAGATGGCTCGCGCCGCACCTTAACATTCATCAGTGTTCGGGCGCTTCCAGGCGCCGCCTGTGCTATGAAGATCCTGCTTCTTACGCGAGCCGGTAGATGACGGAACGTGGGCGGTTCGCCTGCGCGCCATCGGCAAAGCAAATCATCGGCGATGCGGTATATTGAGGCACATCAAGCACTTTTCCGAAGTTCGTCCCTTAACCACGAAAACTTTGCCGCCGCTCGCATGTTCACCCTCCTGTTGCGTCATGTCCACAGCAGGAAGTTGATCCATGTATTATCACGACAAGCGGCTGCAATATCCGGTAGTGGTCGACAAGCCCAACCCCGCCTTCGCGCGCATGCTCCAGCAGGCGATCGGCGGCGTCGAGGGCGAGATCCGCGTCTGCATGCAGTATTTCTTCCAGGCGTGGGGCAACCGCGCGCCGACGACCAAGTATCGCGACATGCTGCTGCATACCGCGACCGAGGAAATCGGACATATCGAAATGCTGGCGACCGCCGTCGCGATGAACCTGGAGACCGCACCGTCGTCGGCACAGGAGGAAGGTGCCGCGGACGCGATCGTCGGGGCAGTGATGGGTGGCGGGAGCGCCAAGACCTCGATCGAGGGGCTGATCCACAAGAACCTGCTCTCGAGCGGCCTCGCGGCGATGCCGATGGATTCGGACGGCGTGCCGTTCAACATGAGCCACATCTACGCCAGCGGGAACGTCGCGGCGGACATGTATTGCAACGTCGCGGCCGAGAGCACCGGGCGCGTACTGGCGGTGCGGCTGTTCAACGCGACCGACGACGACGGCATGAAGAAGATGCTGCATTACATGATCGCGCGCGACACGATGCACCAGCAGCAATGGCTCGCGGTTCTGGAAGAACTCGGCGGCTCGTCGGCGAACCTGCCGGTGCCGAACTCCTTCCCGCAGGAGCTGGAGGACCAGGAGAACAACTACAATTTCTACGCAACGGCGGCGGACGGCAGCGTGCCGGAAGGACGCTGGACGAGCGGCCCGACGATCGATGGGCGCGGCGAGTTCACCGTGTTCCCCAACCGGCCGCTCGGCGAGGAGCCGATCCTCGGGCCGGCGCGGCCGGACAGCGGCGCGCAGGACACGCAGATCGGCTGAGCAAATGGGCCGGGGCGGCGGGTTTCGCCTCCCCGGCCTTGCGCTTTCCTGCCCTGCAACACCGACGAGGAACGGAGCGCTCGTGAGAATCCATCACCTGAATTGCGGGACCGACTGCCCGTTGGGCGGCGCATTGTTCGACGGGCGCAGCCTGGGGCCGCTCGGCCGGATCGTCGGCCATTGCCTGCTCATCGAGACCGATGCGCATGGCCTCGTCCTGGTCGACACCGGCTATGGCCTGCGCGATGTCGCGCATCCACATCGTCATCCGGAGCCGCGGATCACCTTGCCATGGCGGATGATGCTCAACATCCGCCTGCACGAGCGCGATACCGCGATCCGCCAGATCGAGGCGCTTGGTCATCACTCCAGCGACGTGCGGCACATCGTCGCGACGCACCTCGACTTCGATCACGCCGGTGGGCTGGAGGATTTCCCGAACGCCACCGTGCACGTCATGCAACGCGAATATGACGACGCCACCGGACCGCGCGACGGCATCGTTGCGCGCAACCGCTGGCGAACGCGGCAGCTGAACGACGTCGCCAACTGGCGGCGCTACGGCGCGTCGGGCGAGCCGTGGTTCGGTTTCGATGCGGTGCGCGATCTCGACGGCCTGCCGCCCGAGATCCTGATGGTCCCGCTGCCCGGGCACACGTGGGGGCACGCGGGCGTCGCGGTGCGGCACGACACAGGGTGGCTGCTGCACGCCGGCGACGCCTATTTCTACCGCGGCGAGATGCGCGGCGCACGCCGCCGCTGCACGCCTGGCCTGCGCGCCTATCAACGCCTGATGGAAGTGGATGCGACCAGCCGCCTGAACAATCAGGAGCGCCTGCGGCAGCTGTCGATCGCGCGGCGCGGTGAGGTGACCGTCACCTGCACGCATGATCCCGTCGAGCTGGAGCGTTGCCAGCGCGGCGATCCGCTGTGACGGACATGATGCGAAGACCAGACGTCGCAGCGGTGAAGCCTGCAACGGGATCACCGGATTGACGACCCACCAGATGCGAGATCAAGGCAGGCCGGCGCGATAGCGGTGTTCGGCGACCTGAAGGCCGAGGTGCTCGCCGGAAGCTGGGCCTCGTTCGCCTGAAAGGCCGCGAGCTGCCGGCGGTAAGGTTGATGACGGCAGAAGCGAAACGGCGGCACACCAGCGAACGGCCGTATCCTTGTCAGGTGGTAGTGATGCGGCGCGCGTCATGCGATGAGCAGGATACGTCCAGCGGTCGCCTCGAACGGCGTTGAGCGATCAGTTCCGGAAGGTGCGGCAGACATAACCATGCCGACCTCTCGGCGTGAGGGATCACAGCGTTGATCGCGGACCGTTCAGCACCCGAAACGTCAGTATGATAGCGGCGGGCAGCGGGATGTACGACATGAGCCGTGTCGGAAGGGCGATCGCACGCCCACCGGGATGGAGGACAGCATGGCTTACGTAACCACCGCAGACGGCGTCGAGATCTTCTACAAGGACTGGGGGCCCAGAGACGCGCAACCGATCGTCTTCCATCACGGCTGGCCGCTGTCGTCCGACGACTGGGACGCGCAGATGCTGTTCTTCCTTGCGAACGGCTATCGCGTCGTCGCGCACGATCGCCGCGGTCATGGTCGCTCGGCGCAGGTCGGCACCGGCCACGACATGGATCATTATGCTGCCGACGCAGCGGCGGTCGCGGAGCACCTCGATCTCCGGAACGCGGTCCACATCGGCCACTCCACCGGCGGCGGCGAAGTGGCGCGGTACGTGGCGAAGCACGGTCAGCCACAAGGCCGGGTCGCGAAGGCGGTGCTGGTCAGCGCCGTGCCGCCGTTGATGGTGCAGACGGAGGCAAATCCGGAGGGTACGCCGATCACGGTCTTCGACGGCTTTCGCCAGGCGCTGGCCGCCAACCGGGCGCAGTTCTTCCTCGATGTCGCGGCAGGTCCGTTCTACGGCTTCAATCGCGAGGACGCGACTGTCTCAGAGGGGGTGGTTCGCAATTGGTGGCGACAGGGCATGATGGGCGGTGCCAATGCCCATTACGACGGCATCAAGGCATTCTCGGAGACCGACCAGACCGGGGATCTGAAGGCAATCACCGTGCCGACGCTGGTCCTGCAGGGCGATGACGACCAGATCGTCCCCTATAAGGATGCCGCGCTGCTTCAGGCGAAGCTCCTGCAACATGCGACGCTGAAGATTTACGAAGGCTTCCCCCACGGCATGCTGACCACCCACGCCGACGTGATCAACCCGGACCTGCTGGCGTTCGTGCGCAGCTGATCGTCCGCCAAACGCCGGGACGAGGGGCGGACGCGAGCCGCCCCTCGTTTCGCTGTGCCGCCACTACGCATCACCGCGCTGCCCTTCACGCGGCATCCTGATCGTGCCCGGTGACAACGGCGGGTTCGGCCCGAGCGTATCGAGCGTGCCGGACCGCCATCGCCGAAGCTTCAGGCGGGACCGACATTCAGCGCTTCGCGGGTGCCGGACTGCCCACCAATGAAGATGAGCAACCCGGGCGAACCGCGCTCCCACGATCGGCCAGACTCGCTCCCTCCACGCGCCGTCGCAAGCGTCTCGAAGCAACCCAGCGGTCCGCGCGACGCCCTGGATTGCTTCGCTACGCTCGCAATGACGGCGCGTACGGAAAAGTCGGCTGAATCTCGGTTGGCGCTAGTAGAAGCGCGGGATCGGCCCGATCTGCGGCGTCTGGTCCGGCAGTTCCACCTCGATATCGTCGATGTAGCACCAGCCCCAGCCTTCGGGCGGGTCATACCCCTCGATGATCGGATGGCGGGTCGCGTTGAAATGCGCGCGTGCGTGACGATGCGGCGACTGGTCGCAGCAGCCGACATGGCCGCATTCGCGGCACAACCGCAGATGCACCCATTCGCTGCCGATCTTCAGGCATTCCTCGCAGCCCTTCGCACTTGGTGTCACCTCATGGATCGTGGCCGTATGCGTGCAGGTCATCGCTGGGTCTCCTTGGCTGATTGTGCGGCGAACATGCTGTGGATCTGGGCGACGACCGCGGCGCCTTCGCCGACGGCCGCGGCGACGCGCTTCGTGGAGCCGGCACGCACGTCACCGATCGCGAACACGCCGCGGCGGCTCGTTTCGAGTGGCAGGCCGCCATCGCCGGTGACGATGAAGCCCTTGCCATCCGTCGCTACGCATTCCTGTGCCCAATCGGCGTTCGGGTCGGCGCCGATGAACAGGAACATGTGCCGCACCTCGCGGCGCGTGAGTGCGCCGCTGCGGCGGTCGCGGAATGTCGCAGCCGCCAGACCCGTCTCCCGATCGCCCTCCAGACCCGCCACCTCGCTGCCGATGTGCATCTCCACGTTCGGTAGCGCGGCGATGCGATCGATGAGGTAGCGCGACATGGTGGCCGCGAGCTCGCGACGCACGACGAGGTGCAGCTTGCGGACCTGCGGCGCGAGGAAGACGACGGCCTGTCCGGCGGAATTGCCGCCGCCGACCAGCACCACCTCCTCGCCGGCACACAACCGTGCCTCGATCGCCGAGACCCAGTAGGAGATGCCCGCACCCTCGAACGTGGCGAGGTTCGGCACGTCAGGGCGGCGATATCGCGCGCCGGAGGCGATCACGACCGCGCGTGCCTTCACGCGGCGCTCGTCGGCGCAGAACAGGCTCAGTTCCGGCGCATCGCAGACGAGTCGTTCCACGGAGACCGGGATCGCGACCTCTGCCCCGAACTTCAGCGCCTGATTGAACGCGCGACCGGCGAGCGCCTGACCGGAGATCCCGGTCGGAAAGCCGAGGTAATTCTCGATCCGCGCCGAGGCCCCGGCCTGTCCACCCATCGCCCTCGAATCCAGAACGATGACCGACAATCCCTCGGATGCCGCATAGACGGCGGTCGCCAGGCCGGCCGGGCCGGCGCCGACGATCGCGACGTCGAACAGACGATCCGGATCGATGTCGGGAACGACGCCGAGGCACGCAGCGAGTTCTTCGACGCCGGGCCGCTTCAGCACCGATCCCGTCGGACACACCACCAGCGGCAGCTCTTCGGGCAGCACGCCGGTACGCTCGACCAGCGCCCGACCTTCTTCGTCGGACCGGACGTCGAGCACGAGGTTGGGCAAACCGCTGCGGCCAAGGAAGTCCTGCAGCCGCACCATGTCGGGGCTGCCGGGCGTGCCGATCAGGATCGTGCCGGCGCCGCCCTCTTCGATCAGGCCGACGCGGCGCAGGATCAGCGCCCGCATGACGATTTCCCCGACATCCGCCGATCCGACCATCAGCGCGCGCAGGTGCGCGGGGTCCAGCGGCAAAGCGGTACAGCCCTCCGGCCCGGCCCGACCGGCCGCGATCGACGGACGCCCCGCCAGCTGATTCACCTCACCGGAGAATTGGCCGGGATGATGGGTGGTGATCGCCGCCTCGCGGCTCAGTCCGTCGCGGCGCACGACCTCGATCGCGCCGCCGATCACCAGCCACGCCGGCGCGCCATGCTCCCCGATCGCAAAGATCGTCTCGCCCGGGCCGAATCGTCGCTCGGGTCCGCTGGCGAAACGGCGCGCGGTATCGATCTGCGCCGGGGTCAGAACAGGAAAGCGCTGGTGCTCACGCGTGTCGATCATGCTCTTCGCCCTTCATGCCGGCTGTCGCCGCGTCTCTCGAGGGGGACCATCTCGCGTCTATCGCGATGGCGCCATCATACGCAGGTTTCGATCGGCCTCGCTGCCACGTAAACCTGCGTATGATGGCGCACATCAGCCGCGGTCCGCCAGATGACACCATCGAACACCGCTGAATCTGGCTGGGATGTGCATGATGATCGCAGGTTTGTCGCCTACGCCGAACTTCGCAACACCGGGGGCGGCGCCACCAAGCGGCGCGGATGAAGCGAACCATCGTATCGCCAATCAGCTCCAGCTGATCACGGCGCTGATCGCGGTCGAGGCGCGGGGTGCCTCGTAAGAGACGCTGGCGGCGCTGGAGCGGACGCGCGAACGCATCGTCGCGATCGGCGCTGTCCACCGCCATCTTTATGCCAGCGACGGGGGCGCGATCGATCTGGGCGCGTATCTCGAGGAACTGGGCGAGCGACTGTCGCGCAGCTGCGGACCGGGCCGGTCGGTGATCGTCGATGCCGCGGCGGTTCCCGCCACCGGCGCCGTCGCGACCGCGATCGGCATGCTCGCGACCGAGCTGGTGACGAACGCCTGCAAGCACGCGTACCGCGCTGGCGAGCCGGGCGCGATCGTGATGTCCCTGCGGCGGCGTGCGGATGGCAGATACCGGTTCATGGTCGAGGACCGCGGGCATGCGTCCGAGACCCCGAGCAGCGGCACAGGGCTTGGCAGCCGGCTGATCCATGCCACGGCCGCGAAGCTCGGCGCGACCGTGAGGTGGGAGGCCGCATGCCCGGGAACGCGGTTCGTGATGGACGTACTCATCTGACCGACGTGAGAAAATAGAGTAGAGTTGCAGTTCGTTGCGCGATCGGCCAGCTTCGTTTCGGGGTGGCGATCCTTTCGATCGCTGCGGGAGGCGGCAATGGAAGGTGACAGCGAGGTGCGGCGGTGGATCGCCGCCGGCCGGATCGGGATGGCCGCGCTGCTTGCCCTCGGCATCTTTGCGCTCGACGTGCTCAGCCCGCTGCAAGGCGCGGTCGCCGTGCTCTACACGATCGTCGTCCTCGTCGTGGCACGCGAACAACGGCGATCGGCCGTGCATGTGGCCGGCTCGGTTTGCGCCGCGTTGGCTATCGTCGGCTATTGGATCAGCCACGGCGCCGACGGCATCGGTTCGCCGACGATGCGACTGGCCGTCAGCCTGATCGCGATCGCGACCACCGCGCTGCTGTGCGCGCGCCAGATCACCGTGGCGGCGGACCGGCAGCGCGCCGATCAACGCTATGGCATGATCTTCAACGCGGCCGGCTTTCCGATCTGGGAATCCGACTGGTCGGCAGCCTACGCGATGCTCCACGCCGGCGAGGCGCTGAACCTCGACCTGGTGCAGCGCGCCGCCGGGCGGACCCATATCCGCGACGCGAACCAGGAAGTGGCGCGCCTGTTCGGCTATGCGGATCGATCCGCGCTGATCGGCGGCAACATCATCGCGCACCACACCGCCGCAGCACAGACGGCGCAGGTCCGCATCTTCGAACGGTTGCTGCGCGGCGAGATGCCGGTCGAGGAAGAGGCGCAATTCCGCACTACCTCGGGAACGGTGATCGACGTCGTCCTGCGGGTGACGCTGCCGCCCGACCATCACGGATGGCAACATGTGCTGATCACCGCGCTGGACGTGACGCAACGCAACCGCGCGCAGGCACGGCTCGCGGAGTCACAGGCGGAGTTGACGCACATGGCGCGCGTGACGACGCTCGGACAGCTTGCCGCGTCGATCGCGCACGAGGTGAACCAGCCGCTGTCGGCGATCATCACCTATGCGAGCTCGGGACGGCGGTGGCTGGCACGCGCGGCACCGGAGGCGGCGGAAGTCGCCGACTGCCTGGATCATATCGCGTCGAACGGGCGGCGAGCGGCGGACGTGATCGCCCGCATCCGCGACCTCGCGCGCAAAGCCGATCCCGAGCACGACGCGGTCGCGATCGGATCGCTGGTCACCGATACCGCCGCGATCCTCGACCGCGAACTGGGCGCGAACGGAGTGACGCTGCGGATGACCATCGCGGAGGATCTTCCGGCGGTGAGCGGCGACCGCGTGCAACTGCAACAGGTGCTGATGAACCTGTTGATCAACGCGCAACAGGCCATGGCCGGCACCCCCGCCGATCGCCGCACGCTGTGCATCGATGGCGCCCGCGATGGGGCCTATGTCGCCGTCGACGTCAGCGACTGCGGGAGCGGGATCGCGGACGCCGATCCCGAGAACCTGTTCCGCCCCTTCTTCACCACCAAGCAGGAGGGGATGGGCATGGGCCTGTCGATCTGCCGCTCGATCATCGAACAGCATGGCGGCACGCTGACCGCGGCCGGCAATGCGAATGGCGGCGCGACGTTCAGCTTCCGGTTGCCAATCGTCGACGAGCGCGAAAGGGTGGCGGCATGACGGATGCGACGCCGGGCGAGATGGCACCGGACTGTATCTGCGTCATCGACGACGACCCGGAAGTCCGCAGCTCGATCGGCAGCCTGCTGCGCTCGATCGGGTACGATGTCCGGCTTTTCGATGGTCCGGGGACATTCCTGTCGGTCGCGCCACCGACGGTTCCCGCCTGCCTGATCCTGGACATCCGCTTGGCTGGCGAAAACGGCCTCGACGTTCAGGAGCGGCTGGCGGACCATGGCATCCACCTTCCCGTCGTGCTGATCACCGGCCACGGCGACATACCGATGACGGTGCGCGGCATGCGCGCCGGTGCGATCGACGTGTTGCCCAAGCCGTTCGAGGACGAACAGCTGCTGGCGGCGGTGGCGACCGCGCTGGATGCCGACCGCGCGCGGCTGGCCGAGGCTGCCGGGATCGCCGACCTGAAAGCCTGCTACGAGCGGCTGACCCCGCGGGAACGGGACGTCATGGCGTTGGTGGTGACCGGCCTGATGAACAAGCAGGTCGCCGCCAAGCTTTCGCTGAGCGAGATCACGGTCAAGATCCATCGCGGCAACATGATGCGCAAGATGGAAGCGCAGTCGCTGGCCGATCTGGTGCGCATGGCCGAGCAGCTCGGCGTCCGCGACGCGACCATCCACCGCTTTAATATCTCCGTATGATGGCAAGGTGACGCCGAACCGCCCAATGAGGGTGCGACGGGCGCGTTCGGCCCGGGTCCGGAGTATGCCTTGCCCCATTCCCAGCTTGTGGCCATCGTCGATGACGATCCGGGCGTCCGCGGCAGCATCGTCAGCCTGCTCGGCTCCGCAGGGCTGACCGGCATCGCATTTGCGGATGGCGGCGCGCTGCTCGACAGCCGGCAGTTGGAGACGTTCGCCTGCATCGTCACCGATGTCCATATGGAGGGCGTCGACGGCCGCGCATTGCAACTCGAGCTGAAGCGTCGCGGGTGCTCGCATCCGCTCATCGCGATGACCGCCTTCCCCACGTCCGCCACCCGCGACCAGATGCTGGCGAACGGTGCACGTGCCTTCCTGACCAAGCCGATCGATCCCGACACGTTGCTCGAGGCGATCGAGGACGCCATCGGCTGAGCGCGGGCGGCGGCGCTCCCTCTCAGATGTGCCGCGCCCTCGCCGGCCTTCGCGCTGGAAGCACGTAGCCCGGGAAGTAACGGCATTCCGTGCCCGGCCCTCACTCCGCGAAAAGGTGAGCGCGCCCGCTGCCGACGGCTTGGCGTTCCACGAAACGCGGCGCTGCCCCGGCCGACCCGGCGCGACGCTCATCGTTGCGGCTCGAAACCTACGTATGGCTGCCTGTTCCGGGGCGCGGGCGTACGGTCCTTCGTACGCCGTCGATACCGGCGTCGCCTGCTTCACCTCCCAGCCGGAGATCCGCCATGACCCCGAAGCCGCACGACATCTTTACCGAACCGACCGACGTCGACCCCGACACGCTGGCGAACCTGGGTCCGCTTCGCCGCCTTGCCGGTCGCTGGCGCGCACGCAAGGGCGTCGATCTCGCGCCGAAGCCGGACGGGCCGGAGCGCCGCGTCTTTATCGAGAACATCGATTTCCAGGCGATCGACCCGCAGGCGAATGGGCCACAGCTCTTTTACGGCCTGCGCTACCACCTCCACATCACGACCGAGGAGGAAGACATCACCTTTCACGAACAGGTCGGCTACTGGCTGTGGGAACCCGCCACCGGACTCGTCATGCAGACGCTGGCGATCCCCCGCGGACAGGTCGCGCTCGCGTCCGGGCGGGTCGCGCCGGATGCGGACGAGATCGTGGTGACGGCGACGCGCGGCGAAACCGGCTACGGCATCTGCTCGACGCAGTTCCTGGAGCAATCTTTCCGGACCGAGAGCTATCGCATCGCTATCACCTTCAACCCCGACGGCACGTGGAGCTACGTCACCGATACCGAGCTGATGGTCGAGGGGCGCGACGCGCCGTTCGCGCATCAGGACCGCAACACGCTGCACCGCATCGGCGATGCGCGCCCCAATCCGTGGGCTGCGATCCTCGCCAGGCGCCGGGCAGACTGATCGATATGGCCCGGCACGTTCCCGCGGCGGGAACGTGCCGAGCGGGCCTAGCCGAGCGAGGCGCCCAGGCGTCGGCCATAGTCCACGATGGCGTGACCCGTCCGCAACCGTACGGCTTCGAACGCGCGTCGCGCCTCGGGCGTCCATCCCAGATCCACGGCCCGGGCGAGCGCCATCGCGTCACCGGCTGCCTTGGCGACGCCCATCGCGGTATGTGGACGCGCCACGAAGGCCGCATCGCCGATCAGCGCGAGCCGCCCCTCGACCATCCGCGCGATCTCCATGTCGAAGATCGCCTGCACGAACGGCTGCGACTCCGCCGCGAACACGGTCGCGAATGGCCGCGGCAGCACTGCACGTGCCGATGCGATCACCTCCTGCACGGCATCGGCGCGCACGGCACCGGGCGGCAGCGAATAGGGGTGAACGCGGCCGTCCCGATCAGTCAGCGTCGCCGCGAGATCGGGCGTGGTGCGATACCAGACGGCATTGTAGCGCCGCTGCCCCGGTGTCAGCTCTCCGTTCGCGCCGGTGACGGTATAGCCGAGCGCCTGACCGCCGGGCAGGTGGAAGAAGGCGAAGCGGTCCGACAGCACATCCGCCGCCGACACCGGCAACAACCGTTCCGGTACGAGCGCCCGCCACGCCACATAGCCGGTATAGCGCGGGCCGGGGGCGTCGGGCATCATCGATCGACGGACCGCCGAACCGATGCCGTCCGCACCGATGACGAGATCGGCACGGATACGTTCGCCATGGTCGAGCTCCAGCCACGCGCCGGCGGCGTCCTGCCCTGCGCCGATCGCGCCGCGCCCGAGATGATAGGCCTCGTCCGGGATCTGCATCCGGGTCGCCACATAGAGGTGATCCCAGGATATCTGCATCTGCGGCGGTCCCCCGGCCGCTGCGATCGTCCCATCCGAGGCGAGCGTGATCCGTTCCTTCGCGACCACGCCCAGCTGCGCAACCTCGTCCCGTCCGATCTCGTGCAGAAGGTCGAACACCTCCTGCTGGGCGACCAGCCCCGCGCCGCGTCCTTCGAGACCGGCGTGCGACCGTTCGTAGACGTGGACGTCATGCCCCGCCTTACGCAGCAGCGCCGCGGCGAACAGTCCGGCCATCGATCCGCCGGCGATCACAACCCGCATGGCTCAGCGCTCCCGCTTCGAATGGACGAGCTGGATCAGCACGCCGGCTGCGGACAGGACGATGCCGAGCATGACGACCGCGCTCCAGCCGGCGGCGTTCCACGCGAAGGTCGCGCCGGCGGAGCCCGCCGCACCACCCAGGAACATCGCGCCCATGAAGATGGTGTTCAGCCGCGCCCGCGCCTCGGGGCGCAGCGCGTAGACGACATGCTGGTTGGAGACGAGCGCGCTCTGCACGCCGAAGTCGAGCAGGATGACGCCGACGACGAGGCCCGCGATCGACCCGAGGACACCGAATACCAGCCAGGCGAACAGCGTCAGCGCCGCACCGAGCAGGATGACGAGTTGCGGCCCGCGCCTGTCGGCGATCCGGCCTGCCACTGGCGCGGCGAGGACGCCGACGGCACCGACGATGCCGAACAGCCCGGCGACGTCTGCACCGAGCGAGAAGCGTGGTTCCTGCAGGTGCAATGCGAGGATCGTCCAGAACGCGCTGAAGCCGGCGAACAGCAACGCCTGCGTGATCGCCGCGGTGCGCAAGGCGGCGAACCCGGACCAGAGACCGCCGAGCGACCGGAGCAGCGAGCCGTAGCTGTGCGTCGTGTCCGGTGCGCTGCGCGGCAGCACCGCCGCCATCACTGCACCGGCGCCGACCGCCAGCGGCACGCCAAGCCAGAACATCTCGCGCCACCCGGCATGCGTGGCGACGAAGCCGGCGAGTGTCCGGCTGAGCAGGATGCCGCACAGCAGCCCGGCCATCACCGTGCCGACCGTCGCCCCGCGCCGCTCCGGCGTCGCCAGATGCGCCGCGAGCGGCACGATCTGCTGCGCGACGGTCGCGAGGATACCCACGAGCAGCGAGGCAAGGATCACCAGCGCTGCGCCGGGCGCCATCGCCGCAATGGTCAGCGCGAGCGCAAGTCCCCCGAACTGCAGGACGATCAGGCGCTTGCGCTCGACCAGATCGCCCAGCGGCACCAGCAGGAAGAGCCCCGCCGCATAGCCGAGCTGCGTCGCGGTCGGCACGAAGCTGGTGGCGGTGCCGGGCAGGTCCTGCTCCATGATCCCCAGCATCGGCTGATTATAATAGATGTTGGCGACGGCGACCCCGGCGGCGACCGCCATCGAGAAGTTCAGCCCGGAACGGAGCCGTGGCCTCGGTCCCGTCTCGGCGGCGTGTGCGGTGGGTGTCATACGGACCTCCTGGGTATGCAGCGATCTGCCCCCATCTGGACCCTGTCGCCGCGAAGCATAAGTAGCGCCATTCGATCAGCCGGCTTATCATACGAAGATATGCTGGAGCTGGCCGACATCGCCGTCCTGATCGAAGCCGTGCAGCAGGGGAGCCTGTCGGCGGCCGGGCGTCGGTTGGGGTTGACGCCATTGGTCGCGTCGCGCCGGCTCGCGGCGCTCGAAGCCGAAGTGGGTGCCCGGCTGGTGCATCGAACGACGCGATCACTTTCGCTGACGCCGGAAGGCGAGGCGTTCCTGCCCCATGCAGAGGCGATCCTCGCCCATGCCGAGGACGCGCGCGCCGCCGTTGCCGGCGACGACGAAGGCGCAGGCGGGCTGCTGCGGGTTGCGGCCTCGGTTCCGTTCGGCCGCAAGGTCGTGACGCCGATGCTCGTGCGCTTCCTCGCCGCCCACCCGCGGGTCAAGGTCGAGCTGCTGCTCAGCGATGCGGTGGTGGATATCGCTGCGCAGGGTGTCGACGTCGCGATCCGCTTCGGGGAATTGCGCGACAGCACCCTGGTCGCGCGCCGACTGGCCGACAACGCGCGCGGCCTATACGCCGCACCCGCCTATCTCGCGCGGCGGGGCACCCCCACCACGGTGTCCGGGTTGCGCGATCATGAATGCCTTGCCGTTCCCGCCGCCCGGCACTGGACGCTGGAACGATCGGGAAAAACCATTCGACAGGCGATCACCGGGCGCTTCTCCGCGGACAGCATGGAGGCACTGCACGAAGCGAGCATCCTCGGGCTCGGCATCGTGCAACTGTCGGAATGGAACGTGCGCGAAGACCTCGTCTCCGGGAGGCTACAGGAGATCAGCCTGAGCGACGGCATCGTACCGGATCAGGGCATATGGGCGGTGCTGCCGACACGGCGGCTCATCCCGCGAAAGGTGCGCCTGTTTCTTGACGCGCTCACCGAGCATCTATCGTGATCCCGGCGATCCGGATCATGCGATCGGACGGTTCGCCCTGCACTTCGATCCCTCGATCCCTGTGATATGCCGCGGACAGTTGTGGCGCCCAGCCGACGAGCCGAAGCAACCGCTTCGGCTCGCCAGCCATACCGATGTAGCGCCCGCTCGTCTTCGCGCCCTAGAAGCGGAAGCGAACTCCTGCCGAGAGCAGGCTGGCTTCCCAACGCACGTCGCGCGGGTAGCGCGCGTCCTTGACGTAGCTGTGGTAGGGTGTGCGCAGAAGGTTCGTTGCGTCCACGGTCAGCGTGATGTTGTCGTTGAGATTGTAGCTTGCCGACAGATCCAGCCGCCCGACGGCGTCCGAATAGACGGTCGTGAACACGCCCGGCGCACCGAAGCCGTCCACGTTGGCGCTGCGGTAATTGTAAGCGAGCCGCACGCTGCTCGGGCCGAGTTCATATAGCCCGATCACGTTGAAGCTGTACTTCGACACCCCGGGCAAGGTGTTGCGACCACCCGCGAAATTCTCCGCCGCCGGGACCACCTGCTCCCCGTCGATATAGGTGAAATTGGCCTGCGCACCGAACCCGCGCAACGCACCCGGCAGGAAATCGAAGAAGGTAGTCGCGGCAGCTTCGATGCCCTTGATGTTACCGGACGCCGAGTTCGTCGGACGGTAGACGAGGATGTCGCCGAACGGCGCGACCGTCACCTTGCTGGGCAGCGAATTGATGAAGCCCTCGATCTTCCGATAGAAGCCTGCGACCGTCACCGATCCGGTGCGCGAGAAGTAATATTCCAGCGAGGCGTCGTAATTGTCGGAACGGATCGGCTGCAGTTCCGGATTGCCGCCGTTCCCGGTGAACGAGATGTTTCCGCCGATCGTCCCCTGCTGGATGGTGAGCGTCGGATTGATCTGGTTGAAGCCGGGCCGGGTCAGCGCTTCGGTGCGCGACAGACGCAGCTTCAGGCGATCGGTGAAGTGCAGCTGCGCACTGATGTTCGGCAGCACGTCGACATATTGCGTCGACGACGCGATCGGTACCAACTGTGTCTGGTTCGTGCCGGGGATCGGCAACGAATTGGTGCCGTCCAGCCGATTGCGCGTGATCACCATCCGTGTCCCGATCACCCCGTCGACCGGTATGCCGATATCGAAGGCGTAATCGACCTGCGCATAACCGCTGAACACCTGCTCCCGCGCGGCGAACGCGGATAGCGGATTGAGCATCGGCCGTTCGGACTCCCATGCTTCCCGCGCCCCTGCACCCGCATTGCTGCGGAGCAGCGCGTCGCGGATGTAGCCGCGCACGTCGTCCAGCCTGTCGTTGAGTATGTTCGAGTTCGGCGCGAACCACGACCGGAACTTCTGCGCGTCGTCGCCATGGAAACCGGGCTCGATGATCCCGCCTTCGGACACACCGGGCACGCGCGAGATCGGATCACGCAATCCCGCCAGCCTGGCGTCGCGATCACCGTACGTGGAGGAGGCGTTGCGGTTGGCGTAGCGCAGGCCGAACTTGAAGCGCGGAAACAGCGACGATCCCGTCTCCAGGTCCATGTTGCCCGTCCACTGCCACTGGTCGCCGGTCGAACGATTCCGGTTTTCGTAGAAGCCGCGCATGAGGTAGCTGGCGGGATCGGCGAAATCGACGCCGCTCGGAACGAAGTCGACGCCGCGATCGGCGTTCAGGCGAACCGCGATCGACAGCGGATTGGCCAATTGCGTCTCGAACCGGAAGAACGTGTTGTCGACGATCGACTTCGTATAGGCCAGATCGGTCGTGAAGACCGCATTGCCCAGCTCCCAGCGCGCACCCAACGCGCCCTGGAACGTATCTGTCCGCCCGCGTCCGCCTTCCTTGGTGGGACCGTTGACGATGCCCAGGTCCATGTCGAAAGACTGGAGGGTGGTGCCGTCGCCGGTCAGTACCGCATTACGGACGGCCGGCGGCGTGCTGCCCGTGGTGCTGGCCTGGATGGGTAGGCCGAAGAAGTCGTTGTTGTTCTTGTTCCGGTAGGCCTGCCACAGACCGTCGGCATAGATCATCAGGTTATCGGCCGGCTGCCATTGCAGCGATCCGTTGACCGATGGGCGCTGCCGGTTACCGCGTGCGTAGAACAGGCCGATGTCCTGCGGGAACGTGAAGTTGCGACCGACCGAGGCCGGCAGCACCGCCTGCGCAGCCGGCACATTGTCCTGGAAGCCCTGATAGCGGATCGAATTGAGGTAGCGGGTCTGCGTGAAGGACACGTTGAGCAAGGCGCCGATCTCGCCGATACCGGTCTGCCAACGATCGCTGACGAGCAGGCTGCCGATCGGGTCGAGCTTGCGACTTTCGGTATTGTAGACGCCGCGCGCGGCACCGGCGAGCTGAAAACCCTTGAAGTCGAACGGGCGGCGCAGGCCGACATCGATCAACCCGGCAATCCCGCCCTCGAGATTCTGTGCGGTGACCGCCTTGAAGACATCGACCCGCGCCACCGCCTGCGCGGGAAAGTCCTGGATCGCCACCGAACGACCGTCGGCCGTGAAGATCTCGCGACCGTTCACGGTCGTCTGCACGTTCGGCAGGCCGCGGATGAGCACACCGTTCGCCTCGTCGGTGTAGCGGGTGACCTGGACGCCGGTGATGCGGGCGATCGCCTCCGAAGCGTTGTTGTCGGGGAACTTGCCGATGTCCTCGGCGACCAGCGCGTCGACGATGGCGTCGGAATTGCGCTTGATGTTCTGCGCGCTGCCCAGGCTTTGCCGGATACCGGTGACGACGATGTCGCCGGTTGCGGACGCAGGCGGCGCCGTCGCGTCATCGCCGGACGGCGGCGTGCGGCCCGGCTCCCCGGCGATCGCTCCGTCCTGTACCGGTGCGGTTTGCGCGGCGGCAGCGGCCGCGCCGATCGTCATCGCCAGGGCGGCGCTGGACATCAGTAGCCGTACGGTCGTCTTCATGGTCATGATCGTCCCTCCTTTTTGTCGTTTCTGTTTTCACCGTGATCGTTGTCGTCACGGCATCGGCGTAATCGTGATCCGGTCGATGTCGGGAGCGAAGCGCGAGCGCAGCAGCACGTCCGGCCAGACCCGCGACGCATAGGTCTTGCCGTCCCAGTTCGGATGTTCCTCGCCCGCGACGCGGATCGTGTTGGTGCCGGCGCGCAACGTCACGGGCACCGTCATCTCCCACCAATTGTTGCGGTGAAAGCTGTTGGGGAAGGTCGCCAGCACGGGCGCCGCGCCGTTGACGGAGATGCGTGCGATCCGCGCCAGCGGATCGGGATTGTAATGCGTCGCCTTCGATTGCTCGTCGTTTGCGAAGCGCACCGTCAACGCATAGCTGCCGGCGCGCGCGACCCGCACGTCGGGGAAGGTCAACGTGTTGCCGTTGCCCGGCGCGCCCCCGATGTCGACCACGGCCTTCCCGCCGCTGGCCAGCGATGCCGCGGCGATGCGCGCGGTACCGGCGAGTTGCGCGGCTTCCGCTTCGTAGCTGCGCGCTGCGCTGCCCGGCACCTCGCCGGTGCGCAATCCGCGCAGCCGCGTGCCCGCGCCGCCGACCACCACCACCTTGTTGATCCCGCCCAGCAGGAACGCCTCGTCGCCCGGTACCGCACGCCCGTTGACCTTCAGCGTCGCACGCCCGCCAGCCAGCTGCGGGGTGAGCCGCATCGGGCCATCGCTGCGCGCATAGACCCAGAAGGTCGCCTGCGCGCCCGATGGCAGCGACACGGCGTCCCCGCCCGGTGCGGCGCCCGTCAGCATCGCGTCGCGTACGTCGTAGTCTCGCGTCGCGCCGCCGCGCGCGGCCTCGCTCAGCGTGATCCGGTCGACCAGCGCATTGCCCTGCGTCCGGCCTCGCCCATCCTGGTTGCGCGTCGCCAGCGTCAGGACGTGCCGCCCCTTCGCCAGCGTCACCACCGTATCGGCGTGATCCAGCACGGATGGCTTGTAGCCGAGCGGCAGGTACAGTTCGCCGGCATCCTTGCCGTCGACCAGAAGGAAAACGTTGGTCGGCCCCTGTGCGGTCGCCAGCGGATCCTTGTTGAAGGTGCTGGCGAGCACGCGCAGGTCGTAGCGGCCGTCCCGTGGCACCTCGACCGCGAAGTCCAGCGCCGCCTCGACACCCGTCGTGAATCCCTCGATCGAATAGCCGCCGGACGTGTGGAAGCGCGCGACGTCCTTCGGGGAGCCTTCCGGTCCGCGCCGCTTCAGTCCGCTGCCGCGACGCGTCGCCGCTTCGGCCTCGTAATCCTGCCGCCAGGGTACGAACGGCGACGGCGGGGCGGCGGTGCCGGCAGTGACGACCAGCTCATAGGCCGATTCTTCGCGCAGCTCCGGCAGCCCGTCGCGACCGAACGCCACGCTGATCGTGTCGCCTTCCACCCGAACCAGCCGGTCGGCGATCACGGCAGGTGGCGCGGAATCACCGAGCTGCCCGCTCCAGCCGATCTCGCGGACGCGCACCCGTGCATTGGCGCCGAATGATGACGGCATCTTGGTCATCTCGACGGTGGCGGCCCCGCTCTTACCGCCCAGCAGCAAGCGCGCCTCGCGCCGCGCCGGATCAAGGGAGGCGACGCCCTGCAGTGTATAGCTTTCGTCCCGGTGTGGCGGCGTCACGTCCAGCGTGTGCCCGCTCATCGTCGCATAGGCGTTGAGCAGCCACCATTGCCCGTTGCCGCGGTTCGCCTGCACGGCACTGTCGCTCAGGTTACCGTCGATGTTCCAATAGGCGATGTCGGCGTCGACCTTCGCATCCTCGATCGCGGCGATCCACTGGATCATCTGGCCGGGAACCGACGTGTGATAGTTATATGCGTATTCGTTGATGTTGATCGGCAGGTGGCGTCCCTGCCACTTCGTCGCCGCGAACAGCGTATCCTCCCATGCGCGATACCGGCGGACACTCGTACGCACGGCGGCGGGATTGCTCAGTTCGTGCCACGTGACGATGTCCGGTACGGTATCCGCGGCGATCGCATGGCGCATGAAGCCCTCGACCTCATCGAACAGGATGCTGGTGTTCGGCCCCGCGATCCGCGTTCCCGGCATCGCCTGCCGTAACGCGCGCACCGCGCGGTCCCAGGCATTGAAGAACACCTTGGGCTCCTTGAGCCAGCTGACGCCCGTACAGCTCTTGGCATCGGTGCCGAACATGTTGCCGTCGGGCTCGTTGAACGGCACGAACACGATGCGTTCACGATAGCGCGCCGGCATGCTGCGAAGCTGTTCGGCCTGACGGCGCAGGACGGCGATATAGTTGGTTACGGATTGCGCGCAGTCGCCGTTCTTCCAGCGGTAGGGAAATTCACGGAAGATATCGCTCATGTAGATGTAGGTGTCGCCACCCGAGGCATCGGTGAGCAGCGTCGATACTTCGAGCGCGTCGGCGCCCGGGTGCTGCGGTCCGTCCTGCGCTTTCGTCGACACGGTACGCAGGTCGATGCCCTCGATCAGATTGGGGTGCGGCAGGCGCGCGTCGTACAGGCCGTAGAGCGTCCCGGACGCCCCGCCATGGAACGCGCCCGTATCGCTGCTCATGTCGACGGTCAGCGTCTCGGCGGCGCCACGTGCCAGCGCGGGCGCAGCGGCGGTGGCGAGCAGGCCGGCAAGGAAGAGGTGGCGCATCGTGCGAGATCCTGACGGAGACAAGAAGGACATGGTCATGCGGCGCGCGCGGCGTTCATGCGGGCGATGGTGGGGCCGTCCAGGACCAGCCGGCTGACGAGGAAGGCCAGCAACAGGTGCATCAGCCCCGGGATGACGGTCGACAGCGCGCGGATGCCGGCAAGCGACAGCGGCGTCTGGTTGCCAACCCCCGCCTTGTACGACACCAGCACCAGCACCCCGCTGATGAGCGCGCCAGCGACTGCCCAGGCAAGCTTCACGAAGAACTGGTTGAAGGCGAAGCTCATCCCCGAGGAACGCATCCCCAGCTTCCACTCGCCATATTGATCGGCCAGCTGGATCAACGTGAAGTGCAGCGGCAGCGTGCAGCCGAGCACCACGCAACACAGCCCGACCAGCACCAGCCACAAGGTCGAGTAATCGCCCGGGACGAAAAAGGCCGCGAAATGCCCGGCGACCAGGATCAGGTTCACCCAGATATAGATCGTCCGCACATCGTAGCGACGGGTGAAAAAGGTAACGACGATCGAGCCGACGAACCCGCCGATCGTGGCGATCCCGAAGAAGAAGGCCTGATAGGTCGTCCCGCCGTTGAGGACGTAGGTGATGAAGTACAGCGCCGCGCCGCCCTTGGTGTTGAAGATCGCGATCAACATCAGCGTCATGCCGAAGGTGATGCGCAGCTGGTCGTTACGCAGCGTGTTGGCGATGGCGGTACGCAGCGGCGGCGTCTCGGAGGCGGCGAAGTCCACACGCTCACGCACGAACAGGAAGCAGATCAGGAACATCACGACGGCGGCGATGCTCAGGATCGCCACGCCGTCGCGGTAACCGCGTGCCAGATCGCCGCCGCCCAGTTCGCGAACCATGATCGGCAGCCCGACCGACACGCCGAACGAGGCGACCGCCACCATCGCGAACCGCACCGACTGGCACGCCACGCCCTCGGTTGCGCTGTCCGTCATGCGGGTGATGAGCGCGCAGTAAGGGACGTTGTTGAGCGAGTAGGACAAAGCGAGGAGGAAGTAGGTGATCGCGGCATAGGCAACCTTCCCGTCCCGTCCGAGGTCGGGCGACTGGAAGGTCAGGAAGCAACAGAACCCGACCGGTATCGCGGTCCACAACAGGTACGGGCGGAACTGTCCCCAGCGCGTCTTGGTCCGGTCGGCCGCGACCCCGATCAGCGGATCGGAGATAGCATCGAAGATGCGCAACGACAGGAACAGGATGCCGACCACGCCGGGCGCGATCCCGAAGATGTCGGTGTAATAGAAGGTCAGGAAGTTGGCGATCAGGCCGGTGATGACGGTGCCGCCTGCATCGCCAAAGCCATAAGCGATCTTTTCCGCGAATGGCACGCGACCCGCCGCGGTCGACCCGGGCGCGAGCGGCGCAGCATCGCCCTGCTTTGCAAGCGTCGTCATGCCGCGTCGTCCGCAAACGCGCCTGCGACCACGGCACCGGCACGAACGAACACCGGCATCCGCTCGATCGGCGCCGCGCCGGTGATCGTGGCGCCACCGGTCACCTGCGCCCCGGTCCATGCGTCGATCCACTCGCCGGCCGGCAGCCAGACGTCGCGCGCGGTGAGCCCGGCCGCAATGATCGGAGCGATCAGCAAATCGGGACCGAACATATATTGGTCATCGACGTCCCAGCTGCGCGGGTCGCCCGGATAGTCGTAGAACATCGGCCGCATCGGCGGATCGCCCGCTTCGTGCGCAGTCCGCATCAGCCCCGCGACATACGGCCGCAACCGTTCACGCAAGGCCGCGAAACGACGCAGGATCGCGAACACGTCCTCGCCGAAGCTCCACAATTCGTTGCCTGCGCCGGTGTCGCATTGCGCCACGCCATCGCGGAACGGCTCGGCCGGCGGAGTGATGGGATCGCGGTGGCCGTGCATCCGCAGCACCGGCGTGAACACCGCCCACTGGAACCATCGGATCATCAGCTCGTGGAACGCCGCGTCCGCAACGTCACCCCCGTGGAAGCCGCCGATGTCGGTCGTCCACCACGGTATCCCCGCCATCGCCATGTTCAGTCCCGCGCTCAACTGGTTGCGCATCGCGGTGAACGAGCTGTGGATGTCCCCCGACCACACCAGCGCGCCATAACGCTGGCTGCCGGCCCAGGCACAGCGGACCAGGCTGACGATCTCCCGTTCGCCATCGGCTTGCAGGCCGTCGTAGACCGCCTGCGTATAATGGAGCGGATAGGCGTTGCCCACCGCCAGCACCTCGCCGGCGTGGTAACGGTAGTTGTCGAAATCGTACTTGCCATATTCCGGCTCGGCCTCATCGAGCCAGAACAGCCGGACGCCATGATCACGGTAATTGCGCTTGAGCATCTGCCACAGGAAATCGCGGGCACCAGGGTGCGTCACGTCGATGAAACGCGTGTTGCCCAGGAACTCCTGCTGCACGTCGACGCCACGATGGGCGCGCACCAGGTAACCCTTCTCGACCAACGCCGGGTAATTTTCCGAGCGTGCATCGACGGTGGGCCATACCGACACCAGCAATTCGGTGCCCATCGCCTTCAACTCGGCACACATCGCGGCAGGATCGGGCCACTCGCGCGCGTCGAAGCGCCAGTCGCCCTGCACCGGCCAGTGAAAGAAGTCGGCGACGATCACTGCCAGCGGGATACCACGCGCGTGATAGTCGCGTGCGACCGAAAGCAACTCGTCCTGCGTGCGGTAGCGCAGCTTGCTTTGCCACAAGCCCAACGCATAATCCGGCATCATCGGCGCAGTACCGGTGACCTGCGCATAGTTGCGAACGATCTGTGCCGGCGTCTCCGCCGCGGTTATCCAATAGTCGATCTCGTGCGCGGCTCGCGACGTCCACACGGCGCCGTTCGCGGCGAAACACGCCTCACCGACCGCCGGACTGTTCCATAAGAAGCCATAACCGTGGCTGGAAACGACGAACGGCACGCTCGCCTGCGAATTGCGCTGCGCAAGTTCGAGGACGCAGCCGGCGAGGTCGAGGTTCGGTTGCTGGTATTGGCCCATTCCATACAACCGCTCGTGCTGCCTGGCTTCGAACCGCACCGTGATCCGCGCCGCGCCGCCAGGCAGCGGCTCGAATTCGCGGCCTGACAATCCGAGCGCGCTGATCGTGTCCACGGCCTCGCTGCCGACGGTCCAGAACTTGGCGACCGTGTCGCGCTGCCGCCACTTCTCTTCCAGCAGGACGCGGCCATCGTCATCGAGGAAGCGCAAGCGACCTTGCAGATCGATCTCGCCAACGATCCGACCATTGCTGATCCGCGCTACGGCGCCATCACGCGTGACGGTCGCATCCGTCGCAGCAATGTCGAGCAGTGCGCCCCGCGCAGGCGCGCGCTGAGCATAGGTGGACGCCCGGACCCGCAGCCCATCGGGGCCGTGCGCCTCGATCCGGACCCAGTTGCCATCATATGCCCAGGCAATGGCGCGCGTTTCCAGTGCTAGCGTATCCACGCGTGTCCTCTCCCCGGCTCGATCTTAGCTGACCGTAAACGTTTTCGGCTTGTCCATGATGAGCGCTTTCGTGTCAAGCCTTGCGCTCGGCAGGAGCACTCCGCATCACGCGCTATGGATATCCGGTCTCTTGCGGCGCACCTCGGCCTATCGATCGGCACAGTGTCGCGGGCGCTGAACGATCGAAAAGACGTCAGCCCCGTTACGCGCCAGCGCGTGCTGGAGGCGGCATCGACGCTCGGTTACACACCGAACCAATCCGGCCGTACGCTGCGGATCGGGCGCACCGCGACCGTCGGGTTCATGCTAACGCTGGAACATGACAGCGCGCTGCACGGCGACCCGTTCTTCATGGCGCTGCTGGAAGGCGTGCAGGCCGGCCTGTTCGAACATGGCCTCGATCTAGTCATCCTGCTCGCGCGCAAAGGCGAGGATGGGGAGACCTTTCTGCGCCGCCACATCGCTCGCGGGACGGTGGATGGCTGGCTCCTTTCCGGGACGCAGCACGAGGACGCCCGGATCGCGTTGCTGCTGGAACGAAAAATTCCCTTCGTCGCGCTCGGCCGGACGGCGTCCGCCAGCGACTATGCATGGATCGACCTCGATTTCGAGGGATTGGTCGCGCAGGCCATGGCGTTGCTGATCGCCGACGACCACCGTCGCATCGGGCTGGTCGCGCCGCCCGCCACGATCAACAACAGCCATGTCGTGATAGCGGCGTACCGCGCGGCGCTCGCCGGCGCCGGGCTCACCGTGGATGAGGGTCTGATCCATCGCGGCGACTCCGACGAACACGACGGGGAGGCGGCGACGCGCCAGCTGATGTCGCTGGATCGGCCGCCAACAGCGCTTCTCCTGATGGGGGAGACAGCGCCGGTCGGCGCGTATCGCGCGCTACGAAGCCTGGGGCGCGAGCCCGGCCGCGATATTGCCGTGATCGGACTGCGCGACAACCCGACGTGTCGGGCGCTGTCGCCCGACCTGACGTGCTTCACGCTGGATCTGAACGCCCTTGGCCTGATGCTGGCGCAGCAGCTGGTCGCGATCCTCGGGCACGAGGACGGGGATATGCCTTCTCCGTTGCAACATCGCTGGCCGATGGAGCTCAGGGCGCGAGAGAGCCATCATGTGCTCGCACCGCGGGCTTAGTAGAAGCGTTGAGGCTGAGTATGACTTGCGGGATTCACGCGGGGTCTGATTTGTGATCCACCGTCGGCGGAGGTGGATCGTGGGCAAGGCGCATTCTGGCGATCTTCGGGCGCGGGTTTATGGCGAGATTGCCGGTGGCGGCTCGCGGCGTGCAGCGGCACGGCGTCCCGGGACCAGCGCGAGCACGGGCGTACGGCTGGCGCAGCGGATGGCGGTGACAGGCCCGCTGGCCCGGGCGCGGCAACGTCGTCCGGCTGGTGGGGGCAAGCTGGCGGCGCACGGGGCGTCCCGATCCGTTGGCTCGAGACAGGGTGACATCACGATGCCCGAATCGGCAGCGCGATTGGTGAGCGAGCTTGGGCGGTGGCGCCTCCGGCATCGCGGTCGCGGTTCCGGCGAACGATCGGCTATACCGTCACAAAAACGCTGATGGCCGACGAGATCGGTCGCGAGGGCGTGGCCTTGGCACGCCGGACGTGGCGTAGCGGTCGCCAGCCGCGGATGCGGCAGGAGCCGCACCGGCTGGTGTTCATCGACGAGACCGGCACCACGACGAAAATGTCCCGGCTGCGCAGTCGGGCACGACGCAGGCAGCGCTACCGAGCACGCCCGCCGTTCAACCATTGGGGCACGCAGACGTTCGTCACGCCCTGCACCACGACGGCCTGACTGCACCGTGGATCATCGATCGGCCCACGAGCCGTGAGATCTTCGAAATCTGGGTCGAAACCAACTCGCGCCCACGCTCGATCCCGGCGATGTCGTCATCCTCGACAATCTGCCCAGCCATAAAAGCGAGAAGGCCAAGGCAACCCTCAATCAACGAGGGGCCTGGTTTCTGTGCCGCCCCACTCCCCTGACCTCAATCCGATCGAAATGACCCGCGCCAAGCTAAAGGCCCATCTCAGGCATATCGGCGCGCGAACCATCGACGACCTCTGGAAGGCTATCGGCAGCACCTGCAACTCTACTCTCCAGACGAGTGCTGGAAACACTTCCATGCGGTCGGTTATGCACCGTATTGAACGCTCGATGCTCTAGCCCAAGTGCTTATGCTTCGAACGTATCGGGTGGATGCGGGCTCAAGTCTCTTACGTAGGTACGTTTGTATTGGAGCGCTTCTGTATGATCGGTCTCCCGCCATCGTCACGCTGCCATGGAGTTGGGTGCACAGGACTTGACACCCGCGTCACAACGAGTGGAGTTTCCGCGCAGTACCCTTGTTTGTCCGCACGGGCGATCTCCGCGTTCGGCGCGCCATGACCTTCGACGATCACGCGGTTGCGAAGGGACACGATCTGCGCGGCGGCGTATCGACGAGGTTGGTGCTCGGCCGTCGTCGGGCGGTAGGATTGTACGCGCGATCTATTGGATTGTGGCGTTCGCAGAGGAAGCGTTTGCGCCGAACGCACAAAAGCCCCAGGCCGCGAGGCTTGGGGCTTTTGTGATAGCGTTGGTTGCGGGGACAGGATTTGAACCTGTGACCTTCAGGTTATGAGCCTGACGAGCTACCGGGCTGCTCCACCCCGCGCCGGGTGTTTTGGAGATTGTGATGGGTTCTTTGCGTGTGCTGGCTTCAATGCCTGGCGGCGACCTACTCTTCCATCGCTTGAGCGATAGTACCATTGGCGCGGTCGGGTTTCACGTCCGAGTTCGGGATGGGATCGGGTGGGACACCGACGCTATGGCCACCAGGCAATGGGGCCAGCATACGGGGGTTTTCCCTGGTTGTTGAGGCCAGGGAGGTTCAAAATCGATGCACATTATGATTTGTCTGGAAGTCACCCACATCCAACGTTGATGTTGGGGGTGTGTGCTCTCAAGCGCGAATAGGACGATTAGTATCGGTTAGCTTCACGCGTTACCGCGCTTCCACATCCGATCTATCAAGGTCGTGGTCTCCGACCGTCCTGAGAAATCTTATCTCGAGGGAGGCTTCCCGCTTAGATGCTTTCAGCGGTTATCCCGTCCGTACATAGCTACCCTGCTGCGCCGTTGGCACGACGACAGGTACACCAGAGGTACGTTCAACCCGGTCCTCTCGTACTAGGGTCAACTCCTCTCAAATTTCGACGCCCACGGCAGATAGGGACCAAACTGTCTCGCGACGTTCTGAACCCAGCTCACGTACCACTTTAATTGGCGAACAGCCAAACCCTTGGGACCTGCTCCAGCCCCAGGATGTGATGAGCCGACATCGAGGTGCCAAACAACCCCGTCGATATGAGCTCTTGGGGGTTATCAGCCTGTTATCCCCGGCGTACCTTTTATCCGTTGAGCGATGGCCCTTCCACGAGGGACCACCGGATCACTATGACCGACTTTCGTCTCTGCTCGACTTGTCAGTCTCGCAGTCAGGCGGGCTTATGCCATTGCACTCTAACAGCCGGTTTCCAACCGGCCTGAGCCCACCTTCGCGCGCCTCCGTTACTCTTTAGGAGGCGACCGCCCCAGTCAAACTACCCGCCACAGAGGGTCCCTGTACCGGTTTCACGGTACGAGGTTAGACAATAGACAACAACAGGGTGGTATTTCACCTTTGGCTCCACACCGGCTGGCGCCGATGCTTCAAAGCCTCCCACCTATGCTACACAGTTCTTGTCCACTGCCACTCTGAAGCTGCAGTAAAGGTGCACGGGGTCTTTCCGTCTAACCGCGGGTACTCCGCATCTTCACGGAGAATTCAATTTCGCTGAGCATGTCCTGG